>NZ_JBQENM010000023.1:0-109927 GCF_052044795.1 Ensifer sp. 22521
GTAAGCCCACGGTGAGGGCCGCCTTGTGAGGTGACGCTCAACATCGGAAGTCCTAGTGCAAACACTAGGGATAGTCCTATGACGAAGCATCCGATTGAAGTGATCACGTCTGTTGAGCGTCGTCGGCGCTGGTCTCGCAAGGAGAAGGAGCAGTTGGTCGCCGCCTGCCTTGAGCCTGATGCGGTTATCTCCGAGATTGCCCGCGCGGCCGGCATCCATGTCAGCCAGCTCTTCCGCTGGCGCAAGGAGCTTTGCCAGGTCGATGGACCGTCGGCAGGAGCGGCAAGCATGTTGGTGCCGGTAATCGTGTCTGAGACCGCTTCGGCAGGCTCGCCCGCTATACCGGAGCCATCCGCACCATCCCATCCCCGACGCAAACGCTGTGATGTAACGATCGAACTTGGTCGTGGCCGACGCGTCCGCGTGGATAGCGACATCGATACCGAAGCGCTTGGCCGTATTCTCGACTGTGTGCTGGGACTGCGATGATCCTGGTCCCTACAGGTGTAAAGGTCTGGCTGGCGACAGGCTATACCGACATGCGCAAAGGCTTTCCGGGTCTGTCGTTGATGGTACAGGAGGCGCTGAAGCGTGATCCGATGTGTGGGCACCTGTTCGTATTCCGCGGCCGAGGCGGCGGTTTGATCAAGGTGATCTGGCATGACGGCCAGGGAGCTTGCCTGTTCACGAAGAAGCTTGAGCGGGGACGCTTCATCTGGCCATCGGCAGCCGATGGCACGGTGGTAATCACGCCTGCGCAGCTCGGTTATCTGCTGGAAGGCATCGACTGGCGAATGCCGCAAAAGACCTGGCGGCCGACGTCCGCCGGGTGAACGAAAGCACTGGAATGGCGGGGTCGAATATGATTCCATCCTGTCATGAGCAATGTGACCGAAGAGCTTCCGGACGACCTTGCCAGTGCGGTTGCACTGCTGGCCCAGGAACGCGCTCGACGTGTTGCAGCCGAAGCAGAAGCGGCGACCGCCAAGGCTGAAGCCGCTAGCGCAAAGGCACTCGTATCGCATTCCGAGGCGCTGATCGCGAGGCTGAAGCTGGAGATCGACAAGGTTCGTCGTGAACTTTACGGCAGCCGATCCGAGCGCAAGGCGCGGCTCCTGGAGCAGATGGAACTTCAGCTCGAAGAGCTCGAAGCGGACGCCGGTGAAGATGAACTGGTGGCAGAGATCGCAGCCAAAGCTTCAGCTGTCAAAGCCTTCGAGCGCAAGCGCCCATCACGCAAACCGTTTCCCGAACATCTGCCGCGCGAGCGCGTCGTCATCGCCGCTCCCACGAATTGCGCCTGCTGCGGATCGGCAAAACTGTCGAAGCTTGGTGAGGACATCACCGAGACCCTGGAGGTCGTTCCGCGTCAGTGGAAGGTCATCCAGACGGTGCGGGAGAAGTTCACCTGCCGCGAGTGCGAGAAGATTGCGCAGCCGCCAGCACCATTCCACGTAACGCCCCGCGGTTTTGCCGGGCCGAACCTGCTGGCGATGATCCTCTTCGAGAAGTTCGCCCAGCACCAGCCGCTCAACCGTCAGAGCGAACGTTATGCCCGCGAAGGTGTCGACCTCAGCTTGTCGACATTGGCTGATCAGGTTGGAGCATGTGCCGCAGCGTTGAAGCCCATTCACTCTCTGATCGAGGCGCATGTCCTTGCCGCCGAGCGTCTGCATGGTGACGACACGACCGTGCCGATCCTGGCAAAGGGAAAGACCGATACGGGCCGCATCTGGACTTATGTCCGGGACGATCGGCCATTCGGCGGGCTCTCACCGCCGGCCGCGCTGTATTATGCCTCACGGGACCGGCGGCAGGAGCATCCGGAGCGCCACCTCAAATCCTTCACCGGCATTCTGCAGGCGGACGCCTATGGCGGCTACAATCCGCTGTTCAAGGTAGACCGCGATCCCGGTTCTCTGACGAAGGCACTTTGCTGGGCTCACTCGCGGCGCAAATTCTTCGTGCTCGCGGACATTGCCGCAAGCGCCAAGCGTGGAAAGAACGCTGCGCCGGTCTCGCCCATGGCGCTGGAAGCCGTCAAACGGATCGATGCCCTGTTTGATATCGAGCGGGAGATCAACGGGCTTATGGCGGATCAACGTCTGGAGCGTCGCCACAAGGAAAGCCTGCCGCTCGTCGACGATCTGCAGACCTGGCTTCAAACCGAGCGGTTAAAGCTGTCACGCAGCTCTCCGGTCGCAGAGGCGATCGACTACATGCTCAAGCGCTGGGATGGCTTCATGTCCTTCCTGGAGGACGGCCGGATTTGCCTGACGAACAATGCGGCCGAGCGAGCGCTCAGAGGCTTTGCACTCGGCAGAAAGTCCTGGCTCTTCGCCGGATCGGATCGTGGCGCTGACCGTGCTGCGTTCATGGCGACACTGCTCATGACCGCCAAGCTCAACGACATTGATCCACAGGCATGGCTTGCCGACGTTCTCGCCCGCATCGCCGACACGCCGATCACCAAGCTGCAGCAATTGCTTCCGTGGAACTGGCAGCCAGACGCGCTGAACGCTCAGGCGGCGTAACCTGCGGTCTCCACCGGAGGCTTACAATTGATCTTCGAATTCGCCCGACTCGCGCTTAGACCGAACGCGCCCTCACGGCTCAGCAGTGTCTTCGCAATTCCCACGGAGGAAGAGGCAAGAATCTATCACCAGTCACAAGCGCCAACTTCAATAATATATGCAATCCGGCCGATTGATCCGGATGCGCCCAGACATCTCACTTCATGGAACTTATTCGGCACACGCCAAGACGCAAGCTTTGCCTCCGCCGAAGCTGCAATCAGATCCTATTGGTTAGATATCCCAGCTATGGACCGAGAGATACTTATCGGCGGGCCTGTTCGAGTCTTGCGGAAACTAGACCCATAACATCCAAGGCGCTCGCGCCCTTCGTCAAGCACGAATTGTTGCCGCTAATCAGATCAGGTCAGCGTGATGAAAATAGGCTCGCAGGCTCCAGTACTACCGGTTCTGAGTGGTCTATTGAGTACCCAGGATTGATCGCTGGATCCCGAAAAGAAAAAGTCGCGTGGATAGAGCGCAAGCGTTCCTTATCGCGCTCGAATCGTCTGCGGCGCGAACCAGTGGCGTCAGAACCGCGCGAAACTGATTCATGGTGATACAAGCAGGCGAACGGCGTCCACACAATTCGGTATCCCGCACTTCCAGCTCGTAGACAATAATCTACATCGTTGTAGGCCACTGGAAAGTTCGCCTCATCCCACGGACCCACATGTTTCAAACAATCTCCCGATATCAGCATCGCAGCACCTGTCACGCAGCTCATGGAATTGCGCACATGCAGGCGGTTCATAGGTCCGCCAAAATTGTTTGGTTTTCTAGAATACCAATGCCCGGCTAATCCGCCAAATCCGACAATGACCCCCGCGTGCTGGATTGTATCATCGGGATACAATAGTTTTGCACCGACAATGCCCGTCCGCTGGAATGCTAAGCATTGTACCATCTCCTTTAGCCAGTCTCGCTCAATGATCTCGATGTCGTTGTTCAGCAACAGAACATGTTCTCCCGATGCCATTCGAACGCCACGGTTCACGGAATATGAGAAATTAAACTCAGATCGGAAAATATCGTAAGTGAAGTTGTTGTATTGCAACTTGTAGCGCCGATAAAGTTCAAGCACTCGGTCGTCGTCAGAGCCGTTGTCCACAACAATTACCTCAAAATTCGGATAGTCTGTGTGAGAAAAGATCCCCTCCAAAACCCGTGCCACAAAATCTAATGAGTTCTTGCTCGGGATAATGATGGATATCTTTGGCCACAGCCATTCAGGTTGCTGAAACGAAACTCTATGGAGGGTGTTAGTCGCGGCTTCGAGGACTTCAATCTTTTTCCCAGATCGCGCAAAGCTATCTACAATCGCCTTTCGCGCGTTGTGCGTTGCCTTATCAATGTACTTTGCGGAATAACTCTGTCCCGTTTGGCGCCACCAATAAGCAGGATAGGGAATGTGGCGAATTTTGTCCTCGGGGATGTTTTCCAAATACCGAAGGAGAAGGTCGTAGTCTTGCGATCCATCGAAACCGAGCCTCAAGAATCCGATCTCAACGAGGCGGCTACGCCGATAAACGGAGAAATGATTGATGTAGTTCACCCCGGACAGGAGGACCGGATCATAACTCGGCTTGAGCATCAAACCCTTCGCGTGGAGCCTGTCATCTACGATTACTTCGTCTGTAAAGAAGAAATAAGCTTCTTTGAAGGTTTCGATTTCGGCCGCTAAAACCTTCAATGCATGAGGAGCAATTAGATCATCGTGATCGAGAAATGTAACCCAGCTCCCTTGAGCCACCTTCAAACCAGCGTTCGTCGCCGCTGCAATACCTTTGTTTTGTGGGTTGAATACCACTTGGACGACCCCGTCGCCTCTATGAGCCTCAAGCCAGGTAAGCGTGTCATTCGACGTTGAGGCATCATCGCTAAGGATAAGCTCAATTCCCTCCACTCCTTGGGATCGAAACGAAGCAAGCAATTCGTCCAAGTATTGGACTGGAGTGTTATAAACGGGCACGACCACGCTCAACCAACACGAGCCGTTTTCACAGAACGCAGGCGTCGCACTGCTCGCGGCGAGCGCATAGTTGGCTAGAATATAGGTTTTGACGCTGTCATTTTTTCGACGAAATGATGGGAGTTTGAATTTCGGTCGCGTGAAGCGGGGTATGCGCCCGACGTCAACGAGTTGTGCGTCAGGCCGCCCCTCGATTAATTCCCGCGCACGATGCATACCTGCCCGACCGTCTTCAAACGACTCGACCCGCCACTCGAAATCAATTGGCAAACTTGCTGGATCGACGCGCAGCGCCCGAAGTGACCCAAACTTTCCTACATTCATAATGAAGACAAAACCGTTTCGTTTTTGAAAGGAGACGGCGTCTTGTTCGGCAAATCCGCTCCCGCGGTTAATATAGATCTTTGGGTCGATGGCACCCGAAATCCCGAAAATACTGACTATGACAATTGGTTGCCGCAGAAACGAGTAAGAGATCTTAAACGCCGGGTCATCGCCCTGCGCACTCCAGATTTGGGCGCCAGTCGTACTTTCGCCGCTTTGTTTCAATTCATCGTTGGGTGTTACTAGCAGTGCCATTATTGTCACTCGCAAAGATCGTCCGACCGACCGCAGTAGAACAAGTCGGTTTCCAGAGGCTGGGGGCCCGGCAATTAAGTCTGCTTACCCACTCTGATTTTCACTATTGGTGAATGCGTCGCCTAACAATCGCCAGCGTACCTATCGCCATTGCCCACAGAACAAGCGAACTAACAAGTGTTACTAATATCCAAAATACCCGCTTTGGGAACTTCGCTTTATCCGGCTTGTCCGGGAGGAGGAATGCGTCGAGATATAACAATTGCTGCCGGCTTACAAACTTAATTTGTTCCATTGTCTTCACGCTGCTTGTAAACTGCTGCTCCGCCAGCCCCTGCTCCATCTGGCGCTGCGCGAAAGTTGTAGAGGTCTGTGCAAGATTCTCCCCTTCGCTGAGCCCACCCGCGAGCTGAGCACGCAGTTCCTTGACTTGCTGTTCTTTGCTTGCGATCTCTCTCCGAAGCACACGCAGTTGGGGCGCATCTTTGCCGACGGATTGAACCTGAACATCGTACTTCTGTTGAAGATCAAGCCTTTCGCGCTCAACATTTTCAATCAACGCCGCAATGACGGTCGCCGTGCCTTCCACGGACAGCATCCCGGATTGGTTCCGCGCGACTTGCAGATTTCCTCTAGCGAGCCGCAGTTGTTCCGCAGCGCGATCTAGGTTTTTCTGCGCAGTGTCTGTTACGTCCCGCCAGATTCGGTAATTCATGTCATTGACCGCAGTCTCCGCGGCGCGAACGACTTCCGTCAATACTCGCTGCGCTTCCTCCGAAGAGAACGCGCGAGCCTTCACGGTAATGATGCCACTCGAAGGGCTGATCGACGTTGAGACCATCTTTTGCCAAAAGGATAGTAGATCTTCCGATGGCGCGTCCTTCGCCAGACGCGAAATCAGATCGATATCAGAACGTCCATACACAGCGCGAAGATCGATTCGTTTCCGGAGGGAATCGAGCATCGCTCTGCTGGTTATGAATTCGGCGACGATCTGCGTATCCTGAACTATCTTTGCAGCTGGTATGCCTGTCGCCTTCCCAAGCTGATCCTTGCCCAGCGCCGGAGTAGACGTACGCACCGTGAATCGGGTTTCCGATTGATACTGATCAGACGCAATAAAGCCATAGTAAACCAGCGAAAATATATTAGGAAAAATCAGAAGGAAAACAGTACAAATAGCGAACGCAATTCGATTTAATCGCTCAGAAAGTTTCGGGCGTAACCCTGCAACGTTGAAGTGTTCACTACGGCTTGATGTTGAGAAGCGAAGTTTTCGAGCAGTTGCTGCCAAGCGGACAGAAACACCGCGGCTCACTTCAAGCGCAGTCTGCTCAGCGCTGTTTACTCGAAATTGAGATTGATGAGGCATCGTGTTTTCAGTTCCAGAGCGAATGGGCGGATGGATCA
Organism: Ensifer sp. 22521; assembly: GCF_052044795.1. Classification (NCBI taxonomy): domain Bacteria; kingdom Pseudomonadati; phylum Pseudomonadota; class Alphaproteobacteria; order Hyphomicrobiales; family Rhizobiaceae; genus Ensifer; species Ensifer sp. 22521. The sequence continues at coordinate 6,535 of NZ_JBQENM010000023.1, forward strand.
CCTCACCGATTCAGGCGATAGTACGCCTCTATGGCATGCTCTACCTGATCGAACACGATTAATCGTCCGTCGACGAGCACCATACCCTTATCACAGTAGTTTTTTATTGTGTCCATACCGTGCGAGATCATTATCAGATCCGCATTCTTGCGACGTCTTTCAAAGGCTTCGCGACACCGCTCTTGAAATCGCGCATCGCCAACCGCTGTGATCTCGTCAATCAAGTAGCAATCGAATTCAATTGCCATTGATAGACCAAATGCAAGCCGCGCCAACATTCCAGATGAGTATGTCCTCACGGGGGCGTGAATATAGTCCCCCAGCTCAGCAAACTCCTCCACAAAGCGCGAGACGCGCCGAACATCTTCGCCATATGCACGAGCGACAAAGCGAAGGTTGTCTAGTCCTGTCATAGCCGCGTGAAATCCCCCAGCGAACCCCAATGGCCAGGACACTCTACAATCCTTGTAAATTTTTCCGGCATTCGGCAGAATCGTACCAGAAATCATTCGCAACGTCGTTGATTTGCCGGCGCCGTTCACGCCAAGTAGACCATAAGAATACCCAGGCAAAAAATCCACATTTGCTCTATCCAATATTACTTTTTTATTATGCTGTGTTTTGAAATGTTTTGAAACGTTCGTAAATCGGATCATCGAATTCCTCTAGAGCCTGTGATCTTGTATGGATGCCCAAGTGAGCGCCAACGTTGACCACAGCACAGACAACCCAAGAAAGATTACTAGAGGCGAGAAGATCCGAAGCGGGTAGAGGGACTTCTCTGGGAGAGTTGGCTGCACAAAAACAACGACATAGAGAGCCTTTCGAAGTGACTCCGCGAGCGCAGCCTCATAAGCCTGCCGCGACGATTCATAGATTTTTTCCGCTACCACACGATTTGTCTCTAGTTCAGAATAGCGAAGAAGGGCCTTTGCGAGGCTTTCGTCCGATGTTCCGGTCAATTGAGCCTTGAGACGCTCAATCTGTCCATCTACACTCTCGCGCGCCAGTGTAAGTTGCTGATAAGCAGGTGACTGATCAGCTGACGATTGCTTGGCAACAAATTGGCGAGTTTCGATCTCGAGCTTTTCGCCTAAGAGTTTTGCAACAAGCTTCCCGGTTTCTTGAGCCTGCATCTGGGGACTTAAAATACCAGAGCCATCCTGGAATCGATTAAGTTCTCCAAGGGCGTTACCATATACGTCCCCCGCTTTTTCGACTTCTGCGCGTACGCTAGCAAGCACATCGTTGCGTGCCCTAACAGACATTTCATTAATAAGTAGCTCACTCTCTTCCACAATAGCAGAAGCGAGGATTACCGAATCCTCGGGGCTGAACGTTCGCACCTTAAGCGTGACAATGCCTGACGGACCGTCAATATAGGCTGTGACTTGCTGTTTCCAATAGTCTAAGAAATCTTCGTTTGCCCCTTCGGTGCTAAAAGACGAGAAGAAATCGATATTCTTCCGGGCGAACATTCCGCGGTAGTCAATCTTTCCCTCAATCCGCTTTAGAAGCTCTGCTGAATGAATGAAGCTCGTCACGACATACGCATCTTGACTAGCAGATCTCATTGTCAGCACACTGCCACTTTGCGGACTTTCGCTAGAAGCGTCGTCAGCCAGCGATCTCACCGCAAACCTCGCCTCCGCTGTAAATTGATCAGAGGCGATGAAAATAAAATAGAGTGAGCTTAGCAAAAAAGGCAAAACAACCATCGCAAGAAAGGTCGACAACCAAACAGGAAATTTCCCGCTGGTCCGAGGACGACCTTCCCCAGGGTCAACATCAATTGCCTCTAAGTCGACAGTTCCATTCCCGATCGATCGCAGCTCTCGCCGACGTAGGATTGTCGGCAGCACCTGGCGCACACTCATGGAGTGCTCGCGCCGAGTCTGAGGCCCGACTATTTTCCCTTCAACTTGCTTCTGTTTTATCCGCCACGCACTCATCGCTAGCTTTCGAAGCTTCCCACTCGCAACGCCTGTCGCACATAGTGGTCAAAAATAAGGTCATGCTCCACAAGTGTTTCGGCCGCAGGTATCTCACGCAACCGAACTGCCGCTTCTTCAAGTACTCTGTGTCGCGTTGGCAGCGGAATATCCTCAGCCGGGCGGCCTAAAAGTTCAGCTACACCAAACTGAAACAGCGAGGGTTCGCTGTCGTGACCAACTACCGTGAAACGAGAAAGCAGCTCAATAGCGGCGGCCACATCGGCCTTAGTGACAAACTGCTCCGGTGTCGTGCAAACGAGCTGCCGTGTCATCGGTGAGGTCAAGACACTCCGTACTTTTGGCGGCGCTTTTTTAAGCGCCGACTTAAGAGATGCTTCACTGTGCAGATCCACGTCGGCGAAGTGTTCCGCCGCCGGGGTCAAAATCAGACGGTCACGATCCCCTAGAAAGGACAAAGGCACGCGCGCCATCTTTTTCAAAACAAAAATGCGTGCAGCCATCTCGTAGTACGGTTCGGTAAGCAGTGCGACCGCTTGAAAGCCACGATCTAAGAAAGCCTCGTAGTTCTTCAAGAGCAAGCGTCCACTGATGTATACCGAATCCAGCGTATCAAGGTGGAACGCCTGCAATGTTGTTTCGTGGCCAAACCGTTCCGCTGAATGAAGTTCATACTGGAATCCTTCACTGCAAAACCGATCCAACCGTGTGGCGGGAACTATTTGTGTCTCAAGACGGACAATCTTCAGGCTTTTCCTATTGCTTGCCGGTATTCGTCGGTAAATAAGCAATCCACTTTTAGCGTCATGAACCCCCAGTATTTCTCGCTGAGCAAGGTCGGCAACGACAGAGTTATCAATTCTGAACCCTACCAAACCGGTTCCATGGCGCCCGGACTCCACCACTGCCTCACGATACTGATCGCATGTTAACCGCGCGAGTATCCCCTCAATACCAGAGACGATAATCGATGGGTGATCTGAAAAACCGTCGGGTATGAGGTACCCTTCGATGAGATCGCCGAGATCACGTTCGACATTAAACAGCACTTTTTCAGCCTCAAGTCGAGGTAACAGCTTCTCGCGACACTAACGGCGTCTGGCCAATAATGAAAAGCAGGGCCCACCGGAATGATCAGGCTCATCCACCTGAATGAGTATCTCGTCATATCCGAATTTGCTCAGTAGCAATAGGATATCATCGCGGTGCAGCCAGAAATGGCGATCCTTCATTCCCCCGCAGAACGAAGGGTGTGAATTCGCGTGGTTATAACTCCGCTCGTAGTAACGAACAGTGGTATCTCCGACACTCTTGATCTCAACTTTTCCGCTGAAGGGCAAACGTCGCACGTCATCAGCCGGCATGGCCGTCTCGTCGAAGTAGTGGGTCCAAAGATATAACGCACCCGCCTTCGCTGAAACTTGCTGAAGGAAGCCGGCCGGATCAGCCATATGATACAGAACTCCGGAAGCAATGGCTAGGTCGTAGACATCGACTTCTCCCGCACTCAGCCAAGCTTGAATATCCCCCAGCAGGAACCGCGCGCGGTCAATATCAAGGATCTGGCGTGAAACAAGACAGCGCAGATAGCAAAGTCGATTTGCCTCAACAGCGTCAATGCGCAAAGGCCGCTGCGCGTTAAGCATAAATGTGTGCATGCCCTCCAACGGGCCGACCTCCAAGATCGTTTTGCCCTCTATGGCCCCAAATTGCTCAAGCGCCCACGCGATCCTACTATCAGCAAAGAGGGGGTGGTTCCCGGCCTGGAGTTGAAGATGGCCAGGAAACGCCGAACTCCAACCGGGCAGCGCGTCTATAGCATTCTGATGGTCTGGCCGCCGCAGCTCATATTGATCAAAAATTGATTCACGTGATTCTCTGACGGGTTTGTTGGCTTGTTTAAACTTTCCCAACCAATTCAACATGCAATATGCCTTTGACAACTTGCGCCACTAAGGGCGACGAGATCGAGTTTCACTGCTTGCGCCCTGCCGCCGTACCGCAGGGGATACGTGCGAAAGCGAACAAGTGCAACATTGAGAGCGCTACTTCAAATGAGCCGCTCGTGATGAGTTGCTATACACCGCCGCTGCTTGCTTCGAAATCTGCGATCTTCAATAGGTATCGCCCGTATGCCGTCTTCGCGTAAAGACCGCCAAGCTCTTTTAAACGATCGCGCGTAATCAGGCCGTTCTGATAGGCAATTTCTTCAATACAGGCTATGTTCGTTCCCTGACGATGCTGTATTGTACGAACGAACTCACCGGCCTCAAGCAGGCTGTCGTGTGTACCAGTGTCGAGCCACGCATATCCGCGCGACATTTTCTCTACATGAAGCATCCCACGGTCCATATAGAGGCGGTTGAGATCCGTGATCTCATACTCACCCCTAGCAGATGGATTGAGACGTTTTGCGTACTCCACGACGTCATTGTCATAGAAATAAAGACCTGTCACCGCGAAGCGGGAGCGCGGCGCGGTCGGCTTTTCTTCAAGACTAACGGCGCGTCCGCGCTCATCTAATTCCACTACGCCGTATCTTTCCGGATCGTCCACCTCATAGGCGAAGACCGTCGCCCCCACAGTTCGCGCGGCCGCCGTTGCAAGCAAGTCAGAAAGCCCTGCGCCGAAGAAGATGTTGTCTCCAAGAACCAGCGCAACTCTATCCTTGCCAATAAACGCATCACCGATCGTGAAGGCCTGCGCCAAGCCGTCTGGCCGCGTCTGGATCCCGTAGGAAATCCTCAACCCCAAAGCTGAACCGTCACCGAAGAGCCTGCGATAGCCGTCAATGAAATCGGGCGAGGAGATAATGAGAACATCATAAATCTTCGCCATCATCAGCACGGACAACGGATAGTAGATCATCGGCTTATCATAAACTGGCAAAAGCTGTTTATTGACAGCCAAGGTCGCCGGATGCAGTCGAGTGCCGGATCCTCCGGCCAGAATAATGCCTTTCATAGCGTGGATTTCCTTACGAATGTTGGCCGGACGAGAGGATTTGCTGAACGCCCTCTAAGGCTGCTCGCCAGTCGCGTGGCTTTACCGAGTAGTCCCGAGCCAGTTTGGCTGTCGAGAGCCTGGAGTTCTTCGGGCGCCTCGCTGGCGTCGGATAATCCTCCGTGGCGATTGCTTCGACTCTTGGAACCTTCACGCCATTGAGTTGCTGCCTGGAGAAGATTTCGCGTGCGAACTCGTACCAGGAGGCCTCACCTTCGTTTACGAAATGGTACGTTCCCAAAGGTGCCTGCGGGCCCTCGATTAGCCGGAGTGCAATCAAGCGGACAGTAGAAGCGATATCCGATGCCGCAGTAGGACAACCGAACTGGTCGTCAACAACCCTGACAAGCTCCCTCTCGCTGCCCAGGCGCAACATTGTCTTTGCGAAGTTTGTGCCAAAGGGACTGAAGACCCACGCAGTCCTCAGAATGATATGCCTGGGGTTACCGGTACGCACGGCCTGCTCTCCTGCTTCCTTAGAAGCGCCGTAAACCCCAACGGGCGCAACCGGATCATCCTCAGTGTAGGGCTTGCCTTTCGAGCCGTCGAATACATAGTCCGTAGAAAGGTGAATGATCGGGATTCCTGCGGACCGCGTGGCCGACGCGAGTGCTGCAGGTGCCAACGCGTTGGTCTTCCATGCAGTTACAACATCACTTTCTGCCCTATCGACCGCGGTATAGGCTCCCGCATTGACAACCGCGATAAACCCGCCATCGGCGACGTAACGCAACAAAGCGCTGCAATCCAAGAGGTTTAATTCGTGACGGCTGGGCGCAATCAGCTCTATATCGCTGGGCCACTGGCAGCGGAGGAGCTCCGTCCCCACCTGCCCCGTGCCGCCTGTAAGCAAAATCCGCCGCATCTTCACGCACCCAAGCCTCGTCGTCGGGCAGCTTGATCACGGTCAAGAATTTCGGCCCACCAGTCCCGGTTGCTCAAGTACCAGGCGACGGTCTTCTCGATCCCGCTCTCGAAGCTTTCAACCGGTCGCCAGCCGAGCTCTCTGCCAATTTTCGCTGCATCGATCGCATATCTTTGGTCGTGTCCAGGGCGATCGGTGACATAGGTAATCTGGTCGGCATAGGATTGCCCATCGTCGCGCGGGAGCAAGCGATCCAGAATTTCGCAGACAGTTTTCACGACATCGATGTTCCGACGTTCCGAGTTGCCGCCAACGTTGTAATTCTGGCCAGGGACGCCATTTTCAAACACGCATTGCAGCGCGCGAACATGATCTTCCACATACAGCCAGTCACGGACGTTCGTGCCATTACCATAGACGGGGAGTGGCTCGCCAGCGAGCGCCTTCACAATAATCAAAGGGATGAGTTTCTCAGGAAAATGATAGGGGCCATAGTTGTTCGAGCAATTAGTAATCAGGACGGGCAGACCAAATGTGTGTCCCCAGGCGGAGACGAGATGATCCGAGCCGGCCTTGGACGCCGAATAGGGTGAACGGGGATCGTAAGGAGTTCTTTCGGTGAAGTAGCCCGTTTCACCGAGCGAACCAAATACTTCGTCGGTCGAGATATGATGGAACCGGAAGCTCTGCGCGCGGTCTACCGGAAGCTTGCGCCAGTAGTCCAGCGCCGCCGATAGCATGGTATAGGTACCGACCACATTCGTCTGTATGAAGGCGTTCGGACCGTCAATCGACCGGTCGACATGCGATTCTGCGGCTAGGTGGGTAATCACATCTGGCTGAAAATCGCCGATAGTTGCAACGACAGCGCCTTCGTCACAGATATCTCCCCGCCTAAAGTGATACCGTGGGGACGACGCAACGGAGGCCAAAGATGTGAGCGTACCAGCATAGGTCAGTTTGTCGAAGTTCAAGACTTCGTGCTCGGTATTCTCAATGAGGTGCCGAACCAGAGCAGATCCGATGAAGCCTGCACCGCCGGTAACGAGAATTCGCATGGCTAGTCCTTCTGAAATCTACCGTTCAACCAATTCGAGCGGCACCCCGTCGTAGACGAAGGGGCTGTCAAAATCACGCAACCGCCGCTGGTGCCCATCCTTGGGGCTCAAAATGGGCTCGATCCCGACAGGCAGAGGCCATTCGATCCCGATCTGTGGATCATTCCAGAGGATGCCGCTATCGTTCTCTGGAGAGTAAAGATTGGACACCTTGTAGGTCACTTCTGTCGAGGGTTCGAGTGTCACGAAACCGTGCGCAAAACCAACTGGGACGTAGAGTTGGTTCCCGTTCTCCGCTGAAAGCTCGGCACCGACCCACCACCCGAACGTCGGCGACGCTCGACGTATGTCGACAGCGACATCGAAAATCCGACCGCGGATACACCGTACGAGTTTGGCTTGTTCGAAAGGTGGGGTTTGGAAATGCAGCCCTCTCAAAGTCCCTACAGGAACCGAGAGCGAATGGTTGTCCTGAACGAAGCGATCCTCGATACCATAACCCGTAAAAACCTTCTCGTTGTAGACTTCAGAGAACCATCCCCGTTCGTCACTGAAGCGTTTGGCACGAAGCAACACTATCTTAGAAGTCATCCGGAAAGTACCCGCAGTTCTAGCGTTCAAAGACGCAATCAACTCGAATGATTGATCAAGTTTTTCATCAAGCCTTAAGGGCCTCAAATCCCGTATCTGCTGCCAAGGTCATTTGCAAGACGGCCATACGAGTCGCACTCGCAGCATTGTCGCGCTCTTCAAGATCATCGACGAGCAGAAAGATGGTTTCGCGCCACCTAGTTGGGTCATAGGGGTGCCGCATTTCGACGCCACTCGAAGCGTGGCCATACGCCGCGCCCGTAGAGAAAACCCCCGCCGCCTGGTATCGCGCCACGTCAATGCGCTTCGTCGGTGCGCGACTATCATTTACATGCGACGGCGCCAACGGAACGAGCATGATGTCAATTCGCCGGGCGTCAGCGTCGGCGAGATACTCCATCCACGGCATCGGCTCACGAATTTGCACACGATCGAGGCCTTGCCAGATCGCTCTGGCACGCCGATCTGCAAATACCTCAAACCGAACTAGCGGACGCTCACGCAGAACTTCCGCAATAATCGGCCGAAGGAACCGATGCTCCTCCAGATGAACGCCTGTCGCGTGATATCCGATCAAGACCTCCCGATTAGTCGGGTCTCGCGCATCGAGATCGTCTCGAGCGCGCGACCAAAGAGCCATTGGCGGTGCCGGTGGCAATACCAGCGCGTTCGCCTCCGACAATCTAGATGCGAGGTGCGGCGTAGAGGCCCAGACGATATCCAGATGCCGGTTTAGACGCCGGAGTGGAGAAAGAGCGCGGTACCAGAGAAATAGCCGATAGCGAAAATCTGCGTCCCTCCCCGTCACAACGGCTGGGATGTCGTCATCGAGAAACAAACCCACGCCGGAGAGACGCTCCGAATTCCTCTCGACCCAGCGTAGCACGGGCCCAGATGCGTAGCGGCATATGATGACGAAGGCTCCGTCTGCATTCAGAGTCGGCGTTTCACGACCCCGGATATCCGCCACCTCATACGGCGGCATGTCAGGTGCCTGAAGGCGGGCTGCGAGGTAGTAATCGAAAGTCGGGTTCGGTATCCGGCCGAAAACAATGATCCGAGTCACCGGCCGCCGCGGACGACCGGAGGCTCCCTCGCGCAGCCGCGGTCGAGGCAGCCGTCGCTCAATCCAGCGGGCCAGTCGTTCGCGCGCGTTGCTCAATCGTTAGACCTCGGCCAGAGATTTCTCGGATGGGCTTCGAGAACGAATTCTTCGGCGATAAGTGAAAGGTTCGGATTGTAGTAAGGATCGGCTTTCAACTTATCGCTCCAGCGCTCATGCATGGCTCGTTCTTCCCGCGCAAAGCGCTGAAGCTTTTGCGGCGTATCGTCGGCGCCACGCGAGACGCTCTCTCTATGCAACATCGCCGCCTCCGGCGTCCAGACAATACGGAAGCCGGCTTCACGTAGCTTCAGGCAGTAGTCCACATCATTGAACGCGACCGTCAGTTTTTGCTCCTCCATGCCGCCCAGGCGGCGCCACAGGTCCTTGCGTGTCAGCAAACAAGCGGCGGTTACGGCCGACAAATCGCGTCGCTGGTTTAAAAGCCCCCTGTCGCCGTCGTCCTTCGGATCAAGAAAGTGAAAGCTGTGCCGCGCGACTGTCCCCGCACCGAGCGTCACTCCACCATGCTGAACGAAGCCATCGGGAAATAGGAGCAAATTGCCGGCGGCGCCGACGGTGGAATCATCGAGCTCACCTGCCAGACACTCGAGCCAATGGCAATCAATCGGTTCCACGTCATTGTTCAGCAAGAGTATGAGGTCGTGCTGGGCTGCATCGACACCAATGTTGCAGGCGCGGGCGAAATTGAAACCTCCCGGAAGCGGTATTCGGCGGATACTCTCAGACTGCTCATACAGCGAGAACAAAGCGAGCGTCGCTGGTTCGGAGCTTTCATTGTCAATGACGATGACGTCAAGATCTGCTGGGGCGGTGTTTTCAAACAAGCCTTTCAGGCAGGCCCCAAGCAGGTCGGCTCTGTCGCGCGTCGGAATGATGACGCTGACCGCCGGGCGTAAGTGTTTGGGTTGAGCAACTTTGGCATGGGTCGAGGGTAAATGGCATGATGGCCCGCGGTGTAATAGAACCCGTGGCAAGTGCAGCAGCTCACCTGTCCGCGCCTGCGCGACTGCCAGCGCAATCTCCGCAGTCGAGGCACTTTCCACAGCAACGCTTGCGGGAATGCGGGACAGGCGAAATAACGCTCCTTCTAATGGTAGCCAGCCCGAGCGAACGAGTGGCGCGTTCCAAGCGGGCTTAAAGAAAGGGGCAAAGCGCTTGCCTCGCACATTTATACGGTCTTCGTCAGAATAACAGAGAGCAACATCTTCAGAAAATGCGAATGGCTCCACGAGTCTTTCCAGTGCGCGCTCGGCTAGTCGCATACCCGCCGGAAGCCGCATCCAAAGTGCGTCACTATCCGCCTTGTTGCATTCGAGTAGTTTCACAACGTCTGCCTCAGTTGCCTCCTGAAAACATCGCCAAGACTGAGCATTCAACGAATCTCTGGTTTCTGCGGCGGCGATTGGGTTACCGCCTTCAATCGATACGAGCACACGCAGTCTCTTGGAGGCCTGCACATCGGTCCTAGCCTCCCCCACCTCAGCACGCGCTTGCGCTTCTACCCAGTCGGTGTAGTACGGCGCGGAAAGTGCATCACATTGCCTAACGAACCGAAACGCTGCGCCCTTCTTATTACCTGCGAGAAAAAGGCGAATTATTTGAAGGAAGGCCAGGGTCCGTCGACAGGCGATCAAAACGGCGACCTCGATAAGGGACAGGCGCCGCAGCCTGACTTGTGGCTGGATCCTAGCTGCATCATTCGCGGTATCAGGATCGGCGGCCAAGGCAATGGCGTCCAATTGCACCGGGGTCCAGCCGTAGAATCGTCCACGCCCCTTCCGACTAATGAGGAAGGAGCGAAGGACCGTGGAAGGTGTCCGGTCACGTCGCTTAAAAAGAACTTGTGGGCGCCATCCAAGTCGGTGATCGGGATCGTAGACCGAAACCATGATTGGTCGATCAGCGTAACGGTCCGCGGCACCCGCAAGTGCAACACTAAACTCGACTCGATCAACCTCTCTCATCATCTTCCAATCAAAAACGGTATCGAGTTTTTCGGACAAAGCCATTACAAGAAAGTCCACGAGAAGTAACTAGATGCGCGAGCAAGGAATCTCCTATGCTTTTCGACACGTTGTAGGCGAGACACATCTCCCGCCGGACAGTCCGGTCTCTTGGATCGCGGATCAGACAAGGCGATTGCAGTGGGTCGCGTAGCAATCGCCACGGAGTGGTGGTTGGTGAGAAGAATGAGGATATGCTGTGTTTCACGGGGAAAACCATGCGACAGACGGGAATAGCACGATGCGATTGGTGAAGTTTACCTTGGTTGGAGATAATAACGCTCCCGTGTACGTGAATCCCGATCACGTCGTGTCAGTAACTCCCTTTGCCAAGTACACTTCGATCTTGACCACATGTCCAAGCTCGGATTCGAAAGAAGCTCGAATCAATGTGCGAGAGGCTCTCGATTCGGTGGTGTCAGGGCTCATTGGATAACGCCCTTCGCGGGCTATCACGAACCTGCCGGAATCCCAACTACAACCGTTGGGCCCACGGTCCAAGCAGAGGCATACCAGCGGAACTCTGAGGGAATGGCTGATCCGTTATCCACAGCATGCTTCGGACATTCGCCTGGAATTAGTCGACAGCAGGCCCTTCCACGACGTTCTTTTCCACGAAAGATTGTCGCAGTTTGAGCGCCGGCGCTTGGCCTTCGAATTCTTCCACACGCCGATCATAATTCGGGGCGACCGTTCCCATCACGCGATCCCAGAACGAAAAATAGTTCGCGTAATTGTATTTGAACTCGGCGTGGTGCTGGTCGTGATAGGTCGTGCAAAGCATCGGTGAGGGATACCGCGCCGTTCGCGAAGCGAAATATTCGAAGCCTGCATGGCCGAAGGTGCCGTTGATCTGGTCGAACAGCCGGTGCGCCAAGAGAATGATCGGCGGGAACGGGACGAGGAAGACGACCACCGCGTAATAGCCCTGAGACAGCGCCGTATCCACGAGGCCGATCGAATCGTTGCTCCAGGCCGTGGGCGCGACGCTGCGGTGGTGGAGCACGTGGTATTTGTAGAAAAGCTTCGTGTGCAGCAGGCGATGGGCGAAATAGAACCAGGCGTCGAAGAGCATCATGCAAAGTACAAAGAGCGGAACGGCCGTCCACCAGCTGAAGGACCAGGGCGAGAACAAGGTCCAGCCCTGATACTGGGCAAAGAGACCGATCGCCACGGACGTGCAGGTGACAAGGATCGAGGCCATGCTCTGGCGGATCTCGATGGCCTTGCGCTTCTCGCCGCGCCGCCCCTTCTGGATGCGGCGTTCGGGGTTGCGATCATTGAGCCAAGTGATGCCGTAGCCCAAGATGAAATACAACAGCACGGTCGCCGCATAGATCGCGGCAAGCAAGGCAACAAAGGTGAGACTGTCCTGGATAAGGGCGCTCAAATCGGGATCCATCGCGGAGATAAGTTGAATTGGTGCGGGGACTATACCAACCGCCCTCTCCGGCGCAAGTCGTTCGGTCCTAGCCGCGCTCGAGCTCTGTCAGAAACGCGCGCAGTTCCGCCTCCTCGATGCCGATGAGATGCCGCTGATGCGGATAAACCCCGGACCGGACGTCTTCGGCAAACTCCGAAAAGGCGGCAATCCGCTCGCGCTGCAGGCGGTCATACTCGGCAGCGAAGTTTCGATAAGTCTTGGCATGGCGCGGCACGTGGCCACGATTGCTGCCGAGCACGTCGGCGGCGAACAGATACTGGGCGTCGCAACCCGCCCCCGCCCCCATCGACAACATCAGCATCGAGGTTCGCGCGCTGATCGCCGATGCGACGTCGCCAGGGACGACCTCGATTTCGGCAGCAAAGGCGCCAGCTTCCTCAAGCGCCTTCACCTGCCGCCAGATCTCGAGCGCGCTAGCCGCGGTCTTGCCGACGGCTCGGAAACCACCGGTCCAGGTGGCCTTGGATGGGATGAGCCCGACATGGCCGCAAACCGGAATGCCCTCTTCCCGCATGCGTCGAACGGTCGAAAGACCGGCGGCGCAATAGACCGCATCGCCGCCGGCCTTCAGCGCCTTGAATGCCGCACGGATGTATTCCTCCGCCGAAACGTAGTCGCCATACTCAAGTCCGGGAAAAGCAAAACAGGTCGGCGCCACTTCCCGAAACTGCGGCCCCAGAAGTGCCGGCGGTACGGAGACGAGGTCAATGCCGGCGGCTTCCGCCGCTTCGGCTTCGTCAAGCGTTTCCACACGCAACATGGTGAGCTGGCGCTTGCCCTTCATCGAAAGGAGGTCGGCAACGGTCGGGCGGCGGCTTTTCATGAGAAGTCTCCGATATCAGTGAGCAAGTAAGGGGTAGCGACAAGCTCTCGCACTAGGCGGCAAGCAGGGCCCTGAGTTTGGTCTCCGGCGAGATGAGCGCCTGAGGGTCGGGCCGCTTTCCGGCCGCGATCAGCATTTCGGCCAGCCGGATATCGCGCGCGACGGCATTTCCCTGGCCGATGCCGGAAGCGGCAAGCAACCGCCCGGTGTCGTCGAGATGGAAAAGAATGAAGGCGCCGTCTGTGAGATCGCGCCGCACGGTCACAGTCGCTCCGTCTGCAAGTCCGGCAATCTGCAGCGTCAGGTCATATTGGTCGGACCAGAACCACGGCACGCTGGTGACCGTCTCACTCGCACCCAGCAGATTGCCGGCGACGAGTGTTCCTTGGTCCTGCGCATTGCGCCAAGCCTCAAGACGCACGCGGCGGTCGCCATAATGACAGAGCGGATAGGAGCAGCAATCGCCGGCCGCAAATATGTCGGCATCCGAAGTCCTGAGCGTCTCGTCGACGGCGATGCCGTTTTCCACCTGAAGGCCAGCGGCTTCTGCCAGTTCCGTGTTCGGCGATGCGCCGATGCCAACGACCAGGAAATCTGCATCGACCGATTGTCCGTTCGCAAGCAGGATACGCACGCCGTTCTCATCAGTATCGATGCGATCGATTTTCGTATCGCAGCGTATGTCGACCCCTTCCGTGCGGTGCCGATCTGCGACGACGGTCGCGATCTCAGCCGGCACGCCGCGCGAAAGGATGCGTGGCATCCCTTCGATCAAGACAACCTCTGCCCCGAGGGTGCGCGCCGTTGCCGCGAGCTCCAAGCCGATAAATCCACCACCGATGATGGCAAACCTCCGCCCGGGCAGAAGTTCGCGTCGGATTTCCTCGGCGTCGGAATGCGTTCTGAGAGTACGTACGCGCCGAAACGCATCATCGGTTCCGGGTATCGTTCGCGCTCGGGCGCCGGTCGTCAGCAATAGCCGGTCATAGGCGATGCTGCCGCCGTAGACGAGTTCCACGCGCTTGGCGACGCGATCAATGGCCTTGACGGGGGTGTCGGTCAGCACGTCGATTCTTGCGCTCGCATAGCGCTCGGCATCGGCGACATATTTCGGTTGAAGCTGATCCCTGAGGCCGTCCTTCGAAAGAGGCGGCCGTTCATAGGGAAGATGCGGCTCCGCACCGATCAACGTGATTGACCTGTCGTAGCCCCTCTCCCTCAGGGCAAAGGCGGCTCTCGCGCCGCATTCACCGGCACCAACAATGACGATTCCACCCATTTCAACCTCCCTGCCCGCTCTCGCTGAGTTCTTCGCGTTGAAGCCGCGATCAAGCGATCGCGATGAACACGCTTCCTGCCTCGACCTTCACCGGATAGGTCTTCAGGTTGACGCAGACCGGGGCGCCCTTGGCCTGGCCGGTCTTGTAGTTGAAGCGACCGTTGTGCTTCGGACATTCGATGATGTCGTCCATCACCAGGCCATCCGCCAGATGGATGTGCTCGTGCGTGCAAAGCCCGTCGGTCGCGAAATATTCGTCATCCGGGCTCCGGTAGACAGCGAAGGTGCGCCCTTCGTGGTCAAATCGGATGACGTCTTCTTCGTCGATTTCGTCCGCCGCGCAGACTTCGACCCAGCTTCCGCTCATGACTTCCTCCCATTCCTTTCGTTGGTTATTCGGCTGCATGCACGATCGCGTCGCTGTGAAACTCTTCCCGATAGGGCTTCGCCGTCGCCGGCAGTTCGCGCTTCAAGAAATAGTCCTCGTTGCGCAACTGCCGCAGGAAGGCCGGGATCATCTCGCGGTAGCCATGCAGCATCGACGGGTTCGGCTCCGGCAGATCGTGCTTGATCATTTCGTGCAGCTTCGGGAGCGCGTGGTAAGGCACCATCGGGAACATGTGGTGCTCCACATGGTAGTTCATGTTCCAATAGACGAAGCGGCTGACCGGGTTCATGTAGACCGTGCGGCTGTTCAGCCTATGGTCCGTGACGTTGTCGGCGAGGCCGCCATGCTGCAACAGCCCGGTCAGCACATGGTGCCAGGCACCGTAGAGCCGCGGCAGACCGATCAACATCAGCGGCAGGATCGAACCGAGGTAGAGCGAGAGCGCGATCGTTGCGGCGTAGATGGCAAACCAGATGCGGGCAACGAGGATCGCCTTCGGCTGTTCCATTTCCGGGATGAATGTCGCTTCCTCGGAACTGATGATGCCAAGCGTGTTGCGAACCATGTCGACCATTGCATGCCAGACATCGAGAATGCCGAAGAAGTTCAAGACCAGGCGCAAGAGATCCGGCGGCCGCATGACGGCGATCTCAGGATCGCGGCCGACAATGACCGTGTCTGTGTGGTGGCGGGTGTGGCTCCAACGCCAGGTGACGGGATTGCGCATGATCATGAAGCAGGCGATCTGGTAGACTGCGTTGTTCATCCACATCGTCTTGAACGCGGTGCCATGCCCGCATTCGTGCCAGCGACTATCGGAGGCCGAGCCGTAGAGAACGCCGTATGCGAGGAAGAACGGAGCGGCCCACCAGGTGCCCCAGAAGGTGATGCCGAGCCCACCGAAAAGAACGAGGCAACCGAGCCAGATCACGGTATCGCGGATCGCGGGTCCGTTCTCACGCTTCATCAGTTCCTTCATCTGCTTGCGCGGGATCTCCGTGTGATACCACTCCGCCGCTGAGAGGCCGTTGGCGACAGCCGCCTGGGCATCGCGCCCAACCAGACTGTAATCTCGCTTCGTTGGAACCATCGCCATTTGCTCTCCTCCCTGCGATCCGGCCAGTTTGACCAGGAGCGTCCGATGTCGTGCAATGACGATAGGTTGACTTTTGGTAGGCCTCAATGCAGCAATGATATATTCTCTCAAATGATGTCATCTTCTGCATATCATCTGTGATGCAAACCTATCAGGAGAAGCGATGAGCAACCGTCCGACCATTGCCGACCTCGCACGGACCGCCGGCGTCAGCGTCGCGACTGTCGATCGCGTTCTGAACGGACGGCATCCCGTGCGGGAGGAGACGGCGCGCCGGGTCTACGAGGCAGCCAAGTCTATCGGCTACCACGCAGTCGGCCTCATCCGGCAGCGCGTTTTCGAGGACCTGCCGCAGTACAGACTTGGCTTCGTGCTGCAGAAGCCGGACCAGTCCTTCTACAAGGCGGTTGCGAAGGAGATCGAAAACGCGGCGCTTTCGCTGTCAAACGCACGTGTTTTCGCCCAGGTCGACTTCGTAGCAAATTCGACACCAACGGCGATTACGGAAAAGCTTCGTGCGGCTGCGGCGCGAAACCAGGCGGTAGCGCTCGTCGCTCCTGATTATCCGGCGGTGACGGCCGCGATCGAGGAGTTGAAGGAACGCGGGATTCCGGTTTTCTCGCTGCTTTCGGACTTCGCGGCTGGCGTGCGTGAAGGTTATGTCGGGCTCAATAACCACAAGGTCGGCCGTACCGCGGCATGGATGATCGCCAAGGCAGCCAAACGCCCCGGCAAGGTCGCGGCCTTCGTCGGCAGCCATCGCTTCCTCGGCCACGAACTTCGGGAGATCGGGTTCCGCTCCTATTTTCGCGAGCATGCGCCGGATTTCGAAGTGCTTGATACCATGGTCAATCTCGATACGGCCGAGATCACGCACGAGGCGACATTGAACCTCCTGCAACGCCACCCGGATCTGATCGGCTTTTATGTCTGCGGAGGGGGCATGGAAGGTGCCATCTCGGCAATCCGCGAGGATAAGCTGGAAGGCAAGCTTATTGCCGTCGTCAACGAATTGACGCCGGAGTCCCGGGCGGCCCTCGGAGATGATGTCGTCACGCTGGCGATCTCAACCCCAACAGCGACGCTTGCGCGCGAAACGGTCAATCTGATGATCCAGGCGATCGACAAGGGCCCGACGGGTGCCCCAGGGCAGACCTTCCTGCCCTTCGATCTCTTCACGCCTGAAAATATCTAGCGAAGGATGATAGAATCCAATCATTGACGAAAGGCAATATTGCAGCAATGCAAGTCCTTTGCGTCACTCGCTCTTTGACTGTCCTCCAGCAGTTGGTGAAATGTCTGCGACGCTGTAAATGGAATGAACGTTCTATTTGCAAAGCGTGACCCGTCCCACTGGAGGAGACATTCCCGTGACAACCCTGCCCTTCGCCCTCAATCATATGACGACGCCCGGCCTTCCGCTCGGCGCCTTCTTCGAACTTGCCAAATCCCTCGGGATCTCCTCCGTCGAAATCCGCAACGACCTCTCGGGCAATGCCATCGTCGACGGCACGCCCGCAACGGACGTGGCGGCGCTTGCCAGTCGCAATGGCATTACAATTATCTCGATCAACGCTTTACAGCGCTTCAACGAATGGAATGCGGCGCGTCAAGCGGAGGCGGAAGAGCTTATCGCCTATGCGCGCGATTGCGGCGCCAAGGCCCTCGTGCTCGTCCCCGTCAATGACGGCACGGGCCAGGCGGACGGCGAGCGACAGGCAAACCTTCGTGAAGCGCTTGCCGCGCTGAAACCGATGCTTGAATCGGCCGGAATTGTGGGCCTTGTCGAGCCGCTGGGCTTCGAAATCTGCTCTCTGCGCTCGAAGAGGGAGGCTGTCGAGGGGATCAAGGCGGTCGGAGGAGAAAGTACCTTCCGACTGGTGCACGATACGTTCCATCACCACCTCGCGGGAGAACCCGCAACCTATCCCGAGATGACCGGGCTCGTGCATATTTCCGGCGTACCCGACGGTCGGGTCGCGGTTTCCGATCTGCGCGATTCACATCGCGTTCTGGTCGATCAGGACGACCTTCTCGACAATGTCGGCCAGATCCGGCGGCTGCGAGCCGAGGGCTATGCAGGGCCGTTTTCTTTCGAACCGTTTGCCGCCGAAGTTCACGCGGTCGCAGATCCGGCGGCTGCGATCAGGCAGAGTGTTGACCACATTCAAACCCGAATCTGATCCCCGCGGCCTGGCTGCGGGAAAACGATGGGAGCGCCGCAACAGGTCTTGACGGCGCCCCACAAAATGGAATACATATTCCGTACTCGCAATTTACTGGTTCGTTTATTCCGTTTTATCCGAAGGCGTAACGGGAGTGGCGCTTTCAATGTGAATGAGCGCAATCCGGCAAGGATTGCGCTCCCGGCAGGAGAAGGTGTCGCCGGGCACCATTGTGGAGGAGAGTGACAATGAAGAAATTCGTGCTGGGTACAGCGCTGGCCGTGATGATGTCGGCGGCCGCGCATGCCGAAACCATCGGCGTGTCGATGGCCCTTTTCGACGACAACTTCCTGACGGTCTTGCGCAACGGCATGTCCGATTACGCCAAGACGCTCGACGGCGTCGAACTGCAGATCGAGGACGCGCAGAATGACGTTTCGAAGCAGCAGAGCCAGATCCAGAACTTCATCGCAGCCGGCGTGACCGCCATCATCGTCAACCCGGTCGATACCGATGCGACGGCAGCCATGTCGAAGATTGCAGCCGACGCCGGCATTCCGCTCGTCTACGTCAACCGCGAGCCGGTCAACGTCGACACCCTGCCGGAAAAGCAGGCTTTCGTCGCGTCGAACGAACAGGAATCCGGCACGCTGCAGACGCAGGAAATCTGCAAGATGCTTGGCGGCAAGGGCAAGGCCGTCGTCATGATGGGCGAACTGTCCAACCAGGCCGCCCGTATGCGCACGAAGGACATTCACGACGTGCTTGCGACCGACCAATGCAAGGGTATCGAGATCGTCGAGGAGCAGACGGCCAACTGGTCGCGTACGCAAGGGTCGGACCTTCTGACGAACTGGCTCTCGGCCGGCGTTGAATTCGATGCCGTCATTTCGAACAACGACGAAATGGCGATCGGCGCCGTCCAGGCGCTGAAGGCCGCTGGCCGCTCGATGGACTCGGTCGTCATCGGTGGCATCGACGCGACGCAGGACGCACTCGCCGCAATGGCTGCGGGCGACCTCGACGTAACGGTGTTCCAGAACGCAGCCGGCCAAGGCCAGGGCTCGGTCGATGCCGCACTGAAGCTCGCCAAGGGCGAGGCCGTCGACAAGAAGGTCTATATTCCCTTCGAGCTGGTGACCAAGGAAAACCTCGACAAGTATCAGGCCAAGAACTGATCGCCTGCGGCGGGAGCGCAGAATCACCTGCGCTCCCGCTCAAATATGCAAGTCCCGCTGCGGATGTCTGCGTCCTTTTGGATGCGACCTGCGATTAAATGGGCTGGTCACCCACCAGCGACGAGGACTTTCCGCAACAGCCGGGAACGACGGGGGAGGCAAGGAACATGACGCTCAGTCCGACAACGATGGCAGCCGTGCGCGCCAGCGGCGCCGTGCCGAAGGCCGAATATCTTCTTTCGGCAGAAGGCATCCGCAAGGAATTCCCGGGCGTCGTCGCCCTTGACGACGTCGAGTTCAAGCTGAAGCGCGGCACGGTCCATGCGCTGATGGGTGAAAACGGCGCCGGCAAGTCGACGCTGATGAAGATTCTCGCCGGCATCTATACACCCGACAAGGGCGAAGTCAGGTTGAAGGGCGTCGACATCAGACTGAAATCGCCGCTCGACGCACTCGAAAACGGCATCGCGATGATCCATCAGGAACTGAACCTGATGCCGTTCATGACGGTGGCGGAAAACATCTGGATCCGCCGTGAACCGAAGAACCGCTTCGGCTTCGTCGACCATGGCGAGATGAACCGCATCACCGCCAGGCTGTTCGATCGCCTGAAGATCAAGATCGATCCGGAGATCGAGGTCCGCCATCTCTCCGTTGCGAACCGACAGATGGTCGAGATCGCCAAGGCGGTCTCCTATGAATCCGACGTGCTGATCATGGACGAACCGACTTCGGCGCTGACGGAGCGTGAGGTCGCTCACCTGTTCGAGATCATCCGCGACCTGCGCGAACAAGGGATCGGCATCGTCTACATCACCCACAAGATGAACGAGCTGTTCGAAATCGCCGACGAGTTCTCGGTGTTTCGCGACGGCAAATTTATAGGCACCCATGCCTCGAGCAACGTAACCCGCGACGACATCATCCGCATGATGGTTGGCCGCGAGATCACCCAGATGTTTCCGAAGGAGGAAGTGCCAATCGGCGATGTCGTCCTTTCGGTAAAGAACCTGACGCTCGACGGTGTCTTCCGCGATGTCTCCTTCGATGTCCGTGCCGGTGAGATCCTCGGCATTGCCGGCCTCGTCGGCTCCGGCCGCTCGAACGTCGCCGAGACGCTTTTCGGCGTGACGCCGGCAAGTTCCGGCACGATCTCGATCGACGGGAAAACCCTTTCGATCAATAGCCCGAACACCGCAATTAAGCACCGCATGGCATTCTTGACCGAGGACCGCAAGGACACCGGCTGTCTTCTGATCCTCGACATCCTCGAGAACATGCAGATCGCGGTGCTGCAGGATCGCTTCGTCAAGGGCGGCTTCGTCACCGAAAAACAGATTACCGCCGCCTGCGAAGAGATGAGCCGCAAGCTGCGCGTCAAGACGCCGAACCTGCAGGAGCGCATCGAGAACCTCTCCGGCGGCAACCAGCAGAAGGTGCTGATCGGCCGCTGGCTGCTCACCAATCCGCGCATCCTGATCCTCGACGAGCCGACACGCGGCATCGATGTCGGTGCCAAGGCGGAAATCCACCGCCTCGTCACCGAACTCGCGCGAAACGGCGTCGCCGTCATCATGATTTCTTCGGAAATGCCAGAGGTGCTCGGCATGAGCGACCGCATCATGGTCATGCACGAGGGCCGCGTCACCGGCTTCCTCGACAGGGCGGAAGCAACCCAGATCAAGGTCATGGAGCTCGCCGCAAGCTGAGCGGGAAGCGACCCGACGAAAGGGAGGAATGAAAATGGATACCAATGTCGCCGCACAGGGCGCGAGCACATCGCTTGCCGGCGCAAAGCGCCGCCTGCCCGCTGAATTCAACATCTTCCTCGTATTGATCGGCATTGCGCTGGTTTATGAGGTGCTGGGCTGGATTTTCGTCGGACAGAGCTTCCTGATGAACCCGCAGCGCCTGACGATCATGATCCTGCAGGTTTCGGTGATCGGCATCATCGCCGTCGGCGTGACCCAGGTCATCATTACAGGTGGCATCGACCTTTCCTCTGGCTCCGTCGTCGGCATGACGGCGATGATCTCGGCAAGCGTCGCCCAGGCATCCACCTGGCCCCGCGCTCTCTATCCGTCTTTGACCGACATGCCGGCGATCGTTCCGATCGGGCTTGGCGTTGGTATCGGCCTCCTCGCAGGCTTCATCAACGGCCAGCTCATAGCCCGGACCAAGATCCCGCCTTTCATCGCCACGCTCGGCATGATGGTGTCGGCACGCGGCATCTCCAAGTGGTACACCAAGGGTCAGCCGGTCTCGGGCCTCACCGAACAGTTCAACTTCATCGGCACCGGCATCTGGCCCGTCATCGTCTTCCTTGTCGTCGCGATCATCTTCCACATTGCGCTGCGCTACACGCGCTACGGCAAGTTTACCTATGCGATCGGCGCCAACGTCCAGGCGGCCCGCGTCTCGGGTATCAATGTCGAAGCGCACCTCATCAAGGTCTATGCCATTGCCGGCATGCTGGCTGGCCTCGCAGGCGTCGTCACCGCGGCCCGCGCCCAGACCGCTCAGGCAGGCATGGGTGTCATGTACGAACTGGACGCGATCGCCGCGACCGTCATCGGCGGCACGTCGCTCACCGGCGGCGTCGGTCGCATCACCGGCACGGTGATCGGCACGATTATCCTCGGCGTCATGACCTCGGGCTTCACCTTCCTTCGCGTCGACGCTTACTACCAGGAAATCGTCAAGGGCCTGATTATCGTCGCGGCCGTGGTGATCGACGTCTACCGACAGAAGAACCGCAAGAAAGCCTGATCCTCCAAAGAAGACTTCTCCTCCCAGTGAAGCCAACTGGCCGGGATGATGAAAATCATCCCGGCATTTTCTTTTTCGCCGGCAGGTATTTCGTCCACCTTATGCCGTTTTCCACATATGCTTGGCGCGCAGAGCTGCCCCGGCGCGAGCGCTCTGGCAAAATCTCCGCCAATGCACTATATGCCAGACGTCCAAAACTATCGGAGACTTATCATGTTGTCGCAGCGCAAGCTTGCGAGCCAGTTTCAGCCGCGTTTCGTTCTACAGCTTTGGAACGCGATGCTGCGGGTACAGACCCGCGAGACAGCTTCCCTCTTTGGCCACCGCGGCCGCTAAGCAAACAATCGAAAGTGTCGCAACCATTTTGGGCGTGTCGACCTGACGACCTGCAGATGGTTTTTGCTCATCCGGCCCGCAATCGCGGCACCGGACAGAGCCGGCCCGACAGAGCCGATCTGTGACTAGCCCGCTGGAAAGAGGATGGTCACCTTGAGGCCCCGGCCATCGGCCCCCTCGCGGAGACGGGTCGTCGCGCCGTAGAGTTCGGCAATCTCCTCGACGATCGGCAGACCAAGCCCCGAGCCCGGCGCTTCGCTGCCTCCGCGCTCGAAGCGGCGGAGCACCGATTCGCGCATTTCCGGCCGAATTCCCGGCCCGTTATCCTCCACCTCGAGCGACACTGAACCGCCTTCGGCGAGTACGCGCGTTGTCACCTCCGCACCCCGGCCGGCATAAAGCAGCGCGTTGCCGATCAGGTTCTTCAGCATCTCAGCCACCAGCAGCGGCTCGGCGCGAATGAAGGCTTCGCCCTCGCCGTCAAAGCCGAGGTCGATATCCGCTTCGCCTGCTGCGGGTACATGTTCTGCCGTGATCTCCCGCACGAGATCGACGAGATCGACGCGCCCCAGCATCCGCGCCTCGTTCTTGCCGGCCGCGTCGATTTTCGCCATCAGCAGCAATTGCCCCAGGATGCGTTCGGCATTGGCGACCGCTTCATCGGCCTTTTTCACCGCGCCATGCGTTTCCTCGATCGACCCTGCGCGCTGCGCCAGGGCGAGCTGGGTTCGAATAATCGCAAGCGGCGTGCGGAGTTGATGGCTGGCGTTGCCGGTGAAATTGCGTAGCGCATCGAGGGCCGACTGCAGGCGTCCCATGAAGGAATTGACGGTATCGACGAGCCCCTGGACTTCGTTCGGTACCCGTTCACCAATCGGATGCAGATCATCCGGATTACGCTCCGAAATCGCATCTCCGAGCCGGTAGAGCGGGCGCAGCGAAAACGTGACTGCGATCCAGACGATGACTGCAGCACCGGCGATCATCATGCCGAGGCGCAGCGCCGAGCGGAAGAGGATGGTCTGCGCCAGTTGCCGTCGCGCGATCGTCGTTTCGGCAACGGTCACGACAAAGGGTACCGAATTGATCCCGGTCGAGGCGGAACGGCGAAGCGCTGCGATGCGGATCGGTTCACCGCGGAAGGTCGAATCCGCAAAGGTCGTGGATGTCCCCGGCTCTTCCGCAAGCGACGGCAACGTCTGGTAACCCGTGATGAACTGGCCGGGCGGTCCGTCGACCCTGTAGAAAACGCGGTCCTGGGCCGCAGAGGTCAACATCTCCAGGGCAACATAGGGAATATCGACCTCGAGCGAGCCATCCTCCGCGACGACCACGCGCTCCGCGATCGCCAACGCGGAGCCGGCGAGCACGCGGTCGGAGACAACGTTGGCGGTCGTCACAGCCTCGCGGTAGGTGTCCATGAGCGCAATGACGCCGATGACGACCGTCGAGATCAGTAGCCAGCCAAGCAGGCGCCGGCGGAGGGAGTAGACCGCCGCCCTCATTCCGGCCCGGCCATCTTGTCAAGGTAGTAGCCGATGCCGCGGGCCGTGCGAACTGTGAGGCCATGCGGCGCCAGCCGCTTGCGCAGCCGACTGACATATTGCTCGATCGCGTTGGAGCTCAAATCATCGTCGAAGCCAGTCAGCGACTGCATGATCGCGTCCTTGGCAACCACCTTGCCGGCGCGCATGAACAGGAGTTCGAGAAGCCCGAGTTCGCGCGCCGGGATCTCGATCGGCACGCCGCCCGAGGAGAAGCTGCGCGTATTGAGATCGAGCGAAACATTGCCATAGCTCACAGTGGATGCCCTGAGCCCCGCCTGCCGGCGCAGCAACACGCGCACCCGCGCTTCAAGTTCGCCAACGTCGAACGGCTTGATCATATAATCGTCGGCGCCGAGATCGAGACCCTTGATCCGCTCCTCGGGCGCCCCCCGTGCCGTAAGGATCAGCACGGCCGCGCGGTTCTGCCGGGCACGCATCGCCCGCAAGACGTCGAGCCCGTCCATCTCCGGCAGGTTGAGATCGAGAATGACAAGATCGAAGGTTTCAGTTGCAGCAACCGCATGCGCCGACGCGCCATCACTGACAACGTCGACGGCGTAGCCACTGCCACGCAAAATGGCAGACAGGCCCTCGGCCAGGTCCTGGTTGTCCTCAACAAGCAAGATACGCAAATATCGTCACTCCCCGATCCACCTTATCCGGCAACACCTTGCTTGTGAACGGTGACACGCTGAGGCATTGTGGATTCATGCGGTTCTTGATTTCTCTTCTTTTTTTTGCACTTTGCCCCCGGCTGCTCCTTGCGGCGCCAATCATATTTCCAGCCCTTTCCGGCAACTCCGATGCGCGCACGCTGGTGGTTTATTCCTCGCTCGATGAGCCTCTCGCCAAGCCGATGATCATCGGCTTCCAGAGGGCCAATCCGGATGTCACTGTGCGCTACGAAGACATGCTGACCGGCGAGATCTACGACCGCATCATCAAGGAGACGGATGCCGGAATGAAGACGGCGGACTTCGCCTTTTCTTCCGCCATGGATCTGCAAGTCAAGCTCAGCAACGATGGCTATGCCCAGCGCAGCGACCTGCCGATGAGCGACCGCTGGCCCGCATGGGCAAACTGGCGCAACACGGCCTATGCGCTCACCTTCGAGCCGGCCGTCTTCGTCTATCATAAGCCGAGTTTCACGACGGAAAAACCACCGTCCACGCGTTCCGAATTCGTCGACTACCTGAAGCGCCAGGGCGCCAACGTCTTCGGCCGTATCGGGACCTACGACATCGAGCGCTCCGGCGTCGGCTTCCTCTTCATGGCACGTGACCAGGAGCAGTTCGGCGATATCTGGGATGTGATCCAGGCAATGGGTGCCGCTGGCGTCAAGCTCTACTCCACCAGCGAGGCCATCCTTGAGCGGGTGGCCGACGGGCGCTTCGTGCTCGGCTATAACATCCTTGGCTCCTATGCGGCGGACTGGGCAGCGCGGCATCCGGATGTCGGGATCATGCTGCCCAAGGACTACACGGTGGTGATGTCGCGAATTGGCCTCGTTCCCCAGGCTTCGGCCTCTCCGGACCTTGGACGCCGCTATCTCGAATTCTTCATGTCCAAGGAAGGACAGACGATCATGGCGCGCGAACTCCAGATCGCCGCCGTCAGCCCAGAGGTCGCCGGAGAAAATACCGCAAACACCATGCAGGAAATGTTGGGCGCTCAATTGCGCCCGGTTCCCGTCAGCCCCGGACTGATGGTCTATCTTGACCAGGTAAAGCGCTCGCGTCTGATTGCCAAATGGAACGAGGTCCTGCGGCTCCACTGAAATCAGGGGCGCGCCAATTCGGCGGCGCCCTGAACGGGGACTTCAGGTCTTCTTGCGGGATCGACCGCTACGCTCGGCTTGTACCGACTGGTTCAGATCCACGGCAGCGCGAATGAGGGCCTTCAAAGCGTCCTCGTCGATCTCTTGGCCTTCGTGGATATCGATCGCCCGCCGGGTATTGCCGTCGAGGCTTGAATTGAAGAGACCCGAGGGATCTTCCAGTGATGCGCCCTTGGCGAAGGTCATCTTGACCACCGCCTTGTAGGTTTCGCCTGTACAGATGATCCCCGCATGTTCCCAAACCGGAACGCCTCTCCATTTCCATTCCTCGACGACCTCGGGATCGACCTCTTTGATGAGCTTCCGAACCCGCCCAAGCATCTTTCCCCGCCAGTCGCCCAGTTCAGCTATCCTGGCATCCATCCGTTCGGAGGCAGGCGCTTCTCCCTCCACCGCATCAGTCTTCGTCATCTTTCCCGTTGCTTTCTTCATCCGATCATCTCCACGCAGGTATCACACATCACGCGGGGTGCGCTCTGCACGACGTCACTGACATTCCGCTCACATACGTTCGCCGGGCAATTGACTCGCTTGTTTTACCCAATCGCTGAATTGCGCCTCATCGATCTCTTCCTTCTCATGGATATGGAAATAGCGCGCATTCTCCATCTTGGATTCGACGGGTGGCGGCGGGCTGAGGGACGCGCCATTGAAGAACGCGACCTTGATGTATTTCGCAAAGCAATGGATGCCAAGGAACCATCCGTCGCCCTCCATGCCATAGAGCGGCGAATTCCACTTCACGGCCTTTTGTGCCTTCGGGACGGCGCGCATGATAAGCTGGTCGAGATGGCGCCCGACCGCATTCTTCCAGCCCGGCATGGCGGCGATATAGGCCTGCACCGGCGCATCGCCATAGCCCTTGGCGATCTGGGGATTGCCGCCTGAAAGCAATTTCGGCTGATCTGCAACCGCCTGTCCCATCTCCTCTTTTTCGCCTTCCTTTTTGACTGACACTCGCGTCCGCGTGGCGTTTCCCTTTGTTGGTCGCTTCGATGTCACATTGGCGATCTTGGAGTTGGCTGTCTTGGTCATTGCTCCATCCTTTCGAACAGGTCTCGGGGCGAACAGGTCTTCGGGGTGGCCGGCGCGACACTACCACAGCTTGCCGTCCTCGCGATATCGCTGCCATCATACGTGGAACCAGCACCTCGGCGCCGAGATTTCGATTCGCCCATTTCCCGGTGGATCAACCTCTCCGAACTCGGCCACCGAGGCTGACAGAGGCTATCTCCCTCGTTGGCGCGGCCAAGAAACTAAGATTTCGTAAACGTCACGCACCGAAAAGCGCATTCGGGACTTGATGTCAGCTAAATGTCAGCTTTCTATGTTGCCTTAGGGTCACTGGCACCCGTGGAGGCGGGTCGCCGGTTGCGCACTGGGAGGAAGCCACCAATCCGGTCAAGCGACAAGGGTCGAAAGTACCCGTCGCCGTCTTCCCGTTCGCACTGAGCAACAACGTGCGCGGTGAAAACGCGCCTCACGGAGGACTGACCTTTGAAACATTTTTTCCTCGCAACGATTCTCGCCGGCGCCATGTCGCTGCCGGCCTTTGCCGCTGATTACACCATCATCGCACCGGCAAACCCGGGCGGCGGCTGGGACCAGACGGCACGCTCGCTGCAGACGGTCATGCAGCAGGAAGGCATCTCCGGCAACGTTCAGGTTCAGAACGTGCCGGGCGCCGGCGGCACCATCGGCCTCGCGCAGTTCGCAAGCCAGCAGAAGGGCAATCCGAACGCCCTGATCGTCGGCGGCTATGTCATGGTCGGCGCGATCCTGACCAACAAATCGCCGGTCACCCTCAAGGACGTCACGCCGATTGCGCGCCTCACCGGCGAATACGAAGCGGTCGTCGTCCCGGCCTCGTCTGACATCAAGACGATGGGAGACCTAGTCGAAGCCCTGAAGAAGGATCCGGGCGCGGTCTCCTGGGCCGGCGGCTCGGCCGGCGGTACCGACCACATCGCCGTTGGCCTGATCGCCAAGGCTGCCGGTGTCGACCCGACCAAGATCAACTACATCGCCTATTCCGGTGGCGGTGAAGCGCTTGCCGCAATCCTTGGCAGCCAGGTGACGGCTGGTGTATCGGGCTACGGTGAATTCGAATCGCAGATCAAGGCCGGCACGCTCCGCCTGCTCGCCGTATCGGGCCCCGAGCGCATTGCGGGCGTCGACGCTCCGACACTCAAGGAATCGGGCCTCGACGTAGTCGTCGAAAACTGGCGGATGGTCGCAGCCGCTCCGGGACTGTCGGATGAGCAGAAGGCTGCCGTCTCGGCCGATATCGAGAAGCTTGCGAAGTCCGCCGGCTGGCAGGAAGTTCTGAAGACCAAGGGCTGGCAGGACAGCTATCTCGCCGGTGATGCCTTCAACGCCCAGCTCGAAAAGGACGTTGCGGCAACCGAAGGTGTTCTCAAGGACATTGGACTGGTGAAATGACCAAGGGGCATCACCCTTCAACCACAACGCGTCGCCCGGATTGGGCGGCGCTCTTCATCGCGGTGGCTCTCGCCGCTATCGCTGGCCTCATTTTTTGGGATGTGTCGCGCCTGGCAGGCGCTGCCGGCTACTCCCAAGTTGGACCGACGACGGTCCCTTACGCGATCGCCTGCTGTCTTCTGGCTCTCGCTATCTGGACGGGCTTCGAAGCGTTTCGCGGCGATTTTCCGGAGCGTGAACGCCAGGAGGTTGCTCCGGTCATCTGGATCGTTGGCGGCCTTGCTGCCCAGATGCTCCTGCTGAACGTCGCGGGCTTTTCGATCGCCACCGGCATTCTGTTCGCGCTGACCGCACGCGGTTTCGGCAAACGCAAGCTTTGGTTTTCTCTCCCCGTCGGCATCGTGCTCTGTTTCGTCGTCTGGGTGATTTTCGCCAAGCTCCTGCAACTGTCGCTGCCCGCGGGGCCGCTTGAACGCCTGTTCTTTTAAGAGGGCCGACGACCATGGCTACTTTTGATTTCCTGCTGCAGGGATTGCTGGTTGCTGCCCAGCCGATGAACCTGCTCTACGCGCTGATCGGCGTCACGCTCGGAACCGCCGTCGGCGTTCTGCCCGGCATCGGGCCCGCGCTGACCGTGGCTCTCCTCCTGCCCGTTACTTATCGACTTGATCCCGGTGGTTCGCTGATCATGTTCGCCGGCATCTACTATGGCGGCATGTATGGCGGCTCGACCACGTCGATCCTCTTGAACACGCCCGGCGAAAGCGCGTCGATCGTGACCGCGCTCGAGGGCAACAAGATGGCCCGCGCCGGACGCGGCGGCCCGGCGCTGGCGACAGCTGCGATCGGCTCATTCGTCGCCGGCCTCATCGCCACGCTCGGCCTCGCTTTCATCGCGCCCTATATCGTCAAGTTGGCCCTGGTCTTTGGTCCGCGCGAGTACTTCGCGCTGATGGTGCTGGCGTTCGTCACCGTTTCCTCCGCCTTCGGCGATTCCACCCTTCGTGGTTTGACCTCGCTGTTCGTCGGCCTCGCACTTGCCGTCATCGGCATCGACCAGCTGACCGGCCAGGCTCGCCTCTCCTTCGGCGTACCCGAACTGCTCGACGGCATCGAGGTGACGACGCTCGCGGTTGCCATGTTCGCCATCGGCGAAACCCTGTTCATTGCCGCGCAGGGCGACAAGGGCCCCGACAAAGTCGAGGCCGTTCGTGGCTCCGTCTGGATGAGCGCCAACGACTGGGCGCGTTCCTGGAAGCCCTGGCTGCGCGGTACCTTCATCGGCTTCCCGATCGGCGCAATGCCGGCTGGTGGCGCCGAGATCGGCACCTTCCTCTCCTATGCTGCAGAAAAGCGTCTGACGAAGCATCCGGAAGAGTTTGGCAATGGCGCAATCGAGGGCGTTGCAGGTCCCGAGGCCGCCAATAACGCCTCGGCCGCCGGTACGCTCGTTCCGCTGTTGACGCTTGGCCTGCCGACGACAGCAACAGCGGCAATCATGCTCGCCGGCTTCCAGCAATATGGCCTGCAGCCGGGCCCCCTGCTGTTTGCGACCAATCCGCAACTCGTCTGGGGCCTGATCGCCAGCTTGCTCATCGCCAACTTCATGTTGCTGGTCCTGAACCTGCCGTTGATCGGTCTTTGGGTGAAGCTGTTGACGATCCCGAAGCCGTGGCTCTATGCCGGCATCCTGCTGTTTGCGACGCTCGGCACCATCGGCGCCAATCCGTCGGTCTACGAACTCGGCATGCTGCTCGCTTTCGGCCTGCTCGGCTACGCCATGCGTGTCTTCGGATATCCGATCGCTCCGGTCGTCGTCGGCCTGATCCTCGGTCCGCTGGCCGAACAGCAGCTTCGCCGGGCGCTCGCCATCAGCCAGGGTGACTACAGCGTGCTGTTCACCTCGCCGATCGCGGCCGTGCTCCTCATCATTGCGGCAGCAGCCCTGATCGTACCCCTGATCCTGCGGGCACGTGGTCGTGGTGAAGTCCTTTCGCAGCTTGCGGCGAACGAAGACTAATAGCGCCTCCTCCCAAGGCCTATCCGCGGGCCCGGTCGATTTGACTACCGACCGGGCCTGCTTCATTTGCATGGCTGGCGTGCCGGATTGTGCATTGCAACATGACACGCCAACCCCCATCTTCTGCTCATCGATTAGAAAACGAAAGCGAGCAAGACGATGGCTACTACAACTTACCACAAGGGTTTCATCGGCCGTGCGTTCGCAGTTCTCGGCGCTGCTAGCGCTGCCGCCGCCGCTGTCGAAGGTCACCGCCGCCCGAAGGCAAGCGACCTGCGCACCCTCGGCATCGACCCGGCGAACTTCCCGGACACGCGCCGCGGCTAACGAATTCCAGCGTCTAGTAGGCGCCTTATCCTCCCAAGGATGAAAAACGGCTCGGGATCGGAAGATCGCCGGGCCGTTGTGCGTTTGTGGGGTAGAGCCTCGACGCGCAAAATCGGACTGCCCCTTTGCATGGCTGGAGTGTCCAATTGTGCATTGCAATAAGACCGGCCAGACCCCATCTTTTGCTCATCAAAGAGAAAACGAAAGCGAGCAAGACGATGGCAACTACAACTTACCACAAGGGTTTCATCGGCCGTGCGTTCGCAGTTCTCGGCGCTGCCGCCGCCGCTGTCGAAGGTCACCGCCGCCCGAAGGCAAGCGACCGGCGCACCCTCGGCATTGACCCGGCGAACTTCCCGGACACGCGCCGCGGCTAACAAAATTCCGGCGCCCAATGGGTGCCTTATCCTCCCAAGGATGAAAAACGGCTCGGGATCGGAAGATCGCCGGGCCGTTGTGCGTTTATGGGGTAGTGCCTCGACGCGAGCAACCGGACTGCTTTCCCTGCATGGCTGACGTGCCCAATTGTGCATTGCAGCAAGACCGGCCAGCCCCCATCTTTTTCTCATCAAAGAGAAAACGAAAGCGAGCAAGAAGATGGCTACCACAACTTACAACAAGGGTTTCATCGGCCGTGCGTTCGCAGTTCTCGGCGCTGCTAGCGCTGCCGCCGCCGCTGTCGAAGGTCACCGCCGCCCGAAGGCAAGCGACCTGCGCACCCTCGGCATCGACCCGGCAACCTTCCCGGACACGCGCCGCGGCTAATGAATTTCAACGCGCCTAAGGCGCGCCATATCCTCCCAAGAATAAACGGCTCGGGATCGGTAGATCGCCGGGCCGTTGCTATGTTGGAAAAGCGCGTCCCTACCTCATCGGGCTTCGGCGAACGCCTTCAACGCGTTGGCGGCGTACGCAGGACATAACGACGCGTCGCGCTACGTCGCCTCATTTCTTCGCGCGATAGATCAATACCGGTATCGTCGAATGAGCCAGCACCTTGGCAGCTACGCTGCCGAGCATCAGGCTTCCGACACCACCGCGACCATGCGACGCCATGATGATGAGATCGGCATCTTTGTGTGTCGCCTGGTCGATGATTGCGCGGTAGACCTCGTGGCTGCTGACCTGCTCCGTCTGGCACGCCACGCCCTCCGCCTCTGCCTTGCGCGCCAAAGAAGCGAGCATTTCCGCGGCATGCTTGCTGGCCAGCGTCTCGTATTCGTCGCGCGTGCCTGACAACTGCTCGGGATCGACCGAAAAGAGATGGAATGGTTCGGTAACGGCAAGGATGGTCACTCTTGCGCCGACGTCCTTCGCAAAGGTTATGCCTGCATCGACCGCGATTGTTGCCAAGGGCGAGCCGTCGGTGGGTATGAGAATATTGCGAAACATGGGATCCTCCTCTTCCAAGTTCTAGACATAACCTAGCGCCGGCGACGGCCTATTCCTTGATCCCGATCAACCTTCCGGACTTCAGCAGGGAGGCGACGAGTTTGCCTGAGGGATGCCTTGCCGGTTCCCACATTAAACGGCCGCGATCGCGAGATCGCCACGCAGGTTTCCGTTCTGGCGAGGCCGCTTAGCGGCGTTTGCCGAAACGGAAGAAGTCCCGCAGTCGCCGGCGCAGGATATCGGACCAGGGCACGTCGGCATTGATCGCCTCGTAGCCGGCTTGCGTCAGCGAGAACTCGACACGGCCGCCGTCTCCTTCTCTTCGGGTAATGTATTGCATGTTAAGGGCGCGAAAGACCGCCGCATGCAGTTCTCGTGGCCAATAGACTTCGTCGGCTGGCACCCGATAGGCACCGGCCTTGTAAAGCTCCTCAAGCACATTCCTTAAATCACTGGCCAGCATTGAATGTTTATCGGGCGCGGCGCGCGGTTTGGCAATGCGCGGAACACTCAACAGATAGGTCGAGGTTTCCAGCGAACGATCGCGCCGTCAGGACCCCTCGGTAGGGAGCAAATTATGTGAGGCAACGGTTGAGTATTCGGGAACAGTTTCGACGAGGCAATGCGCCGCGACGCGACATTTCGCTCGATCGAATGATGCGCATTGCTCCTCACATTGATCAATTTTCGCCTCGATCGCACACTCTGACGCACTTGCGTCAGTTGGCTGAGGATAGAGACCCGCGCTTTGTTCCTGTTTGGCCTGCGTGACAAACAACGCTACGTAGCGTAGTTCAATCTTTGGCAGCGAAGCGTCCACGGCCGCAGCCTATAGCGCGCTTGATGCCTGGACCGATGGCCGACACTACGGCTTCTGGTTCGAGGTGTTTCTCTAAAGCGCGGGCTCATGTAGCCCGCGGCTACATCCTTGGCGTCGGCCCTTTCAGGCCACCGCTCTCGGTCGCGCCCCGCGGAACAAAGCCCACGGAAAAGCCGAACAGGCTACCGATCCTCTGAAGCGTCTCGACAGTTGGATTAGCCTTCCCCGTCTCGATCTCCGCGACCTGCCTCTTGGTAATCCCGGTGAGCGTTGCGAATTGCTCTTGTGTCAATCCCAGCGATTTACGGATCTCGACCACCCCGTCCGGGAAGCGGAGCTCCCCGGACGCAGCCCTTTCACGAAGGCGGGTGCGGAGCACGCTGATCTCCTCCCTCGTCGGTTTCTTCCACCTCGGCATATCCGACTCCCCTCACCCTCGGCGCGGTCGTTCACCCGCGCGCGCCGATAACGCTCTTGGCAATGGCGGACGCGTTTTGCATCGCCCGGTCGATGACCTCCTGCGGAATCGCGAATTCATAAATACGTTCAACCACGCCGATCAGGCGCTCGCCAAAATCGGCCAGCTCATCCAGCAGCCTCTCTGCGGTCTCGGGACTTTCGGGAAAAACGGCTCGGCACACCTCAGCCCAGTCTGGCGCCGTGTCGCGATGCGTGTCCCGCATTGCCGCCCAACGTGTCGACCTCGAGATCCCCTCCACAGCGAGCCGCATCGGAGCGAAGTCGTATAGCGGGGCGATCGACACGCCACCCAGCGGCCCTTTCGAGATCGCGGTATTCCGACCGTGATTATCCGGATTTCCGAATGCCTGATTGGCGATGTCGCGCTTCACGTATTCGGCGATATCTCCGTATGGATCGGTCGAGTATTTCCGCAGGACATCGATATAGTCCTCATGGTTCGCCAGGTGTCCGTACGCCGCGACACCGATTGCAGATACCATGCTCTCTTGACCGTATCGAAGCATCGCTCCATCTGTGACCTCGCGGTCGAACCGGGGGATCATGAGAACGCCCTCGGCATATGTCGACGGCTCATGAACCTTGAGGCCGAGTTCACGGGCAATGACAGAGTATCCGGCCTCTGCTTCGAGGATCAATCGGTCACGCTCTTCACGGCTCCTGAGGAGCTTTACGATGACATGACGGACTGCCTCGTCGTCTTGAACGAACGCGTCAGCGTAGTAGAGGCCATCGTTAGCCATTGTCAGCGCGACCTTGGGCCATTCCCCCTGAAGTCCGCTCGAACCCGACGCGATCATTCCGAACCGATCCACGACTTCGATAAACCGTTCGGTTCTGCCGAGGATATCGTCTTCCGTAACTCCCGCTCGTTGTACCGCGGCCAAGCGCTCCCGCTCGGCGACAGCGGCTTCGCGGACGCGGATGTTTCCGATCGGATTGCCGGACGCACGCAGCAGCAACGGAACGTCCGACGCGCGATCGTCAACACCCAGCCGCATGTGTTCCGCCAGCTTCCGGCGCGCGTGGCCCTGGGGCATTAAGTCCAGTAGAAACGGCGGCCAGGTCGGGAGGTACCGGTTCTCCAAATCGACCGGATATCGGACGGAAAGCGCACGGGCGTCATGGACCTCTCCGGAGGCGTTGCGGTCTGCCGCGGCGAATGCAATGAAGTAGTCAAGGTCGTACTCGACGACAGAAGAACCGAGATGGCCCCTTTCTTCTTCGAGCAGAATGAGACGCGCACTCGACCGCCATTCTCCCTGCCAGAACGTCTCAATCGTCAAATCCACGTAATGGACCCCTATGCTGGGTTTTTAATAGCACCTTTTCCGTTTAATGCAACCAATAAAGGGGTTTTTCTTTTGATCGGCCTGCCTTTTTCGTTCCCCATGGCGCCTCGATCCATTCGCCATCTCAATCGTCGCAGATCGGTGAAAATGTCGTCGTCAGACTAACTGGGGGGCCGAGGTGCGCCCTCATGACAAGACAGCCGCAACCGGAGAGGCAACTACCTTTCAGATGCAGAATGGTTCGTTTCCAGCGGCGAGTAACCCATCGATCTCACCGTGCGAATGATGTCCGGTCAATGACGATTCAACGCCCGCCTTACATTGGAACTCGACAGGAGACCTTCAAGGCGCCACTGCACATTGCACAGATTGACGTCGCGCCACCCCCACGCTCCCACAGCATCGGTCATCCGCTAGGTGTGATGTAGATTTCTGTTGCGCGAAACCGACCATCCTTTCGGTTGCATTGGACGATGACGTCGATCGAGACCCTCAGCAAGCTATTGATGTCTTCGCGATCCAAATTGCGGCCGCCTTCGGATTCCTTCACAAGCATCGTCAACTGTTGCAAGGCGAGCTTGGCGGAATCGGCATGCACGGTGGTGATTGACCCGGGGTGGCCGGAATTGACGTTGCGCACATAGTAGAAGGCCGTGCCGTCACGCAACTCCTGCAGCAGAATTCGGTCCGGTCGCATCCGGAGACAGGATTCCAGTAGGTCCTTTGGGCCTGCACCCGAGAGTCCCTGAGCACCCTTCGAATAGAAAAGGCGTACGTGGTTGGGCTGCGGAATAACCAATTCGGGAGTGTCCTCGATCGAAATGATCCGCTCATGATTTGGAATGTGCTTGATCAACGCTTTCGACAGTGTCGTCTTGGCTGATCCCGTTGCACCGGAGATGATGATGTTCTTTCGAGCAATGACGGCTTCGCGCAGAAAATCCTTGAAGCGACCGGCTCTGTACAGCTCCAGCAAATCATTGTCCGGCGTCGTGTTGCAGTCGTCCGCTGCTTGCGTCTCGGAAAAGAACTCTCTCTCTTCCAGATCATCGAGCGTGAACGTAACCGAGGACGGCTTTCGTATGGTGATGCTGACCGTGTTCCTGGAGGTGGCAGGAGGAATGACGATCTGGATCCGTTCGCCCCCCGGCAGTGTTGCCGACAGGATCGGCCGCGTCTCATCGATAGACTGTTGGGAAAAACTGGCCACGGCTCGGGCAAGGCGCAATAGCTTTTCGAAGGACAGCTCCGGCAGATCATGGGTCCGCCAACCACTGGCGCCTTCTGTCAGCACCTGCCCGGGCCGATTGACGATCACTTCGTAGAGCGAAGGATCATCGAGGAACGGCGTCAATGGCAAAAGCAGCTCACGAACGACCGCTGCGTCAGGACCTTCGGTCATCGGCCCAGCCTATTTCGTGACGAGCATCGACCGCGGCCGGAAGTCCCCAAACGCGGCCCGGTCAAGAACCTTGTTCCTCGGCTCGGTTACCCGCAATCCGTAGACATCGGAGAAATCGAGGTCATGCGCGACGAAGATCGAGACGAGTTCGCCCTGATGTTTGTTGAGCGTCGGAGGAATGTTGATTGATTGCTCGACAGCGATTGCGGCCGCCTGCTGGCCGGCGCTTGTCGTGTTTTGCGCGTCAACGTCACTGTCCTGCAGGCGGCTACTGGCATAGCTCGTGGCGTCGCCGACGATGGAAAGGAGAAGCGCACTGCCGAACCGCTCCCACCAGTGTATATCGCGCAACTTGAGGGGCAGCATTTCGTCAAACGCATGCCGCTGTCCGGGCGCGATCACGACCCGGCTTGCCCCTCCTACGCCCCCCCTTACGAGTTGTCCGGCCTCGGTCCTTTAATCGGCAATGCCATCCAGGTTGATGCGAACGGCCGGGCAATCTTGAAGATAGATTTTTCGATGACGAAGAAAGGTCCGCGAGCGGCGGCATCTCAATCGGCGGATCCGTCAGAGCGCGCCATTCGCAATGAGCCACAGAAGCTATCGTTGCGCGCAATGTTGCACTACCTCTGGGAAATGGGTGAATTGACTGAATGGCGTTCCTCCTGGGCCGGAAAGCGCGGCTGGGGTCGGGTCCGCACGAGCCTCATGAACGCCGCGTCGCAAATGACGACTCGTGGCGGTCAGCTCAGCGATATGCTGTTTGTGCCGGAGACTTTCCGTCAGGAGGACAAGGAAGCAATTGCCGCGCGCCGAGCGACCGCACTTGCCGGTGCGCAAGCGTCCGGGTCAGGACCGCGCAAACTGATGATCGCAGTGGCGGAAGTGAAGGAGTTCATACCCGCACGCGTGGGGCATCGGATCACGTTGCGGCATCTGCCCTTTCCACTCATGCTTGAACACGAAGCATGGAAGCGACTCAACGCCAAATACGAAACGGAACTGGAGTTATGGCGTTCGAACGATGAGCTGCATCTCGTTATGATTGCGACATTTGGGGTTTCGGCATCCGGGGTCGCTGCCGTCGCAGAACTCGCGATGATGGTGGTGAACGAGAACTGGATCCCATTCGAAAACGTCCACGAACGTCATCTTCTGGAGAGACTGGGTGCGCTGCGACGCAAGTTCGTCAAAGGGCTACGTTTCAATCTCCCACAGGAGCAACCAATCGTGTCGGTCACCTTGCCGGAAGAGCGGCCCTCCCCGGTCGCGATGTTCATCATCCCGGCCGGTGCAAGTGGGGACTACCAGCGGGCATTGGCGGAAATGATCAAGGCGAGACCAGAGATGACACCTTGGATTTGGTGCATCGCCGAGGGGGACATGCCGAAATTGCCGTGATCGCCAGAGTGCAGGAGGGATGGTTATTGTCTTTGCTCAGAGCAAGCTCGTTAGATGGTGAAGGAAGCAGCAAATGAAGGCGTTCGTTTCGTAAAGTTCACGAACAGGCACAGGCTCTCCCGGTAGCGCCGCTCAATCTGGTCGAAATCGATCTCAGTCAAACGATAGATGCGGATTCTACGGACAGAGAAAGCGCACGGCGCCACAGCCCATTGCATCCTCGGCAACTTCTTTTCCGCCAAAGGGGTGCCAGGCGGCAGAGGTGCCGTCATGCGGCGAGCCAACATAGCTCGCTTTGCCGGACGTCCTTACTTCACAAAATTCAAATGGCCGCCGATTGCCGCAGCAACCGGCAATTCGAAAACTGCTTCCCTGCCGCCGCGGTCAGCGCTCCCAAGCATCACCTCGCAATTTTTCGCCCGCAAGGTGATGATCCTTGGCTGTTCTTCTTGAAAGGGGCGCCTATGCGGCGCCCCGGGCCTCATCCTGCTCGGCCTGTTGTGCATGCATCCAGTCGGCGATCTCCTGGGCTTTGCTGGCGGCAGTGAAGATTGCGCGCTTGTCGGAATTCATCACCTCAACCCACGAGGCAATGTAGCGGGCATGGTCGGGCCGCGGCTCGACGCTGAGGCCCAAGTCGGCGCAAATCATCGCACTCAAGAGCTCGACCGTGCATTCCTCCATCGCATAGGCAGCCGTGCCGAAGCGTCCGGAGAGATCGCGGCCGAGGCGGTGGCTGGCGCCAGAAGCATGGCCACATTCATGAAGCAGCACGGCGTAGTAGGCGACCGCGTCGCGGAAGCACGCGAATCTTGGCATCTGCACCTGGTCCGTAGCCGGGCGGTAATAGGCCTGCGAGCCGCCGTGGCGGATTTCGATGCCGAGAGCCGCGCAGAACCGTTCGGCCCGATCGATCCGCTCAGCCTCGGCCAACACCGGCATCACGGGCCGTGTGTAACCGTCAACTTGGGCGCAGTTAAAAACTGAATAGCCGCGAGCGAACATGCGGCGGGCGGGCTCGTCACTTTCGCGATCGCCGTCTTGGGCATCCGCTTTGTCGCGATCGCTAGCCTTCCAGAACACGACAAGGTGGCCGTGCTCGCCCTTGCGAACCTGGGCGCCGAGCGCCTGCCATTGGCGGTAGGTGCCCCAGATGCCGGTGGGGTAGCCTGCCGCGTGCGCCGCAGCCCAAAGTGAGAGAATGTTGATGCCGCGGTAGGTCTTGGTTGAGGCGATATTGACGGGCGTGGTGATGGCCGATCCGTCGTGATGCCAGGGCATTCGGTAGTTGCCGGCGCCGGCCGCGATGGCAGCGATAATCTGGTTGGTGACGCGCTCGTAGATATCGATGGGTGTTTGGCGTCTGCGATCTGTGGTCATGGGTGCCTCCTTCAGCTCGCCCTCTCCGTCGAGGGCGAGGCGGCAGGGGCAGACGCGGGAAGCCTGCCCGTCATACCCTGTTCTCGGTGCTGGTGCGGAACAGGGTTGATGGGCTGGCAGCGTCTGCCACACCCGAGCCATGTCCCGACGGGCGCGCTTAAGGAGGCGCCGACCATGATCGGCGCGCGGAAGAAAACGGCCGGGATGATGCGCGCCTCTCAGCCAGCGTCGTCTCGTGGCGCGCTTCAGGGGGAGAACCCCGGCGTTACCGGAATGGGCCAGTGCCGCAGACCCTCTCGATGACGGCATTCCGGCCGGCGTCCTGCAGCGTCAGCACCTGGCTGTACGGGGCGGGCGTGTAGACGAGGCCGGGCAATTCGGCGTCTCGGTGCCGCGCATGGCTCGAAGCTCGGCTTGAGCGCGCGGACGGGCGCTCCTTGAGGGCTTTGAGTAATGATCGCCGTCGGCAGGATTCGGCAGTCCGGAACTCGGCGAGAAGACCGACCGCACGATTCGCCGTCGCCCGGCTGACGGCGGCTTCGTACGCCAGGTTGGAGATGGTGAGCGCGTCATCTGTGCGCTCGGGGCGGCCATCGAGCAGCCGTGCCATCGCCGCCCGCAAGCCGCCTCGCTCTTTGCGCCGAGCGCGCTCATGCTCCGCCCTCTATCTGGGGAGCAATCAGCCGGCACTTGCGTTCATCGTCGCTGCGGCGGCTTCGCGTTGCAACGGCAACAAGGGCTGATTGCATCGAACGACACCAAAAGAGCAAGCATATTCAACCAATGCTAGTGTTTTATGTAAATTATGCTATTGAAACAATTCAATTTGTCCTGCAATATATTGCACATGCATGATATGCAGGACAAATTCCGGTGGTTGAGTACACATCCCCGTATTCAGATGAGCAGCAGCGTGTTCTGATCAATATCGAACAACACTATGATACCTGGATGGCAGCCGAACGTGCTGCGACAGCACTCCCATATGGAATGAAATGGGCGGAAAGATCGGGTAAGGAGTACCTCTATCAGGTCTTAGACCGCATCGGTAATGCCAAGAGCTTAGGCCCGAGGTCGCACGAGACAGAGGCTGCCATGGCGAACTACACGTCATCCAAAACCGAGATCAATGAGCGTCGGCAAGCCAGTGCTCGGAAGCTCACAGAATCTTGCGCTCTTTATCGCTCCTTGCGTCTGCCAATGATCCCATCCGAAGCGGCCAAAATTCTCCGCGAGGCGGACCGGCGATCTATGCTCGGCAGCAAGTTGCTTGTGGTGGGCACGAATGCGATGCCTGCCTACAGCATCGAGGCGGGTGGTGAGATCAATGACGCTCCGACCGAAACCGACGATTTCGATATGGCGTGGTCAGCCCTCGTCAAAGATGACGCAGACTTAGGCGTGATGGCAATGTTGAAAGGGGTGGACAGCACCTACACCGTGAATACAGAACGAACTTTTCAGGTTAGGAATGCAAAAGCATTTGAATTTGAGCTTCTGGCCGCCCCGTCGACGGTAGGCAACATGATCAGCAATGACAGGCCCAGCCCGTTGCCGCTAGAGGAACAGGAGTGGCTGCTGTTAGGAACGTATCTGAGCCATGTTGTCGTTGCCCGTGATGGGACTCCTGCTCGTTTGGTAGTACCCGATCCTCGGTACTTCGGCTTGCAAAAACTTTGGATGTCGGCGCAAGTGAAGCGCGACCCACGGAAAAAGCCGAAGGACCGCAGGCAAGGCATGGCAGTCTTGTCGGCAACAAAGGCGACAATGCCGCATATTTCGATGGATGAAGAATTCGAGAAGGCGATTCCAGTAGAACTCCAACCTTTCTATGAGTCGTGGAAGGTGAACTATATCGAGTCACCAACTCCCCGCTGGAGGTAGCATCGTGCGCTACGATCAAAGTCACAAAAATCCGCGCATCTGGCATTGACGCAGCAGAAACCTTTGATCTGGTCTGATGCGAAACGTTTCCAATCGTAGCTTTCTTAATGGATAATCTGGTATTTTGTCTAAATCTCAATCTACTCAAGGCTTTAAACCTTGAGTAGATTCTGCTTAATTTTGATGGCGAAAGTTCAAAAGTATGTGTCGAACAGCACCGGCGGACATGTCCGCCGGGCTCGTTGTCACATCCAAAGATCTTATCAGGCTCGCAGCTGCTGCGAATCCCGGGTTTCCATCTGTTCCATTTCGCGTTCGCGCTTGTTGTACCGGATCGAAGACCAGAGCGAGATGCCGATGAGCGCCGCGCCACCAAGACCGGTGATCACTTCCGGAATGTGGACGAGCGTCTGGAAGTACATGACGACCGAAAGGATCAGGATCGCGTAAAACGCACCGTGTTCCAGGTAGCGGTATTCGTTGAGCGTTCCCTTCTCAACCAGCATAATCGTCATCGAACGGACATACATGGCGCCGATGCCGAGGCCAATCGCAATGACGAAGAGGTTCTGCGTCAGGGCGAAGGCGCCGATGACGCCGTCAAACGAGAAGCTGGCATCGAGGACTTCGAGGTAAAGGAAGGCGCCAAAGCCGCCTTTTGCCGCCGCACTCATGGTTTGTTGTGAAGCATCGAGCAAACCGCCGACCACCTCAACCACGAGGAACGTCAACAGGCCGTAAATCGCCGAATAGACAAACGTGTGGACCTCTGCCGGTTCGAGCAGCGTCGAAAAGCCAAGAATAAGGGCGAGAACGAACGCGATTTCGATGCCCTTGATGGTCGCAAACCTGGCCATCTTGCTCTCGACCCATTTGATCCAGTGCACGTCCTTTTCATGGTCAAAGAAGTAAGTCAGCCCCACCATCATCAGGAAGGTGCCGCCGAAGGCTGCGATCGGCAGGTGCGCGTCGTTCATGATACGCGCGTATTCCTCAGGCTTGCTGGCCGCCAAAACGATCGCTTCGATCGGTCCGATCTTCGCCGCGATGACGACGATCAGCAGCGGGAAGACGATACGCATGCCGAAGACGGCAATGATGATGCCCCAGGTCAGGAAGCGATGCTGCCACGCGGGCGTCATGTCCTTGAGCTTGTTGGCATTTACGATCGCGTTGTCGAAGGACAGCGAGATCTCGAGCACCGCGAGCACGGTGCAGATGAAGAAGACCGAGGCCATACCGCCGATGGTTCCGGTCGATTGCCAACCGAGCCAGGCGCCGAGCACCAGGCCCACCGCCGTGACAATGAAGGCCCATTTGAAATAGCCGAGAGCGCTTGTATGCGATTGAGGCTGTGTCATCGACGGGCCTCCTTCGCGCGAACGACGCCGGATTCGGTGAAGAAATGTGGTTTCAAAACGGAAATGCGCACGGCCGAAGGGGCACATGCGTGAGGCATGAGATCAGTTTTCATTGGAGCTAATCCGCCGGCTAATTTGCTGGCGGTACC
The DNA here is from genome assembly GCF_052044795.1 of Ensifer sp. 22521. NCBI lineage: Bacteria > Pseudomonadati > Pseudomonadota > Alphaproteobacteria > Hyphomicrobiales > Rhizobiaceae > Ensifer > Ensifer sp. 22521. The sequence continues at coordinate 48,345 of NZ_JBQENM010000023.1, forward strand.
GACATCACGAGAGCGCCGTAAAAACTCTCGCCAGAGGGGCCCGGCACCAGTGTTCATCCCGCGTCCGATGTCTTAAGGGCGGGACCACTTCCTAATTAGCAGCGTCCAGTGGAACGTCAAGAGGGCGCTTCTCGCTTTAGGAAGTCGTTCACGCAAAGGCGCCGTGTTTCGGTCCGACGCAAACGACTCTCGCGATCGCGGCCTTGTGGAGATCGTAATTTGACGAATTGTGCGCGACGATACTCACCGCGAATGGCCAGGCGTCATCGCACCTCGCCGGCCATATCCCGGAGCTTGACCAATGAGACGGGCATCAATCAATCAATCGCCGTCAGGATTGCCAACCGGTGGTCGCCGCCGCCAATCCCTGGCCAATTCGTTGTCCGCCATGCTTGGAGACGAACTTAGTTCCGAAAACGCATCGCCTTGAAGCCTGCCCTGATCTCTTCGGCGAAGAGTTCCGGCTCCTCCCAGGCAGCAAAGTGCCCGCCCTTCGAGGCGTGATTATAGTAGACGAGCTTCGGATAGGCTTTTGACAGCCATTTTCTTGGCGGCCGATAGACCTCCCCCGGAAACACGGTTACGGCGACAGGAACTTTGGCCGCGGTGAGCTTTACTCCAGCCTTGAGGTTCTCCCAGTAGATGCGTCCGCTCGACGGACCGGTGTTCGTCAGCCAGTACAATGTGATGTTGTCCAGGATATCGTCCCGGCTCAAAGCCTGTTCCGGGTGACCTCGTGTGAACACCCAATCTGCGATCTTGTCGTAGAGCCAGGCCGCCAGACCGACCGGAGAATCCGCAAGCCCGTAGCCAACCGTCTCCGGACGCGTGCTGAGGATCGAAGCATAGCCAAAGCCGTTGTTGAGGAAGTCGCGAGCCTCGTCGAAAACTTGCCTCTCTTCGGCCGACAAGTTGTCGGGAGCCGGCCCTCCGCTCTTCAGCGCTTGAGCGGCGTCGGTTGGGAATGTCGTCGCGCGCTCGATCCGGTTGACGTGGATACCGAGCAGCCCTTCCGGAGCCTGACGCCCGAGGGCGTCGCTGATGATGGCGCCCCAGTCACCGCCTTGCGAGACATAGCGGTTGTAGCCGAGCCGTTTCATCAGCGTGTCCCAGACCGTGGCGATCCGCTGTGCGTCCCAACCGGTCGAGGTTGGTTTCTGCGAAAAGCCGAAGCCGGGGATAGAGGGAATGACAAGATGGAATGCGTCCTCAATCTTGCCGCCATGAGCGGTCGGGTCGGTCAGCGGGGCGATGACGTCCAGCAGCTCAAAGACCGAGCCCGGCCAGCCATGGGTCATGATCAGCGGAAGTGCATTCTCATGGCGCGAGCGCACGTGGATGAAATGAATATCCAGCCCGTCGATGTTGGTCAGGAACTGAGGAAACGCGTTAAGCTTTCGTTCCGCTGTGCGCCAATCGTAGCCGGACTGCCAGTATGCCACGAGGTCCTGGAGCGTCTGCTGCTCGACGCCCTGGGAGCGATCCTTGACGGTCGCACTGTCCGGCCAGCGCGTCGCCGTGAGACGGCGTCTCAGATCCGCGAGGGCGGTCTCGGGAATGTCGGCCTTGAAGGGGCGGATATCGTCGTTGCTGATCGGCGCTTTCGCGACGTTGGCGGCAACGCCGGTCGTCGGTAGCACCGCTGCCGCTACTCCGATCGCAGCGCCTGAAAGCAGAAACGAGCGCCGCGTCACCTGGCGCTTCGCAGCCTTGTTTTCCAAGTCCATTTAAGAAATCCTTTTGAACACTCACAATCGTCGTCGGACAGATTTTGACGCTATGACGGAGCCTCACCGATGGCGGCGAGGCCCCGGACTACGCAAATTTGTCAGGCCTCGTCGGGGCCTGTGCGGTAGATCAGGAACTTGTTTCCTTCCGGATCGCGAAAATAGGCACAGTAAGGGTCACCGCCATCAGGGCCTCTCGGACCGGGAGCGCCTTCGTCCGAGCCGCCCGCTTCGAGCGCCGTCGCATAAGCGAGGTCCACCTGCGCCCGCGATCGGGCCTCGAAGGCGATCATCGTACCATTGCCAGCAATGGCCGTCTCGCCATTGAAGGGCTTGAGCACGCCGAACTCGAGGGTACGGTGCCCGTAGTAGACGGCACGTCCCGGCTGAACGAGCACGCGTCCGATACCGAAGACGGCGAGGAATTTATCATAGTAGGCAACGGCAGCGTCGAGATCGTTCGTGCCGACCGTCGAGTGGCCGGGCAGCGCTCTGGCTTTTTCCGCAACCGCATTTTGCGAAGAGGGCGTCATATCGTTCATTCTGATCTTCCTGTTTAGGCGAGCGATTTTCGTCTCGCTGGTTCGCTTGGGATCGCTGTCGAAAACCGACGATCCGCGAATGAACAGAAATCTAAGAACGGGGCCGGGCAGCCGGCACCCCGCGGAATTGAGAGCCATCCTCTCACGCAGGCGCGTGCTTCGACCGGGTCGGCTGGGAGCGGGCGGAGGTCGCGGCACCGCAGGAACGGGCATTGGAGCAGGCATCATGCCGCCGGCGGCCTTTGCTCAGTTCAAGAGGGTCCCTCTCACAAACACCATCTGCCCACGACCATTAGGATATCGGATCTTCTCAGCAGGATCAGACAGACCAGAAGGACGCCTGACATGGTCATGCCATCGCTCAAGAATTTCGCCATCACCGCTTCCATGGCAATGGCGTCGGCTGCATCAGCGCACGCCGGCGCCGCCATTTCCGTGACCGGGCCGAAGATCGACTTCATCAAGATCGACGAGACTATCACGCTGCGGCGCATGATTACCGGCCCAACCTCCGCCACCGGCACGGTTCTCTTCCTGCACGGTTTCCCGGAAACACTGACCGTCTGGAAGGAGATCGCGGAAACATTGGGCAAGGACTACGAGGTGCATGCTTTCGACTGGCCTGGTTACGGCCAGTCTTCGCGCCCCTCGGCGCCACAGTTCTCCTATTCGCCGAGGGATTACGCCAAGGTTCTCAGGGCCTATATCGAGAAGACGGGCGTCGACCGATCGAATTTGGTCATCTACGCGTCGGATATCGGCGGCCTTCCCGCACTGCTGTTGGCCCTCGACGAACCAACCGTGGCAAGGAAGATCATCGTGGGCGATTTCGCCCCGTTCAACAGGCCGCAATACATGTATGAGAGCCTGCAGAACCTCAAGGCAGAGCCGACGGCGACGCCGACGCGGGCTTACATGAACAAGACCAGCGAGGAGATCCTGCAAAACGTGCACCGCCGTGGCCTAGCGCCGGAGACCCAGTACGAATTGGCGCCCGAGGTGCAGGCGGACATGAAGGATTCTTGGGCACGCTACGGCGTAACAAGCGCCGACGCCTTCGCCTTCTATTACTCCCATTTCACGCGCGACGAGGACTATCTCGAGGCCAATCTTCACAAGCTCAAGACTCCAGTGAAAGTGATCTGGGGCGATCGGGATATCTACATCAAGGCGGAGATGGGCAGGGAGTTTGCCGAGCGCACCAATTCGGAGTTCGGGCTTCTGGCAGGTATCGGCCACTTCCCGCATCTTCAGGATCCGGCCCGGACTGTTGAAGAGGTGCGGGCCGCCTTCGCAGACTAGGCCTGCGATACCTCGCCCCTTTTGCAGACAGCGCGCAGGCGAGGTAGCGCCCAGTCGACGAAGGACCGTACCTTCAGCGTCAGCTGACCTTGGTGGGAATAGACAATATGGATGGGTCGGGGCCTTTGGTCGAAAGGCTCCAAAACCGGCACGAGGGCGCCCGAGCCCAACTCGTCCGGGATTTGATAATCGAACAAACGGGCTATGCCGGCTCCGCCGACCGCCGCTGCCACGCAATTTGCCGCAGTGTTCAACTCGAGACGGTTGCGGGGGACCGACTCCAGTTGTTGCCCGGCGACATCGAAGGTCCAGAAGAAACTCCGCTTGTTGAAGAATATTCCGTCATGGTCTGCGAGGTCGCTCGGATGCTCGGGCACGCCCCGACGCTGCAGATATGCGGGGCTGGCGCAAGTCAGCAGGCGGAACTCACCGGCCTTGACCGCGTAGAGAGAACTGTCGGCGAGGTCGCCCAACCGGATGGCTATGTCGACTTGTTCTTCTACCAGGTGCACCGTCCTGTCGAGCGAGAGCAGGTTGAGCGACACCTCCGGATACTTCTCCATGTAGCTGAGTGCGAGCGGCATCACATAGCGGGCGCCGAACTCGACCGGCATGGTGATCGTCAGGGTGCCGCGAGGCGTCTGGTACTCGCCGGACGCCCGACGTTCGGCTTCCTCGAGGTCGGCCATGATCTTTCGGGCCGCCTCGACATATTCCCGGCCGGCATCGGTGAGCTGAAGATTGCGGCTGGTGCGCACGATAAGGCTCGCACCCAGGTGCCGTTCGAGTTCGGCAACCTTGCGGCTAACGCTGGGCAACGGGGCATTCAGCTTCCTGCTCCCTGCAGAAATACTGCCGGCATCAACAACTGCCAGCAAAATTTTCATTGCTTCGAGACGATCCATCGTGTCCCCCGCAGGCGCTTCCGGTGTTGCTTACGAAATTAAGATCCTATGCTCTGGCTGCGTCCGCAGCCGTAGCTCGCTCTTCTCCACCCTCGGTCCTGGCCGATGGTTCCGAAGAAGCGCGCATCTCCTGCGCGAGCAGGCTGACCGCCATGCGTTTGCTCTGCCGAACCGGCTCGCCTGTTCGCGTCATTTGCGCAATGGCCGTCGCCCCCTCGTGCAAGAGGTTGATCGTGTCGGAAATTCGTTTCGGTTCCGCGAACCGGGCCGCATGCGCGAGCTCCTCGAAATAGGCAAGGACCAGACGTTTGTGCATCAAAGCGGCGCGGAACACCGGATCGACGGCCTCCTTGTGCTCCCCCGCCGCGCTCATGAAAATGCAGCCGCGGAACTGCTTGTCCCGGACCGAAGCTTCGAGGAAATCGAAGGTCGCGAGAAGACGCTCATAGGGATCGTTCGTACGCTGTTCGACAAAGATGCGCATTTCAGCGCGGGATTGTTCGTCACGCCGCTCAAGTGCGGCCAGGATAAGATCCTCTTTGGTTTCAAAATGCCGATAGAGCGTCGTCTTGGCCACCCCCGCCTCGGCGATGAGGAAATCGATGCCGGTCGCGTGGTAGCCGTGCAGGTTGAACAGGCGCAAAGCGGTATCGAGCAGATGACCTCGGATCTCTGAGCGGCGCATATTCACTCCTTAAAACAAAACAGATTTGTATCATTCTATCGCGCTCGACGAGAAATGCAAGCCACGCGCGCCGGCCTCCCAAGTGCCGCTTCCAAAGGCACGCCACAGGCCTCCAAGCAGTATTTCTGGGGTAACGCCACAACAAATTCCCAAAAGGCAGGATTGCCAAACGATACAGATCGGTATATTTAAGCATACATCGATACAGAACTGTATCGTTTAACAAGGCCAATCGGGAGAATGGCCCGACGCCGCCAACCAGGAGAAGACAATGCCTCGTGATCTCGCACACCACAGCGCGGCGCGTCCGCGTGTCCACATTCGTTCCGCCGCCTCCGCGCTCGACCTGATCGATAGCCACGGCCAGGCCGTCACTGCGGCTGGCCTTTATGGCGCGCTCGCCGTGATCTACGGCTGGTTCGGCGGCATGAAATTCACCCGTTACGAAGCGGAGGGTCTGGTCGGCCTGGTCAGCAACAATCCCTTGCTGAGTTGGACCTATTCGCTCTTCAACGTTGAAGGCTTCTCAAACCTTCTCGGCATCCTCGAGCTAAGCATTGCCGCCCTCATCGTGGCCCGGATCATAAAGCCGATCTACTCGCTCATCGGCGGCCTGCTCTCGGCTGGGCTTTTCGCAACGACCGTGAGCTTCATGGCGACGACACCCGGCGTGTTTGTATCTGAGCTCGGCTTTCCAGCGATCTCGGTCGCTCCCGGGCAGTTCCTGCTCAAGGATGTCGGGCTCTTCGCCCTCTCCGTCTGGATCGCCGTCGACTCGTTCGCGGCGCTCCGTGCGACACGCGCCTGATTGACGAATTGCGCGACCCAACGGTCCGCCTCCTCCACTGCAATCTACGTCTCTCCGGCGATGTGGCCGGCTGAACAAAGGAACGTCTCATGATCATGCACTATCTTTTGTCGAGAATCCGCGCTCACCAACGCTACCGCCAGACCGCTCTGGAACTAGGCCGTTACAGCGATCAGCAACTGGATGACATCGGCATCTACCGCTTCGAAATCGACGATATCGCTCGCCGGCAGTTCAACCAGTGACCAAGCCACGACGCGGGGCCGGTGCAACAAAGTATTGCGCAAGAGGTGCATCGGCCAGCGTCCTGGCCAGGACAAGGCAGCTGGCCGCGCGCCGCGGCTGTGGCGCCGGCCAGCGAAGCCTGAGCTTCATCGCCCGTTCCGAGCAAAACGCCCCCTATTGGAGACAAGCAAATGACTTACAGAAAGACAGACGAAGCGATCCGAAAACTGACGCCCGAGCAGTTTCGCGTCACTCAACAGAGCGGGACCGAGCGTCCCTTCACGGGCGAGTACAATGACAACAAACGCCCGGGGATCTATGTCGATATCGTTTCCGGCGAGCCGCTGTTTGCGTCCTCCGACAAATTCGATTCCGGCTGTGGCTGGCCGAGCTTCACCAAGCCGATCGTGCCAGCGAACGTCGAGGAACTGCAGGATCGTTCCCATGGCATGATCCGCACCGAGGTTCGCTCGAAGCATGGCGACAGTCACCTTGGCCATGTGTTTCCCGATGGGCCGCGGGATCGAGGCGGCCTTCGTTATTGCATCAATTCCGCCTCACTGCGCTTCATTCCCCGCGAGGAGATGGAGGCGGAAGGCTATGGCGCGTTCATCAACCAGGTGGAGGATATCTAAATGACGGATAGAGCTGGCAGAGCTGTCTTGGCAGGTGGCTGCTTCTGGGGGATGCAGGATTTGATCCGCAAGCTCCCCGGGGTCATTGCCACGCGTGTGGGCTACACCGGAGGCGATGTGCCTAACGCCACCTACCGTAACCACGGCACCCACGCCGAGGGTATCGAGATCGCCTTCGATCCGGGGACGATCAGCTACAGGCAGATTCTGGAAGTATTCTTCCAGATCCACGACCCCACCACAAAGAACCGCCAGGGCAATGACATCGGCATGTCCTATCGCTCGGCAATCTACTACGTCGACGACGAGCAGAAGCGAATTGCCGAGGACGCCATCGCAGACGTCAACGCTTCGGGCTTGTGGCCGGGCAAGGTCGTGACCGAGGTGGAGCCCGTGGGAGATTTTTGGGAGGCCGAGCCGGAGCACCAGGACTACCTGGAGCGCTATCCCAACGGTTACACCTGCCACTTCCCGCGCCGGAATTGGGTGCTGCCGCGGCGGTCCGTCGCGGAATAGCGGCCGCCGATACCGGCATGAATTCGGGCAGGCAGGCTTGCCCGAATTCTCCTTCATCTGAAGCGACATCAAGGGGTGAACGCGGCTTTGTGACTGCGTTCATCGCGCACCCTCGAAGTCGTTTGTTCGCGAACAGGGAAAATGGAGCGTACGGCGTTTGAAAAGAGCGGCCGTATGCGGCGCCGAGCATCAACCGCCCTTCGCTACCGTGCCGCGGCGGCGACGCTGCGGCGTCCGGGCCGCAAGCCAGTCCTTAATGTTGCCCGCATGCTCCTTGGGCGCCTTCGACGCTGCGCGTCCGGCAATGCTCGCCAGCGTATGGCCGGCCATCACTTCTCTCGCCCGTTTTTCGGCCTCGATCATGACTGCGTGAATGGAGCAGACGCCGTCCTTTGCCCAGGCAGGCGTCCGATCGCCGAACAGCGCGCACTGTCCCCGGATTTCCTTGCATTCGAACAGCGGCTTCCGTCCGTCGATGGCCTCGATGACATCGAGCGCGGTGATGTCGGTGGCGGGGCGGGCAAGCGCGAAACCGCCGCCGATCCCCTCTCGGGCGACGACGATGCCAGCCTTTTGTAGCTTGGTGAAAAGCTTTGCAACGAATTCGGCGGAAATCTTCTGCAGCTCGGCGAGATCGCGTGCACTTGCCGGCTGGTCTGTCTCCTCTGCCTCGATGAGGAACAGGAGACAGTGGAGAGCGTATTCGACGCCTGCGCTTATATGAGCCACGGAAACACCAAAACACCGACAAATACAGTCGGAGATAACATCGAAGCCTTACCGACGCAAGTCCTTGGCCGTCCTCCCTGCGTTGACAGTGCGTTTCCAAGATCGACCGGATTCGGCATTGCTCATTAACTACGACTGAGTTAGTCGTAGTTAAGCGACGACATTGGATCATCGCGAAAACCGTCTCCGGTTTGGAGACTTCTACCGAAACGGCAATCGCACCTTGGCTGGCCCCGGTCAGCCAATGGCGAAGCCTTGTCTGAGGAAAAGAAATGCGTGAACGAATTCTGATTATCGGCGCTGGATTTGCCGGAATGTGGTCGGCACTCGGCGCCATGCGGCTACTGGACCAGCAAGGAAGGGCAGACGGTTCCGTCGAGGTTGCCGTGATTGCACCGCAGCCCGAACTCCACATTCGCCCCCGCCTCTATGAAAAGCATGCGGCCAAGATGAAGGCGCCCCTGTCCGAGATCTTTGCCAACGCCGGCGTGCGTTTCATCAAGGGTTATGCGACGTCCATCTCGACGGCGGACAACGCTGTTACCTATGCGGATGACCACGGCCGGGAAGCGAGGATCAGCTACACCAAACTTGTTCTCGCGACCGGTAGCGTCCTGTTCCGCCCGGATATCCCGGGGCTCACCCACGCCTTCAATGTCGACCAGCTTGCGGATGCGGCGAAGTTGGAAGAACACATTTCTCAATTGGGTCGTCTTCCGGAAACCCGTGCGCGCAACACCGTGATCGTCGGCGGCGGCGGCTTTACCGGCATCGAAACGGCCGCCGAATTGCCGCATCGTCTTCGCGCCGCACTTGGAGAAAACGCAGACGTTCGCGTCGTGATCGTCGAGCGCGGCAATGCAATCGGACCGGATCTCGGGCCGGGCCCGCGTCCGGTTATCGAGCAGGCGCTTTCGGAATTGGGCGTTGAGACACGGCTGCGGTCTCCAATCGTTGCCATCGACCATAACGGCGTCACCCTCTCATCCGGCGAGCGCATCGACGCGGCCACCGTTATCTGGACCGCGGGCGCCCGCGCCAATCCGATCACCAAGGAGATCGACGCGGACAAGGACTCGTTCGGCCGTCTTCACGTTGACCGGAACCTCAAGGTCATCGGCCACGCGAACGTCTTTGCGACCGGCGACGTCGCGTGTGCGGCAACGGACGATATCGGCAACCGAACGATGATGAGCTGCCAGCATGCCCAGAACCTCGGGCGTTCCGCAGGGCACAACGTGGCTGCCGATCTGCTCGGCGTAAACGCGATTCCCTACAGCCAGGAAAAGTACGTTACCTGTCTCGATCTCGGGCCGTGGGGTGCTGTCTACACCGAAGGGTGGGACCGTCAGGTAAAGCTGACCGGCGCCGAAGCAAAAGAGCTCAAGACGAAGATCAACACCACCTGGATCTATCCGCCGAGTGCCGATCGCGCAGCAGCCCTGGAAGCTGCCGACCCGCTCCGCATCGTTGTCGCCTGATCACTGCAGAAGCGAGCCCGCCGACCTCCCTTACGGGCTCGCTTCTTGCCAGATCTCATTAAGGAGAATGTCATCATGAGCACTCGATTTGTCACAGGCGCACTCTTTGCCGCTATCGCTTCGGCGTTGCCGGCCGCAGCGCACGATGCCGGCGATATTGTCACGCCGCACTACGAAAAGGCGATACCCAATATTCCGGGCAAGACCTTGACCGCCCTGATCGTCGACTATCCCCCAGGCGGTGCCTCGGTTCCGCACACGCATGCAAAGTCGTCCTTCATCTTCGCCTACGTTCTCTCCGGAGAAATCGTGTCCAAGGTCAATGACGGTCCGACACAGACCTACCGCGCCGGCGAGAGCTGGTACGAGCCGCCGGCGTCCACCCACCTCGTCAGCCGCAATGCGAGCCAGACGACGCCGGCAAAGCTGCTGGCGGTGTTCGTCGCCGACACGGATGAAAAAGAACTCACCACCCCGATCAAGTAGACCCGAACCCAAGGAACGGAAGAATGAGCAAACGTCTCGACTACAACCAGATCGCACCGGCCGGTGCCAAGGCCCTTGGAGGTGTCTACGGCTACGTCCTGCAAAGTGGCCTGCCGCCAGTATTGGTGGATCTGGTTTATCTTCGCATCTCACAGATCAACAATTGCGCCTACTGTCTCGACATGCACACGCGCGACCTTTTGAAGAAGGGCCAACCGATCGAGAAGATCACATTGGTTCAGGCGTGGAGAGAAGCCGGCAATCTCTTCGACGCGCGTGAGCGGGCGGCCCTTGCCTGGGCCGAAACCGTCACACGCGTCGCCGAGACTGGTGTGCCGGACGAAGCTTATGCGGCCGCACGTGCGCTGTTCGACGAGCGTGAGATCACCGACCTCACGATCGCGATCGGCCTGATGAACGCCTACAACCGCATGGCGATCAGCTTCCGTAACACGCCACAGGCAGCACTAGAGAAGTAATCTCATAGCCCGTTGCGGGCGCAATCACTGCGCCCGCAAGCTCTCTGCTCATTCCTGGGATCTAAGTGTTTGAGGCGGCGCGCTTTTCTTGATCTGAGCATGTGCCGCAAACGGTGAGATCAATTTAGCCCCCGGCCGGATCCTCCTTGCTCGTCCGTGTCTTGGGTGGAGGCGCAACACCCAAACCGATTCATTTGCAAAACTTATGGTTCCATATGCAGACGGCAATGGATCGACCCGGCGGAATGTGTCATGGCGTGCGCAACTTGCTGAAGGCCCCAACATGACCGTAATCACTGCCCCCGTAACCGCCCCGAACGCCGCCCGAACCGGTGTCCTCATCATGCTGCTCGGCATGCTGATGTTTTCGTTGAACGACGTCATGGGGAAATGGCTGGTCGCGACCTATTCCGTCAGCCAGTTGATGGTGATCCGCAGCGTCGCGGCACTTCTGTTTCTGTCGCCTTTCATCCTCAGGCGTGGCCTGCGCTCGATGTTCAAGGTCGAGCGGCCGGGACTGCAAGCGCTTCGCTCGCTGCTGTTCGCGATCGATGCCTCGGCCTTCTATTTCGCCGTCGCCTATATGCCGCTTGCCGATACCATGACCTATTGGCTGGCGGCGCCGATCTATGTTGCTGCCGCCTCGCCGTTCCTGCTCGGCGAAAAGGTCGGCTGGCGGCGCTGGACGGCGATCCTCGTCGGTTTCGCCGGCGTGTTGATTGCGCTTGAACCGTCCAAGGAGAGCTTCAGCCTGCCGGCGCTGATCGCGCTTGCCGGCAGCGCAGCGTTCGCCTTCGCACTGATGCTTGGTCGTACGCTGCGGTCGACGCCGGATACCACCCTCGTCTTCTGGCAGATCGTCGGCGCATTGATTTTCTCACTCGTCGGCGTTGCGGCCAACCCTTCCGGCTGGGCGCCTGTCGACGGCGAGGCACTCCTGCAGCTCGGCATGCTCGGCATCGTTGCGATGCTGGCGCACATCCTGGTCAACCGCTCGCTCAAGCTTGCCGATGCCGCGACCGTCGTGCCCTTGCAATACACATTGCTCTTCTGGGCCGTGGTCTTCGGCTGGGTCTTCTTCGGCGACACGCCCCGCCCGACCGTGATCATCGGTGCGGCGCTGATTGTCGCCTCGGGCCTCTTCATCTTCTTCCGCGAGCAACAACTGAAGAAGCGGCAGGCAAAGTCCTGAGCAGCCAGGCTGGGTTTCATTGAGCGTCGCTCTCTGCTACCCCGCCCGCAACAAAACGCTGAAGGAGAGGCTGGTGGCCAAGGCGATCCATTCGATGATCCGGGTTCTCGATGAAAACAAGTCGGTCGAGTTCTATCGCCTGGCCTTTGGGCTTGAAGTCGCCGAAAGGCTGGACTTCGAAACCTTTACCCTCATCTATCTCAGCAATGAGGAGAGCGAATTCGAGCTCGAACTGACGGTCAACAAGGATCGAAGCGAGCCCTATGTGCTCGGCGATGGCTATGGCCATCTGGCGCTCTCGGTCGACGATCTCGATGCAGAGCATCAACGTGCCGCCGATGCGGGCCTGAACCCTGGCAAGATCGTCGCCTTCAACCGCGATGGCGCCCTGCTCGCTCGTTTCTTCTTCCTGGTTGATCCCGACGGCTACAAGATCGAGGTGCTTCAGCGCCACGGTCGCTACAAGTGACACCTGACAAACAGCGTCAATCAACCAAAACAATACCGGTTATCGCGCCTATCTATTTCGCTTATAGGCCGGAGCAACATAGTCTTCCCTGGAAGCATCAAGAATGATGCAAACCAAAGGGGAACGCGAAATGAAGAAGCAGATTGCAGCAGCCATGCTGGCCATCATGGCAGCGACCGCCTCGTCGGCTCATGCCGCGGAAAAGATCAAGATCGGCACGGAGGGCGCCTATCCTCCCTTCAACTTCATTGATCCTGCCGGCAAGATCGGCGGCTTCGATGTGGATATCGGGCTTGCACTCTGCGAGCGCATGAAGGTCGAGTGCGAAGTGGTTGCCCAGGATTGGGACGGCATCATACCGGGCCTGCTTGCCAAGAAGTACGACCTGATCATCGCCTCGATGTTCATCACCGAGGACCGCAAGAAGCAGGTTGCCTTCACCAATCCCTATTATCTCGCAGCCATGACGCATGCTGCGCCAAAGGGCTCCGGCATCACCGAGTTCACCAATGAGGCCCTCAAGGGCAAGGTGATCGGCGCTCAATCCGGCACCACCCAGGCCGAGTACATCACCGCGACCTATCCCGATGCGGAGATCAAGCTCTATCCGACCCAGGACGAAGCCAATCTCGACATGGTCAACGGCCGCCTCGACCTCCAGGTCGGCGACATGCTGCCGCTGCTCGACTGGGTGACCAAGAACGCCGATGGCAAAAACTGCTGCGAACTCATCGGCGAGCCGATTACCGACAAGAAGTTTGTCGGCGACGGTGTCGGTATCGCCGTTCGCCAGGAGGACAATGACCTGCGCGAGAAACTCAACAAGGCGCTCGACGAAATCCGTGCCGACGGCACCTACAAGAAAATCAACGACAAATACTTCTCGATCGACGTCTACACGATGAAGTAAGGCGCCTGGCATCAGCCAGCCCCTTGAGAAATCCGACCGCGTCTCCATGGGCGCGGTCGGTCACCTCCCAATCGTTACGCGTCGCACGTTGCCGCGCCACGATGGCCGCGAATTCGGAATCACCTATGAGCGACTAAGGGGCCGAGTGGCCTTCGAGACATTTGCCTTCGCCCTGCCAGCCACCATCGACAGGTCGTCGGAAATAGTTGAACGAGCGCAGGCGTTCAGCGACAAGGCTCGGGCGCCGCGGCTCGGAACCCCTACCCTTCGATATGCTCGCTCGCCCGCTCCAGGTGAGCATCCAAACTCCGGCAGGTGCCGAGATCGAGATCACAGAATTTGGCATCAAGGTTCCCGGCCTTGCACGCCAGCGGCACCGGCATGGCTGATTGGATCCGAGGTTGGCGGATAGAGTGACAGGCGCTAAACCTCGTTCCTGAAGCTCTGATTTCGCTTCGACCAGGAAACAACGGGCACCGAGGGCCGGCATGTTCAATCTCAGCGGAAAGAGGGCACTCATTACAGGCGGCGGTCGCGGGCTCGGCCTTGAAATGGCAAAGGCTCTCGCCGAAGCCGGCGCTGCGGTAGCAATCAACGGTCGCAACCGCGAGAAACTTGAAGCTGTGCGCCAACAGCTTGCCGAAGATGACATCGCACTCGATATTGCTCCGGGCGATGTCGCAGCGGATGCGGCACAGATTGTCGATGCGGCTGTAGCTGCGACGGGGCAGCTCGATATCCTGATCCATGCGGTTGGCGAGCGCGACCGGCGTGGCACCGACGCCATGGACCCCGCCTCCTTTGCGGCCCTGATCAACGCCGACCTGACGGCCGCCTACACGATGGCGAAGGCGGCGCTTCCCTACCTTCGCCGCTCCGTTTCCGGGCGGCTGATCTTCGTTACCTCCATCGCCGCCTTCGCCGCGCGCCCTGGAGACCCAGCCTACACCGCCGCAAAAGGCGGCCTTGATGCACTCACCCGCTCGCTTGCAGTCGAGCTCGGCTCCGACACGTTGACGGTCAACGCTATCGCGCCTGGCTGGTTTGCGACGGAGACCAATGCGGCGCTTGCCGCCGATCCGGCGCTCCAGGCTTTCGTTGACGTCCGCATTCCCTTAAAACGCTGGGGCCGACCGGAAGAGATCGCGCCTGCGGCCGTGTTCCTGGCTTCCCCCGCTGCAAGCTTCGTCAACGGCATTACACTGACCGTCGATGGCGGCATGACCGTGCAAATGTAGCTGCCGTTGGCCCCAAGATAACATCATGGTCTGCTGCTCTCGTTCGGCAATTCTTCTGCGAGAAGCATCGCGAGACTGGAGGCGGCCTTGTCCGCCTTCGGCTTGAGCCGCAGGCTGAACTCCGCCTTCGGCAACGCCGGCAACGAGAGGGCTTGGGGCGCGACGGCGACCCCCTCGCCTACAAATCGTGCAGTCCGCGCCGTGATCGCGATGCCGCTTCGGACCGCAGCACGCAACCCGGAAAGGCTCGGACTGGTCGCCGCGATACGATAGGCACGTCCGGCGTCATCGAGCGCACTTGTGGCCGCTGAGCGAAACCCGCAGGGCGGGTCCAATACCGCGATCGGCAGCTCACCACCGGCGGGAACCGGATCAGCCGATGCAGTTAACCACAGCATCGGCTCGCTCAGCATCGCGATCTCGTCCGGTTGCGCGCCGTCCCGCATGACGATCAGGACATCGATCGCTCCTTGGTCGTAGGCTGCCGTCAGCTCCCGGGAGCGCCCGACCCGCAGATCGAGGCGCACGCGTGGATGTGTGCGCGCAAAGAGACGTAAGAGATCAGGCAGGTTGCTGTCGGCAAAGTCCTGGGTGCAGCCGAGCGTCAGGCGACCATCGGCCTTCGCGCCCTTAAGGCTGAGCCACGCATCCCGATGGACTTCGAGAATCCGCCGCGCATGAACGAGCAGATCCTCCCCGGCCGGCGTGAGGACACGTCCTCTTCCCGACTGGGCGAGCAGCGGCTCTCCCACCATTGCCTCCAATCGCTGCATCTGAGCGGTGACAGCGGAAGCGGTGCGCCCCACCGCGGCAGCCGCATGAGCAAGCGAGCCACCGTCAGCGAAGGCAAGGAACGTTCGGAGCAGGTCAGGATCGAAGGTTTGCATAACTTCAATATAATCGAAGTGTTAATATCATACAATTCGATTTTATCTCATCAAATGAAGTGGCAGATTGGATTTCAACAGGGATCACAAATCACCAAAAGGAGCCTTCCATGCCCATCATCAACATCACGGTCAGCGGCAAGGCCGACGCGGCTCTGTCTTCCCGGATCGCCGCCGCGGTCAGCGAGCTGACGGCAACACACCTGCGCAAGGACCCGGCGATCACTGCGATCGCCGTCGCCTACATCGATCCCGCCCATTGGTTCGCCGGCGGCAAGTCACTGGCGGAGCAGGACTTGAACAGCTTCTGGCTGGACATCAAAGTTGTCGACGGGACAAACACGAAGCCGGAAATGGCTGCCTA
The DNA here is from genome assembly GCF_052044795.1 of Ensifer sp. 22521. Lineage (NCBI taxonomy): Bacteria > Pseudomonadati > Pseudomonadota > Alphaproteobacteria > Hyphomicrobiales > Rhizobiaceae > Ensifer > Ensifer sp. 22521. The sequence continues at coordinate 63,925 of NZ_JBQENM010000023.1, forward strand.
TCTGGAGGCGGTATACGGCCGCTTCGCGCAACTTCTCGGCAGGCTGCATTCGGAGAGCTACATTCTCGTGCACGAGGTGCCGGCCGCCGCCTACGGCTACGGCGGCAAAACGCAAGAGTTTCGATACATCAGCGGGAAGCTGAACGTCACCGCATAGCAGCGGACATTCTCTCATCTGGCGACCCCTCCGCGCAGTCCGAATGGCGCGAAGGGGTCGCCAGTTTCATCACGCGGCAAAATGGGAGCGCCGGAGAGCAGAAGGATGGGAGGGAACAATCGCTTGGCAAGGCCGTTCGACGCTGAACTGACTCAAGTAATGGAGGGCCGATCATTGTGGATCCGGTCCAAAAGACGGGGCATTGGGCGACAATGGCGATCGCACAAAGCACCGGCGGAGCATGTTCAGGATAACACGACGGCGACAAATTTCCTTACGATCGCCGACTTTGGCGACGTCCTGTTGCATCAACTAGCCTCCAGGGGATGCGCGACCTCATTGCGCAGTGGCGCTCCACCACCTGTTGAAGTGGACGCACCTGGAAGAGTGGAAATATTGCGGGCAGCCAACCCACAGACGGGCGGTCACTCCTGGAACCTTCGATCTGTCGATGAGGCGTAGGCTCACAAGGCCTTCTGCTTCATTCGCTCGCCCGCCCCTGCAGCCGCTGCTTGCACATAGGAAAAGGCAGCGCTGATCCTGACACTGGCGAATAATCCTGCTCCTAAGACAACGACATCGAACGCGCCTGGTGCCGCTCGATAACCCGGGTTCCCTACCTAATCCCGCGCATTTGCATTGAAGACTTGGCGCCGTCCTTCTGTGATCTCCAAGTCACGGACTGCCGACTTCGTCGCATCGAGGTCCGCCTGGATCTTCAACAGTCTCTTGCGCAGGTTGAGTACTGCTGTCGAAACCACGACAATTTCGGCGATCACGACGACACCCGCCCCAGCAACGCCTCCAATGCCAAACAGGACCAATGTGGCGGCGCCGATTAGGATTGCGATAGCGCTGCATCTGAGGCTGCAACCGCCGCTCAGGAATAGAACGGCCGGAAAAGTTGCCAGCAGGACCTCTACAACCCCGGACTTGTCTCCAATGGCCTGCGAAACGAATTCGATGAGCGTATCCATAGCTACCCGCGGCTCGGTGAGACAATTCAAGTTTGGCGATTGATCAACCGAAAGTTCCACTTCGAAGCAAGTCGGTGTTTTCATCGAAGGGCATTCATCAAAGCGTCATCGCAATTGGCTAAAGTGGACGCGGAGCGGTCTCTGGCCGCCGTCCAAGCCTACGCGGGCTTCACGATTAACATTTTGATGCTCTGATCGTCAGCAGTCTCATCCCGTGTATGTGCTCAATGCATCTACCACAATAGCGGTACGCGACATTCGCCTTTTGGCGTTGAGCTCGATCAAAAGTACTGGTCGCCACATCCATTGCTTAGTCATCGTACGCCCTAGTGCTGATGGCACGTATATTAGCGAACCTGATATGTTCCCGGTTGGCCGGCAGTTTGGATCGGTCAACGGCGGAGCAGGATGACTTGGACGTACCGCAATTTGGGGCGCCAAACCCCAGCTTGCCGCGTGTGAGTGCGACTGACCGTTAGCTCCCCAACGTTCAATACTGCAGGCCTTCCGCTGGTGCAGCACCGGCGGACCTTATCATTACGGTTATTTGAGGGGATTTGAAGATGCAGAGCTCGACCGACCGTGTGATCGTAACACCGGAACCGGCGCTGCTCGACGTGAGGGAGATCATCGATTTTCTTCGCCGGCGTTGGAGGTTCATCTCGTGCACTGCCGCCCTAACGCTCGCAGTATTCGTTGCAATTTCGCTCGCCATCACACCCTCATATACGGCGTTTTCCAGGATCCTGCTCGACGCTCCCAAGGACTACATTTTGTCTCAGGACGCAGGGCCTGAGCTGCGCGACAACTCCACCTTCATCGAAAGCGAGATTGCCGTCCTGACGTCCGCTTCGCTGCTCCAGAAGGTTGTCGAAAGCGAAGGGTTGGCGGAAGAAGACCCCGACCTTAGCGCCGGAGCCCTGGCATGGCTGGAAGGTGCGCTAGAAGTTTCGCGCGTCGGACTGGCGGATGTCATCGAACTGTCTGTAACCTCGCATGATCCAGAAGAAGCGGCCCGTCTGGCCAATGCCCTTGCCGAGGTCTATGTGCAGGACCGCATTGCGTCCCGCTACGAGGGCGCCAAGAAAGCTTCCACATGGTTGAGCGAGCGGGCCGGAATTCTGCGCGAAGAACTGAGCCACTCGGAAAACGCCGTTCAAAAGTTCCGTGCCGAGAACAATCTCCTGGCAACGCAGTCGGGGAGCCTGACCGAGCAGCAATTGTCAGAGCTGAACATAGCCCTCATCAACGCCCGCGCCGAACTGGCAACGAAACGCTCGAAGTTCGAGCAGGCAGAGAAAATACTTCGCATTGGCGGCGACGCTCAAACCTTGCCTGACGTGCTGCAATCCAATGTCGTGAGCGCGCTGCGCACCCAGGCCGGCGTGATGACGCGCAAAGAGGCAGACTTGCGCCTGAGGTACGGCGAACAGCATCCGGAGGTGATGACGGTCCAGGCGGAGCGGCGCGACATTGAACAGCAAATCTCCGCCGAAACCCAGCGGCTCATCGGCAACCTTAGAAACGAGGTGGAAGCCGCGGAAGCGCGTGAAGCTGCGCTTTCTCGGGCGCTCGCATCGGTCTCTGGCCAGTCGGCGGTCGAGGATCAGGTGGGGGTACAGTTGCGCGATTTGGAGCGTATCGCGGCCGCAAACAAAGAACTGTTCCAGACATTCCTGTCGCGAGCCAAGATCGCCGAGGAAAAATCAACGCTGCTCAGCAGCGGTGTGCGCGTCATTACGCATGCTGGCGTTCCGCTCGCACCGAGCTTCCCGAACAGGCCACTTTTCGCGGCTGTGGGTCTGGTTTTTGGCACCGCGTTGGGGGGCGCCGGCGCACTTGTACGCGAGCTGTTTGCTTCCGGCTTTATGGCGAGACGTCAGGTGGAAGAAGCCTTGGCGGTTCCAGTTCTGGCCTCCCTGCCCCGAATGACGGAATGGTCGAGGACGAAGTCGAGGGTGCAGCCAGTAGCATACCTGGAGCACCGACCGTTGTCGCGCTACAGCGAAGCCATCAGAAGGCTGCGCCTGGGGCTGGGCGGCATATCCGAAGCCGACCACTCGCGATCAGTCACTCTCGTCACCTCGGCCATGCCTGGAGAAGGAAAGACGACCCTTGCTTTGAGCCTTGCTTACTCCGCTGCTGCCGACGGCGAACGCGCGCTGGTAATCGACGCCGACCTCAGGGTTTCGGCCACCACCGCCTTCTTTGGGATGGCGGAGAATGTTGGCCTGGTCGATCTTCTGACGCTCCCCATTGATCCCGCCAAGGCAATCCATCTGGATGAGCGTTCCGGCATTCACGTTCTGCCTGCCGGCGGAAAGACCTTAAATCCCCCGGCCCTTCTCGCCTCCGCACGCATGCGGGCAATGCTCGAAGAGTTCCGGCGCACCTATGACACGGTGATTATCGATGCGCCGCCGGTCGGGCCGGTGGCGGATGCCTCCATTCTCGCAGGCCATGCCGACAGGGTGGTCTTCGTCGTGAAATGGCGTGACACGGCGCGCGAAGCCGTCGCTGAGGGCATTCGATACCTCGGCAACCGATCCAAGATTTCCGGAATTGCTCTGACTATGGTCGATGGACCGAAGCTGCCCAAATACGGGCGTTACGCGTCGCTCGACGGCAACGGATATGACAACCGCTACTTGAATTGAGAATTGGAGCACTTCGCGCTGCTGGCGAAGATAACGCGCCAAGAACAACATGGTTAATGTCAAGATAACAATAAGACAACATCAGGCAACCGAATACACTCACAACGATATACTGTCCTGGATTCGAACATTTTAAATAAATATAGAAAATAGAGGTGGAGAGATGCTAACTGACAACACACGCGGTGGCTCACCTACGGCGTCGATGGACGATACGAACGATACTCAGCTCGAACGCTGGTACGTTGTACAGACACATCAACACTGTGAGAGCCTGGCTGAAAGACATTTGTCCTCACAAAACTTACGGACCTACCTGCCGAAAAGGCACCGAACCATTCGTCACGCGCACACCATAAAGACCGTTTGTTCGGCCTATTTCGACGGCTACCTTTTTGTCTCGCTGGACATTCAACGGCAGAGGTGGTCGCCGATCAATTCGACCGTTGGTGTACGGAAGCTCGTCATGAGCGACCGCAAGCCGATACCGGTACCCTACGGGATTGTAGAATCTTTGATCCTGGCAACAGACGAAGACGGCTTCCTCCACCCAAAAGATATATTTCAGACTGGAAAAACAGTTAAGGTCTCAAGCGGACCATTTGCAGAACAACTAGGTGTACTCGACTATGTCGGTCGATCTGGCGCTGTTAGAGTGCTAATGGACATTATGCATCGCGCGGTTCCGATTTATATAGACAGAGATAAATGCATAGTATTAAATTGAAACAGGGATTTTGTTCCTCGTAATTTGCGCTCTATTACTTATTAATGGAATTTTATGCACAGATGATGAGTCCGATCGACTCACCTTCGGTGCGGTAGCCTGCGAAGAATTGGCAAAGGCCGGCGTCGGCTCGAACGACCGACAACATCACACCATGGATTTTCAATGATGACGCTCCCGACAATCGATTGCGACGGGCTCCGTTGGCCATGCCTAAACAGGGCGAGAGGGGTGAACCACACTCTCTCAAAGAGGTCCACGGAGCCAACAGGCAGCCGTGAACGGTTTCGGTGGCTCCCATGAGCTCACAGCCCATGTCCACTTGGCAAGAAAACATCGTTGCACGGGATTCTACGCCTTCGGCGGCGAACAGCCTGGATCATGTGACAGCGTTGCGCTGCGATCCAGCTTTGAGCGCATCGCCGCCTTCAGTTTCGCCGCTGGCGGCTGCCGCTGAACTATTCGCGGCGCTTGATGCAGCCGGCATCCGTTATGGAATGATCCAAGACACGGCAAGCCTGCCCGAAGCACTCGCTGGCCGTGACGATATGGACATGCTGCTCGATAAGCAGGACTACACGGCCTTTTGCGGGATCATGGCGCGATTGCACGGTCTGCGCAGTGTGAGCCTCTCCTGCTACGACAATGCCTGCGCAGGTCGAGAGGACTGGTTTGTTCCTGATTTTTCACGCAGTGCCTATCTTCATATAGATCTTCATGTTGGCATCCGCGTTGGTTGGGAGTTCCGCAAGCGCTATCTCGCGTTCGACTACGCGGCAATTGAGCAATGGGAGCACCTGTCTATCGCTGGGATATCCATACCGGTCGCCTCTGCGGAGGCTGAGATCGGGTTGGCGATTGGCCGTTTCGCGTTTCGTTTGCGAGCATGGCCGTGGACACAATGGCTGGCTGTACCTGGAGATTGGGGTAATAAACTCGCGCGGCTGCCCTTACTATCGAGCAAACCGGGAGAATGCGTCATCGAATACGATGGCGGCTGGAACGGCAAAGTAACCTGCAGAATACGGCCGAGCGACAGCGGCATCGAGGTGCATCGCGCTGATCTTGCGCGGCTGAGGCGCTCGATCCGTCACCGGTGCGGGTTTTCGAATGGTAGCGGTCTGGCGGACGCAACAATCCACGTGATCCGCAAGGCCTCCTATCTTTCGTTAAGGGTACTCGGACGCGTGTTTCCGGGCAGCGTTCCGGCCAAAAGGCGCGCATTGACAGGCGGGCTCGTGGTGGCTCTCGTGGGACCGGACGGGCTTGGCAAGAGCACCCAGACCAATCTGCTGGCGCGGACCTTCGCTTGGAAGTTCGGCTGTGCGCAGGTTTATGTCGGCACCGGAGAGGGCAATGGTTGGTGGTTCCGCAAAGGACTACAGAACCTGCTTGCACCCCGTAGACGCCATTTCAAGGCGGTGATCCAGCGTGATCGGAAGGAGCCAGGTAGCGGGGCGAAGAGCAAGGCACTTGCGGCCGGGTTGGCCCTTTGGGGCGTGCTGATTGCGATTGAAAGATACGGGGTCGTCAAGCGCGCACATCGCTGGGCGACACGCGGCCTCATCGTCGTCTGTGACCGCTGGCCACAGACGCTTCAAAAGGGCTATCTGGACGGGCCGATGATCCCGTCGAACCTGCCCGCCGTTCCCGGAATTGCGGCCCTCGCCCGGTTCGAAGAATGGCTTTACCAGAAGATGAATGAGTGCAAGCCAGACCTGACCCTTCACCTCGTATCGGATTTCGCGGTCTCGCAGAGCCGAAAGCCTGGCGAAATCAGCAAGGAAGGGTTTGAGGCGCGGATGTCGTTGATGGCCGAGCTTCGCGCACTCGACAAGGACATCAGGGTCATCGACGCAAGCGCCAATACCGAGACCATCAACCGGAACCTTTTCAAGCAAATCTGGCTGTCCCTGTAGCCGCCCCGTCCTCAAGACAGCCCCGGACAGACCAATACGCACCACGCCTGCGGCGGGGCCAACTGCATGTCCCCTGGATTGCAACGTTTTGAGGAACCCCACGCGGACCCGTCGTTCCCAGGCCACGGCTCCCGTCTGAAGGATCCGCAGTCATTAATGTCGCGGAGATAACAAAAAGATGAAGATCGTTCACGTGTTAACCCGCCTGTATCGCGCAGGTTCGGAGGAAAATACCCTGGCCTGCTGCCACGCTCAGGTGAAACACGGCCATGAGGTCTTGCTGGTTCACGGCAACCAATACGATCCCAGCCTGCAGGCTTCGGTCGCCAAGACCATGCGTGTTGTTGGCCTCGACGCGCTTGTCCATCCAATATCTCCCTCCAACGATTTCGCGGCCCTGAGGCAGCTCAGCCGATTTTTCCAAGAATGGCACCCCGATATCGTCCATACCCACCAAAGCAAGGCCGGCATCATTGGTCGGCTCGCCGCCAGGCAGGCGAATGTTTCAGGCATCATCCATGGCGTCCACATCATACCTTTCGTGCAGGTCGGCAGCGCGCAGAAGATGACGTTCCTGGCCGCCGAGCGGCTGACGGCCAGGTACACCCGTGCCTTTATCGATGTCAGCCAATCGATGCGCGATATCTGCCTCTTCCACCGCATCGGCAGTCCCGCCCAGCACTATGTCGTTCATTCGGGCTTCGACCTTGCTCGCTTCTCCGGCGCAAAGTGGCCGAAGGAGGCGCCGCGGCTTCTTGGCATTGCCCCGGGCGAACCCAAGCCACCGGTCGTTTTGATGCTGGCGGCGCTCGAGCCCAGGAAGCGCCATATCGAGTTCATTGAAGAATTCCCGCAGGTTGTCCAACGCGTTCCGGACGCACGGTTGATTCTTGCTGGCGAAGGGCCGGCACGGCCTGATATCGAAGCTGCCATTGCGCGTTCGCCGGTGGCGCAAAGTATCCACCTGATCGGATATCACTCCGAGCCGGAGCAACTGATCAGCTTGGCCGATGTCTGCGTGCTGACGTCGATGCGGGAAGGACTGCCGCGCGTTGTCATGCAATATCTGGCTGGCGGCCGGCCCTGTGTCGTGTCGGAGCTGCCCGGGTTAGGCGAAGTCGTCAAGCACGGGATCAACGGCGTCGTGACGCCAGCGGGTGATGTGGGCGCGGCGGCAGCGGCCGTTGCCGATGTCCTCGAGTACAAACCGCTTCGCGCCCATCTGGCCGAAGGAGCAAGGCGCACCGACCTCACATCCTGGGGACTCGATGCGATGTGCGACAGCGTCGAGATGGTCTACCAATGCGTTCTGGGGGCACCCGCTGCCCACCGCCCTTCAGGCGCGCAGGCATACCACTAACGACGGCAACACCACAGTCAACGCTTGATGCAACGATCCCGGCGCCGCCGTCTGTGCCAAGCCGGTCGCCGACTCCTTTCTTTCAAAGGCAATAGGTTCGTCCCGTTTCCCCTGGGAGATATATCGTGACTCAAATACCCGCCGAATCCACACATCCCTGGCACAGGGCAATTTCGTTCCCAATGGAGCAAGTCAAGAATCGCTACGTGCTCAGATGCCTGCTGTGCTCCTTGGCGATGCTCGGCGATCTCTGCATGATCGTTGCGGCAGCGATCACGGCCGACGTCACCAGCTTTGACGTGGTCGGCTTCGCCCAGAGCCCAAAGCTTTCCTACGTCGTCTTGCCCACCTACCTGGTCGCAGCCTGGAGCCTTGGCGCGTACCACTTGCCGACCTTACGCTCGGCCACGAACTCTATCAAAAGCTGCCTTGCCTCACTGGCTGCGGCAACCGGCTTTTCGCTGCTGGCCGCACACGCCTTCGATGTCATCGGCAATTTTCTGTCGCAAGAAACGCTTCTCTTCCTCGGCCTTGCAGCCGTTGGCCTCACCGTCCTTCATTGCGGCATAGCGGCGGGACTGCGTCGGCGAGAGGATCAGACGGAGGCAAAGGTCGTTCTGCTCGGCGACGACAGCGTCCGTTCCAATCGGCAGCGTAAAGTCGCGGCGACGATCAACGTGAGGGCATGCGACTGGCATCCGGTGGAAACCGACCCAAATTTCCTCAATGATCTGTCGCTTGCCGTCGCTGACGCGGACCGGATCGTGCTGTCGTTCAGGGCTTTCAAGGAACAGTTGAAATGGGCGAAGCTACTCGGCGAACTCGGATTTGAGACCGAGTTACTTGAACCAGGTCTTGCTGGCCTGAAACCATTGGCTCTCCGCTACCTCGACTCCACACCCACGCTGGTTGTTTCCACGGGACCGCTGACTTTGCACAAGCGCGCCTTCAAGCGCGCCTTTGACCTGCTGCTCGTGCTCTTGTCCGCGCCGGTGATGGTGCCCCTCGTCGCCGTTCTCGCCGTTCTCGTGCGCACGGACTCGCCCGGTCCAGCATTCTTCGTGCAGAAACGCATCGGCACCAACAACAGATACTTCAACTGCATCAAGTTCAGAACCATGCGTGTCGACCTGACAGACACAGCCGGCAACCACCTTACCGAACGGAACGACCCCCGGATAACACGGCTCGGGCATTTCCTGCGCCATACCAGCCTTGATGAGTTGCCGCAGCTTTGGAACGTCTTCTTGGGACAGATGAGTCTCGTCGGTCCGCGGCCGCACGCGCTTGGTGCATCCGCGGAGGGTGCGCTCTATTGGGAAGTGGTGCCGGATTACTGGCATCGTCACGCGATGAAACCTGGCCTGACGGGCCTCGCTCAGATCAGGGGCTATCGGGGCCCGACCGAAAAGCGATGCGACATCGAAAGCCGGGTCGCAGCTGACCTCGAATACATCCACTCCTGGTCGCCATGGCTGGATGTGAAGATCCTGTTGAGGACGATGCGCGTCCTTGTGCACAGCAACGCATTCTAAAGTGTATCGAGTATCGTCACGCCTTGAGCGTTGACGAAGGAGGCGGCGATGAAACGGTGTGTCGATCCAACCTATGTCTCAGTTCCGTTCGGGCGCGAATACCGGGGCTTCCATCGACCTGACAGTGGGATTGATTGCGGTCGCCTTTGGCTGCGAACTCTTGCGCTCGTCATCGCTTTGTTCGCCGCGAACTTCGCCCGCGCCGACGGGTATCTCCTCGACACGGGCGACGTGGTGCGTGTCTTGGTCTTCGGGGAACCAGCCTATCCGTTGGAGGTTGTGGTCGATGATCGCGGCGCGATCGCGCTTCCACTTCTCGGAGACGTTCGGGCCCGTGGCCTGACGACCGGCGCCCTTTCTCAGGATATCCGGAGCGCTTACCAGCAACGGAAATTGATCCTCGACCCCTATGTCAAAGTCGAGATCGGGCAATACCGGCCGTTCTTCATTTCCGGCGCCGTTGCCCATCCTGGCTCCTATCCGTTCCAGCCGGGAATAACCGTCAGGCACGCATTGGCTCTCGCAGGCGGCTTCCGTCCAACGACAGCTGGAGAAACTGTGCCTGCGCTACAGATCGCGGACCTGCGCAGCGAGCGGGCAAACCTGCTGATCGAGGAATATCGCCTGAAGGTTCGCCTTGGCCGGCTTCATGCAGAGAGCAAACTCGTCGACAGCATTGTTGTTCCGGCCGATCCCCCAGCTGAACTTGGCCAGAGTTTGATTGACGAGATCATAGCAACCGAGCAGGCACAACTAACGGCCCGGCTGACCGCATTCCGCGACGACATATCCCATCTTCAAGCCTCGCTCGCACGCTTGAACAAGGAAGCCGAAATGTTGGCCGGCGCCAAGGGCGAGCGGCAGCAGACGGTGAAAAGCCAGCTCGACGAACTGGAGTCCATCAGGACCCTGCGCCAGAAAGGTCTGATCACCAACTCGAACGTGATGGCATTGGAGCGCGCGCACAACAACTACCGTCTCGACCTTGCCCAGTTCGAGATGCAGCAGACGCGCCTGCAGCAGGATCTGCTCAACATGGAGAGCGAGTTGCGCAAGAAGCACCAAGAGCACGCGTTTCAGCTGATTTCGGACACGCAGGAAACACAAGTTCAACTGGCGAAACTGGCAAGCCAGCTACGATACCTTTCGGACAAACTGCTTTTCGTCTTCGAATATGGCGAGCACCGGACACTCGAAGACCTGCAGGGCTCCGTAAAGATCCTGATCTTCCGGCGCGGCAAAGAAACGGGCCAGGAAGTTGCCGCAAATGAGAACACCGAAGTCAATGCCGGCGACCTCATAGAGGTCTCGGTGGTGGCAAGCAAGGGCTTCTATTCGTCAGCAGCATCCCGTCCGGACCCGGCGGCCGACATGGAGAAGAAAGCTTTTTGAGGTGGGGTTGAGACGCTGTCCACCGTTTCGGCGGCCGATTTACGCGTTATGCGCCACGGGCGCAGCACCAGCAAACCCGTCAAAGAACCCAATTGCACGGTCATAACAGCGAGCAATGTCAGCAAGATCACAGGGAGAGGGCTGACGATCTCTCGATACTGCACCAGGTAAATTGGTGTGATCAACAATACGACAACGGACGAAAGGAAGATCCAGGCAACCCGCCTGGAGCATCCTCCGAGGAAACCAACCGTCAGAAGGATTGCGAGCTCTAACACCAGTCACTCCTCAGGCTGAAATCTTCATCCGAAGCCACAGTTAGAGTCACGGGCAAATATCGTAGCAACGATCGACGAGAACAATGACAGTGGTGCAACAGTTTCGCAAGATGCGGCTTGCCGGTCGTTGGTTTCCGGCCTTTTGGGCGGCCGGGATGCACTAGAGATGGTTTTCAGCGGCCCAAATATCGCAGGCATTTTGACCTTCCTTTCAGGTGCGGCCGTCGTTGTTGTGGGAAGTCGCATGCGCTCAGAACCTCGTCACCCAACCGCACCGGCAAAACAGGCTCATCTTTTGCGCGGGCCGCGGCGCCGATCGCGCCATCGCACAAGCCCGCTCACAACCTTGCAAGTGCTCGGTGCGTTCTTGTTCGCACTCGCACTTGGCCGGTTCGCGTTTGAGTTCTTGCCGACCAGCGGCGCGTGGAAGACAGCAAGGTCCGAGCTCTCCGTCGCTCCATGGCGAGCCTGGATGGAAAGCCTCAACGCAAGCGCCACCCTCATAAGCGATCAGCTAACCAAGCTGACGGGTGTTGCGTTGGATGGCACATTGCTTTGGATAGCGATCACGGCACTGGGTCTGCTGCTAATGCTCGTTCCACGGAGGCGGAAAATCAAAGTCTCCGTCGCCAACACCTCTGCGGCGATGCTTTCGGCCGCTCAACGTCCCGCGCCTGGTACGGAACTTGCGAGCGGTTTGCGTTCCTGCCGTAGCGCACTTGTAGGTGTGGCAATATTCAGCGGCGTCAGCAACATCCTCATGCTGAATGGCGCGATTTTTATGCTGCAGGTCTACGATCGGGTCCTACCGAGCCGGAGCGTGCCAACACTTGTCGGCCTGTCGATACTGGCCGCTGCGCTCTTTTTTGGGCAAGCGCTCATTGATCTCCTGCGCGGTCGGATCATGACGAGGATCGGCGCTGAACTGGACGAAACAGTCTCCGCGCGAGTGTTCAGCGCTATTGCACGTCTACCTCTCCTCGTCGGGCAACAAGGCGACGGTCTGCAGCCTCAGCGCGACCTCGATAGCATTCGGACCTTTCTCGCCAGCCCGGGTCCCAATGCGCTTTTCGAACTGCCGTGGCTGCCCTTCTACATCGCAATCATCTGGGGTTTCCATCCCATCCTGGGGCTGACCGCGATCGGCGGCGCAATCGTACTTGTAACACTGACAATCACGACCGAGATGCTGACGCGAAAGCCTGCGAGCGCGGCGACATCTTCCGGGATCCGGCGCAACAACCTGGCGGAAGCCAGCCGCCGCAATGCCGAGGTATTGGCGGCCATGGGTATGCGCCGGCACCTGCACGACCAATGGCGGGAAACGAGCCGCGAACATATCGCCCAACAGCAAAGCGTCAGTGATGTCGTTGGAGGCCTCGGCAGCCTGTCCAGGGCGTTGCGACTGATGCTTCAATCGGCCATGCTGGGCATCGGCGCGTGGCTGGTCATCCATGGCGAAGCGACGGCCGGGGTCATCATCGCGGGGTCAATCCTCGCAGGGCGGGCCCTTGCGCCCGTTGATCTCGCAATTTCCCATTGGCGCAACTTCATCTCGGCCCGCCAAAGTTGGCGCAGACTGAGCCAGTTGCTCGCGCGGCTGCCTGAGGATATTGCACCGATGGCTCTTCCCGCTCCGCGCTCCAACCTCACCGTAGATCGGGTCGCCGTTAGCGCGCCCGGCACACAACGGCTGATCGTCCAGGGGATTGAGTTCGATCTCAATGCTGGCGTCGGGCTTGGGGTTATCGGCGCCAGCGGCTCCGGCAAATCAAGCTTCGTGCGTGCCCTCGTCGGCGCGTGGCGACCAACCATCGGCCGCATAAAGCTTGACGGGGCGGCACTCGAACAATGGCCGCAGGGATATCTCGGGCGCTACATCGGTTACCTGCCGCAGGACGTTGAGCTTTTCGCAGGAACGGTGGCAGCCAATATCGCGCGCTTCGAACCGGTGGCGGATGCCGATGCCGTTGTCGCTGCCGCCCGTGCCGCAGGTGTCCATGATCTGATCGTCAGCCTGCCCAACGGATACGAAACCCAGATTGGCGAAGGCGGGGCCGCTCTGTCGGCCGGACAACGTCAGCGCATTGCTCTTGCCCGCGCGCTCTATCGCGATCCATTCCTGATCGTCCTCGATGAGCCGAACTCAAACCTTGACGCAGATGGCGAGATTGCACTTGGCGATGCCATAAGAAAGATCAAGGCCCGCGGCGGTATCGTCGTCATCGTTACGCATCGGCCCAACATCCTCGCCGCCGTCGACCTGGTGATGGAAATGAAGGAAGGGCAGATGCAGATGTTGGGCCCGCGAGAACGGGTGCTTTCCAAGCTCATCCCGTTCCACCCCGCCAACATTGACGGCCTGAAACGCGTTGCCGCACAGTCCAAACCATCGAATTGAATGGTCGCCAAGACAATTACCGACTCTCAGATGAACGCGACACACTCCCACCGACGCTCCATTCGCCGTAACCTTCTGGGCGGGGTGACTATCATCGCCCTGCTCTTCGGCGTGGTCGGCGGATTTGCCGCAACCATTGAGATTTCGGGCGCAATCATCGCCCACGGCGTGGTGGTTGTCGCTTCCAATGGCAAGAAGGTCCAGCACCCGACTGGCGGCATCGTCAGCAGGATCCTTGTGCGAGACGGCGCGCATGTTGAAGCCGACGATCTTCTCGTGCAGCTCAGCGACGTCGTGCCCCGCGCCAATCTGGCCTTCGTGACCAAGAGCTTGGACGAGCTCTACGCTCGAAAATCACGCCTCGAGGCTGAGCGCGATGGCGACCAACAATTGACCATCGCCCCGACACTCACCGCGCGGATGAGCCAACCGGAGGTCGCGGCACTGGTTGAGAGCGAGCGGCGATTGTTCGAGATACGTCGCCTCGAACGATCCGGGAACAAGGCGCGGCTGCGTGAGCGCATCGAGCAACTGCAGAAGCAGATCGAGGGCTACCTGGCCCAAGGAAGGGCCAAGAAAAAGGAGATCGAGCTGATCCGGGAAGAACTCCAGGGAATTCGCGATCTTGTTGAAAGGAAACTCACGCCGCTGTCGAAGCTGACGGCCTACGAACGCGACGCGACCCGGATTGAGGGCGAGCGGGCACAGTTGATTGCCAGCACTGCACAGGCGCGGGGCGCGATCGCTGAGGTGCTTCTCCAAATCCTGCAGCTGGACAAAGAATTCTCGAGCTCGACCGGCAGCGAATTACGTGACGTCGACGCAAAGATCGCTGAATTCGAGGAACGCCAGGTTACGGCCACGGATCAACTTCTGCGCGTCGATATCCGTGCACCCGCAAGCGGTACCGTCCATCAGTCGACGGTGCACACCATTGGCGGCGTGATCGGCGCGGGCGAGCCGATCATGATGATCATTCCGGATCACGATGTTTTGGCGGTCGAGGCAAAGGTTGCCCCCCAAGACATCGACCAGATTCAAGTCGGCCAAAGCGCCCTGCTGCGGTTTACCGCCTTCAATCAGCGCATTACGCCGGAGTTCCAAGGTGTCGTGTCATTGATTTCGGCCGACGTCACGCATGACCAGCGAACGAACGAGAGCTATTACGTCGCGCGGATCACGCCGACGCTCGATAGTCCGGCACACGCAAGCCCCTTGGCCCTCGTTCCCGGCATGCCCGCCGAAGTGTTCATCACGATCGGGGATCGGACAGTGATGTCCTATCTGATGAAGCCTTTGTCGGACCAGATGATGCGCGCTTTCAGGGACGAATAGGCTCAACCCAGGTTGGGCCACCATTGCCGTTTGCTTTGCCCGGTATCTCCACAGAACGAGGTTTGCCGTGATCGCGACCAAACTCAGACCCCCGATATTCCTGATTGGTAACTATCGATCAGGCACGACCATCACACAGAAATTGATCGGCCTGCATCCTGATGTGGTGACCTGGTATGAGCCGAGGGCGCTCTGGCTCTACGCGGATCCCGGGCGGTGCCACGACGTGTTTACCGAGCGCGATGCGACGGAAAAGGTTATCCGCTACATCCGCGGCCGCTTCCTCGAGTTTCAGGTAAGGAACGGTGGCCGGCAGATCATGGAGAACACCCCGTCCAACGTCCTTCGCTCATCCTATGTGCACCAGATTTTCCCTGAGGCGACTTTCCTCTTCATCACGAGAAATCCGTTTTCCTATATCAGCTCCATGGAACTGAAATGGCAGCGAACGAAGACGCTGAAGGGAATGAAGAGAACGCTTGCGACAACTCCAATAACACAGCTTCACCATTATGCCGGCGCGTTGATCCGACAAATCTTCGTCAAGAAGATACTGCGGAAGAAATACGCGCCGATCTACGGGCCGAAATACGAGGGGATCGATCAGGATCTGAGGGAACACGACAAGCTGACCGTAATTGCCCGCCAATGGGCGCGTGGCAACCGCCGGGCGAGAGAAGATCTCGCCCAGCTCGGAGAAGGCCGCGTATTGACCTGTCGCTATGAGGACCTGATGCAGGATACCGAGACGACCTTGCGCCGCATCTACGACCACTGCGGGCTCGTCTGCAGCGATGATATCCTTCGTGTCGCCAAGGAGATGGTCGACCCCACGCGCCAGGAGAAATGGCTTCGTTTCGATCCAGAACAACTGCAGGCGATCCTGCCGGAAGTCGAAGAAGAGATGCGCGTATATGGCTACGAAGTACCCCTTCCGCTTCGATCAGAGAAGGCCGGCAAGGGCGCCGTGTTAGGTCCTTCGCCTGAGGAGTGCAAGGCGTGAGCGATATCCGACAGGGACTGGCAAAGCGCAGTGTCGTGGGCATGTTCTGGACGGGTTTGTCCATGGGGGCCCTCGCCCTGGCGGAGGTTGTCGCGCTCCTCGTGCTCGCCCGGCTCCTTTCTCCCAGTGAGTTCGGGCTTTATGCCGCGGCTCTTGTCATTATCAAGCTCGCAACCATCTTCGAAAACCTCGGTGTTGCGCCGGCAATCGTGCAGCGACCCGAACTCGACGAGCGTCACCTTCGGGTCGGCTTTACATTGTCGCTGGTCCTTAGCCTCCTGATCGCCGGACTGGTCTGGTTGGTCGCACCGGCTATCGCCCACGCCATGCGACTTACCGAACTGGCAACGGTCGTGCGTGCCACCAGTGTGGTCTTCCTTTGCCAAGGGATCGCACTGGTGGCGCAAGCCGTTGCCCAGCGGGCTTTGCGGTTCGAGTGGCTGGCCGCCGTCGACGCGGCGACTTTTGCCGTCGGCTTCGTGATCGCAGCACCGATCTTTGCCTTGGCTGGCTTCGGCGTCTGGGCGCTTGTCGGTGCACTCATGACCCAGAACCTGCTGCGCACGGTCGTGCTGCTCATCGGCCAACCACATCCCAAGCGGCTCTTGCTTGAGCGACGGGCAGCCGGAGAGCTGCTTTATTTCGGTGGCGGGTTCACCATAGCTCGCGTGTGCAACTACCTCGCAACCCAAGTGGACAAAATCATCGTGGGGCGCTGGCTCGGAGCGGAAGCGCTCGGCATCTATTCGCTTTCCTCGCAGCTCATGACGACGCCGGCGGTCATCATCGGCCAGATTCTCGACCGCGTCCTGTTTCCAACGATGGCCCTCGTGCAACAGGAGCCCGCCCGGCTCGCTCGCGCCTATCGCAGTGCGGTGGCGGCCTGCGCACTTGTGGTGCTGCCGGCAAGCGTCGTCGTCGCGATAACAGCGCCCGAGCTCGTTTTGGTCCTGCTCGGTCCGGGATGGAACGCGGTCGTCGCTCCCTTGCAGATCCTGGCCGTCGGTATGTTGTTCCGCACAAGCTACAAGCTCAGCGACTCCATCTCGCGTGCCACCGGTGTCGTATACGCAAGGGCATGGCGGCAGGCGATATTCGTGGTCACCGTGGCGACTGGCGCCTTCTTTGGACATTTCTGGGGCGTGACAGGTGTGGCGGCCGGCGTCGTCGCGGCAGTCGCGTCCAATTTCATGCTGATGGCGCATCTGAGCCTGCGCGTTACCGGGATCAGTTGGTCCGAATTCATCGGGGCACATGCGCCAGCGCTTGCACTTGCAAGCGTGGTCGGTGCGTGTGCCTGGATCGCGGTCGATCAATTGCGCCAAGTCCAAGTGGCGCCCCTCGTTCTCCTTCTCAATGTGGCGATTGCCGCCGGCGCGTCGGGGCTGGTGTCATGCTGGCTGTTGCCGACGCTGTTTCTTGGGCGGGACGGACAGTCGATGCTTCGCCTGATCGCAGGGATGGCGCCGGCGTGGCTGCGTCGAAGCCGGCCAGGATAAGGAGGTCGCTCTTCAACATTCGGCGGGCATAGTCCCGCCGACGATGCTCCAGCGTTCTAAAGCCCATCCCCGCGATCTGAACGTGCGACGCCGCCTTGACCAACGGCGCCGCTCCTTCAGCCGCGGGCTTCGGCGTTGCCCCGGGATGCCCGGCGTTCGGCGAGCATCCACACGGATAGCAGACCCGCAAAGGCTGGCTCGCAGAGCCGCCTCGGAAAAAGGAGGTGACATGAAAGAGGTCGCCTCTGGACAGAACGGATCACTGAGATGCAGGTGATGATCGGGGGACAGTCACGCTTGCAGCCTTTCGGCTTATCCGGTTGGCGTTCGACACGGGAAGACGATCCCCGGCATCGGCGAGTTCTTCGCAAGGCTGATCGAGGCGGAGATCGACGATATCAGCCGGTTCCGCAACCCGAAGAAGCTGGCCGCCTATGCGGGCCTCATACCGTCGACCTATTCGAGTGGCGGTAAGACCCACTACGGCAAGATCATCAAGCAGGGCAACAAGTGGCTGCGCTGGGCCTTCGTCGAAGCGGTCGCACCGGCCGTCGCCAGCGATCCTGAGCTTCGCGCCCAGCACGAGCACCTGAAGATCAGAGAAATCAATAAGGCGCGTGGGGCGATTGCACGCAAGCTTTTGACGATCGCCATCCAGATCCTGCGTGACCAGCGCGCCTACGAGCGGCGCGGCAAAATCCAGGAGGAAGGCGCTTGGGCGATATCCCGGCTGTCCTGATGACTTCGTATCGAGCCCGGCAGGATTGGGCTGCGCTCTTCAAGGAGAATGGGAAACCGGGAACCGAGCCCTCTGTGACCGAAGCCAAGGCATAAGGTCACGCATTGGAGATTGGTTCAGAACCGAAGGACGGAGAAACAACCGGTCCAGCGGCCAGAGACAATTGAGCCGATCGGCGCCAATGCCGATCAAAACCGAACCGAACCCAAGGAAAAGCCGCCGGTTCAACGCGTTTTGCCCCTTGCGTTCTTTCATTGGAGATACGACATGACCAGCCTGGCTCGGTTTCCTAGCGTCAAACAGCTCTTGGCAGATATCGACCTCGACTATGGCCTCAAGGGCGATGGGCTGACCGCTGACGGATCAATGACACTGACCGGCATCTCCGCTGCCGATGCATTGGCTTCATTTTTCCAAGACATACTGCGAGCGACGGTCTCGTTCGAGGGGATCGGCGACTGGGACCGCTGGCCCACTGGCTTCGATCCATGGGGCGCGCCAACGCACCACGACGACGCCACGGCTCCAGCCGAAAGCGGGGTGGCGAACCACACCGAGACCGTATCCCCAACCCTGGCGTCTGACGGCGACGCAGGAGCCGCCAAGACGATGAGCGCTCAGAGTTTTGCGGTTTCCAGCAGCAGCACACCGACGACTTTCGAGACACGCGTGTCAGGTGCGGCCGATGACGCCGAGGAAAAGGCCTCTGGTTCAATAACCGGCAATGTCAATGATCTTGAACTTGGATATGATGACAGCACGCGCCAAACGGTCGGCTTGCGCTTTGCCGGCATCGATATCCCGAAGGGTGCGATCATTACCAACGCGTACATCCAGTTCACCACGGACGAGGTGAGCACGGGGTTAGCTTCACTACTGATCCGTGGTCAGGATTCGGACGACGCTGCCGAGTTTACCACCGCAAAATTCAATGTCTCCTCACGACCGACCACAGACGCATCGGTCAGCTGGGCACCGGCGGACTGGACGATACGCGGTGAGGCTGGCACCGGGCAACGTACGCCCGACCTGAAGGCGATCATTCAGGAGATTATAGATCGTGGCGGTTGGGCGGCGTTGAATGACATCGCCTTCCTGGTCACGGGGACCGGCACCCGCACTGCCAAGTCTTTCGATGGCAATGCCGTGGCCGCGCCGTTTCTGCACATCGAATATTACATACCCACGGCAAGCGCACCTGTTGCCTTCAATACTCCGGACGATGCCAACCCCATCACCAACCAGATCGCGGAACTGGCTGCTGTCGGAACGGCCGTCGGCATCACCGCTTCTGCAAGCGATCCCGACGCCGGTGATACGGTGAGCTACAGCATAGACGATGCGCGTTTCACCATCGACGCCGCGACCGGTGTCATTACGCGTTCGGGCGTCGGCAGCCTCGACTTCGAGACCCAGACTTCGATCACTCTGACGGTGACAGCGACATCATCCGATCAGAGTACGGCCACCCAGAGCTACACTCTCGGCATTCTCAACAGCCAGGAGCCGGTCGCCTTCAAGACCCCGGCCGATGCCGATGCGGCCACAAATCAGGTTACCCAGGACGCACCCGCGGGCACCAAGATCGGCATCACGGCGTCAGCGGCGGATCCGGATGCCGGCTCGACCATCACCTACAGCCTGAACGATACGCGTTTCGCAATCGATTCGAACGGCATCATCACCCGCTCGGGCACGGGTGCGCTCAATGCCCAATCCCAGCCTTCGATCACCTTGACCGTCACCGCGACATCCTCGGACGGCAGTACCGCCTCCCATGACTACAGCGTCAACGTCACCTCAGGTACGCCCAGTCCGCCCACGTCGGCGACGCTCGTACATACCGTTCTGACCTCGCAGTGGTCGCCGGCAAGCCCGGACCCATCGGGTGTAACCTACATTTCCCATCTCGGCACCTTGATGATTTCCGACGGCGAAGTCGATGAGATGTCGATATTCCAGGGAAAGAACCTCTTTGAGATGAGCCTGAACGGTAGCTTGGTGAGGTCGATGACCACCACCAGTTTCTCGGACGAGCCAAGTGGCGTTGCCTACAATCCAACCAATCGGCACCTTTATTTCTCCGATGATACCGGCACGAAGAGCGTCTACGAACTCAACCCGGGAACGGACGGACTTTACAGCACAGCCGATGACATCGTGACTTCGTTCAAGACGTCCGCCTTCGGGAGTTCTGACCCTGAGGGCCTAGCCTATGATACGAAGCGCGGTGTGCTTTATCTCGCGGACGGCTCGGCAAATATCTACACGATCAATCCGGGCGCGAACGGCAAGTTCGATGGAGTGGCTTCCACCGGCGGCGATGACGTGGTGACGAGCTTTTCGATCGGCACGCTCTCGAATGGCGATCCTTGCGTCGAGTACGATCCTGTTCACGACCTGCTCTATGTCGTCAAGTCGCGTACTCAGGTGGTCATGATGTCGACGACGGGACAGCAGCTGGGCACACTCGATATTTCGGCGGCCAATGCCCGCAAAGTGGCCGGTCTGGCCCTCGCGCCGAGCAGCGATGACGCGAACCAGATGAGCCTCTACATCGTCGACCGTGGCGTCGACAACGATTCCAACCCGAACGAAAATGACGGCAAGCTTTACGAGTTCCAGCTCGACCACTGGCTGCTTGCGTGAGCGCGACCAACGTACATGATCGGCCGTCGGGCCACAGCCTGACGTGACCCCGTCGTGCGCCTGGCCGCACGGCGGGCCTGGAAGCACCGGCCTTGCCGGCTTGCCCCAATTGTCCGCAACCCGCGGAAAGGAGATTGGACATGTCCAAGCTGTCTCGCATCCCGTCCGCCCTCGACGACCCAAAACTGCTCGCGCTGGATTTTGCGCTGAGTTTTGACGTCAACGGCAACTACGTGTTCGATGATCTCGACGCCGATCCGATTGGCTTCATCGGGCTGAGGGCAGTTCAACCACGATCGATAATTGACCTTAGCGACCCCTGGGGTTTCTTCGCATCCGTCAACCGCAGCGAGCGTCCCTCCACCGTTGCGAACGATGACCAGGGCCCTGTCGTCGCGACGATCGGCAACCCAGCGCCAGCCGGCGCCCCTGAGCAGACGACGAACTTTGACACGCAGCCAAGTGGACTGCGGCGGTCGATCGCGCCGGCAACGGAGCCGATGTCGCAGACACCCGATACCGACACGGCGTCTCTAAACAGTGCTGCAGTCACGGCACTTGCGGCCGATCCGATCTTCGAGGCGCGCGTGGCCTCAAGCGCAGACGACGCGGAGGAGCGATCAACCGGTTCGGTGTCCCTGAACAGCAGTGACCTCGAATTGACCGTCGATGACGGCGTGGGCCAGACCGTCGGCATCCGCTTTACCGGCATTGACATCCCCAAGGGAGCAATCATCACCAACGCCTACATCCAGTTTACCGTCGATGAGGTGAGCACGGGGACGATTTCGCTCTTGATCCGCGGCCAGGACGTGGACGACGCTGCGGCCTTCACCACTGCGAAGTTCAACGTCACCTCTCGTCAGGCCACCGACGCATCGGTTGCGTGGGAACCGGTGGATTGGGCGACGCGCGGAGCGGCCGACCCTGCCCAACGCACCCCTGACCTCAGCGCAATCATCCAGGAAATCGTCAGCCGCGACGGCTGGGCAGCGGTCAACGACATGGTGTTCCTGATCACCGGTACCGGTACGCGTACCGCAAGAGCCTATGATGGCGGCCCGGCTGCCGCACCGCTCCTGCATGTCGAATATTCCGTGCCGCCGACCAGTGATCCGGTCGTCTTCAATACGCCTTCTGACGGCGATCCCAGCGCAAACCAGATCGCCGAGCTCGCGTCCGCCGGCACGGCCATCGGCGTCACCGCTTCGGCGGCCGATCCCGACGCCGGCGACACCGTCACCTACAGCATCGACGACGCACGCTTTACCATCGACGCAAATGGCGTCATCACCCGATCGGCCACAGGCACCCTGGATTTCGAAACTCAGACCTCGATCACGCTAACGGTCACGGCAACCTCATCCGACCAAAGCAGGGCCGTTCAGGCCTTTACGGTCAGCGTTCTCAACAGTCAGGAGCCAATCGCCTTTCGCAATCCGGCCGATAGCGATCCGACCGCCGACAGGATCGACCAGAATGCTGCCGCCGGCACCCGGATAGGCATCACTGCTTCGGCCAGTGATCCGGATGCTGGCTCGACGGTGAGCTACGGCCTCAACGATCCGCGTTTCGCTATCGACGGCAACGGCGTCATCACGCGCTCCGCGATCGGAACGCTCAATGCAGATACCGAGCCGACGATCACGCTGCATGTAACGGCGACTTCGTCCGATGGCAGCACAGCCACCCACGATTACACTGTCATCACCAGTCCGCCTGCCACCAACAGCTTGGTCTTCGAGAAAAGAGTGATCGCCAGCCTCGACGATGTTGAAGAAGCCGCTTCGGGCTCGGTCTCTGCCAATAGCAGCGATCTGGAACTGACGGTCGACGGCGCCAAGGTCCAAACCGTCGGCATGCGCTTCACCGGCATCGACATCCCAAAGGGCGCGATCATCACCAATGCCTACATTCAGTTTACCGTCGACCAGGTGAGCACGGGAGCTGTGTCGCTCATGATCCGCGGCCAGGATGTGGACGATGCCGCCGCGTTTACGACCGCTCAGTTCAATGTGTCTAACCGTGCCGCAACCGACGCATCGGTCGCATGGGCGCCTGCGGACTGGACAACCCGGGGAGCGGCAGGATTCGCGCAGCGAACGCCGGACCTGAAGGCGATCGTTCAGGAGATCATCGACCGCAACGGCTGGACGGCGCTCAACGACATGGTGCTCCTTGTAACAGGTACCGGCACGCGCACCGCAAGAGCATTTGATAGCAATGCCGCGGCAGCGCCGCTGCTGCACATTGAATACTACGTACCGCCGGCAAGCGCGCCCGTTGTCTTCAACACACCCTCCGATGCAGATCCCGGTGCGAACCAGATCGCGGAGCTGGCCATCGCGGGCACGGCCTTGGGCATTACCGCTTCGGCCAGCGATCCGGATGCCGGCTCGACCGTTACCTACAGCGTCGACGACCAACGCTTCTCTATTGGCTCGAATGGTGTGATTACCCGCTCCGGTGTCGGCACGCTCGACTTCGAAACCCAGGCCTCGATCACGCTGACTGTCACGGCAACCTCGGCCGATCGTAGCACCGCCACCCAGACCTACACTCTCGGCGTTCTCGACAGTGATGAACCCGTCACCTTCAGAACGCCGGCCGACGCCGATACAGCCACCAACCGGATCGTCCAGAGTTCTCCCGCCGGCACCAGAGTTGGCATCACCGCCTCGGCAAGCGATCCCGATATAGGCTCCACTGTCACCTACAATCTAAGCGATAGCCGCTTTACCATCGATGCCAACGGCGTGATTACACGATCGGGTACTGGCACTCTCAATGCCCAGACCGAACCTTCGATCACCCTTCACGTAACGGCAACGTCCTTAGACGGTAGCACGGCCGAGCACGACTACATCGTCAGCGTCGCAGCCCAAGCGGGACCGCAGACCCTCTACCGCTTTGCGGTCTTCGGCGATTTCGGAGACACAAGCCTCAATGGAGAAAAGGCGGTCTCGACTCTCATTCACAGCTGGAATGTCGACTTCGCCCTTACTGTCGGCGACAACGTCTACGCACCGCAAACCCTGGATGGGGCGGTAGGCCAGCAATATCACGACTACATCGGCAACTATCAGGGCGCTTATGGCGCCGGCAGCGCCGTCAACCGCTTCTTCCCCGTACTCGGCAACCACGAATATGGCGAGAACAATGTCACCAACTACCTGAATTATTTCACTCTGCCCGACAACGAACGCTACTACGATTTTCAGATCGGGCCGGTGCATTTCTTTGCCCTCAACAGCAACAAGGAGGATCCAGACGGCCGTAGTTCGACGTCGGTCCAGGGCCAGTGGATGCACACAACGCTCGACGCGTCGAACGCAAGCTTCAACGTCGCCTACTTCCACCACACGGCCTACAATCCGAGCGGCAGCACCAGCACGATGCGCTGGCCCTTCGAACCCTGGGGCGTGAACGCGGTTTTCGCTGGGCACCAGCACAACTACTACCGCGAAAACCGAGACGATAACGGCGACGGGCTCCAACTTCCCTACACCACCACGGGCATTGGCGGTGCGGGGCGCGACGTCCCCAATGTCGGCGCCAGCCTCGTAACAATCACCGATCAGGGAATGTTGATCGAGTTTTACAACGTGACCAGTTTCAACGGCACCACCGTCACCAGCTCTTTGACGGATACCTACTTCATCGCGACGCCTGCAGGCCGTGCCCCGACAATCTCAAACGGAGGCTATGTGCTGAACGGCACGACAGCTGCCGACTATCTCTGGGGGCTCGGAAGCAATGCAACATTAACGGGCGGGCGCGGCAACGACACGCTCGTCGGCGGCAAGAACAGCAATCTCTTTGTCTTCCAGGCTGGTGACGGCAACGACACGATCGTCAATTTCCGCGCCGGCGCCGGCACGGGGGATGCACTCGATCTGCGTGCTTACGGCATCGATAGCGCCAATGAGTTCCGGCAAGTGGCGTCGAACCAGGGCGCGAACGTGGTGGCCAATCTCAGCGGCACAGACCACCTGACATTGCTCGGCGTGCATGCCGAACAACTCCACGACGACAACTTCGTCCGCGCAAGCCTGCTTGTCTGAAGGGACTTGGTCTGCCGCTTTTGAGCATGAGATATGATGAAACGAAAGAAGCCGGCATTTCCGCCGGCTTCGTCAACACTTAAGGATCACCGCGTGATCCCAAGACACCTGACTTGCGTCAGTGCGGTTTATTTCTTGCGCTTCTCAAAATCCAGGCCGGCGACTTTTTTCAGTTGGCCGCGTGACCCGTAGTGGGCATGTTTCTTGTCTCCCCATCCCTTTCCCGAGTGCGCTTTTTGTTTAGGGCGCGATCCACAGGATTTGGCAATCGCTCGTGAGCTCAAGCTTGTACCGAGCAACAACGTAATGGCGGGCGGAGTTATCGAAGCAAATTTTCCTGCTTTTAAGAGAAAATCTCGACGCGCCTCGGATTCAGCGCTAAGTTCTTCTTGTATTTTTTTCACATCATGCTGAGAACTTATAGACATGACACTCTCCGATGACGCGACTTAAGATTGTTTCTGGATTTTAACACCTTGAATGAAGCAAGGCAATCAACAACTTTCATCAATATATACATACTTCATACCTTAGAGCGAATATTTCTGTTTAAGAGAACGATCGCGATCCGGCGAGCGAGATAGGCCGGATCGTGCCGCGCCAGGTCTCGCACGCGTGAAAACCGTCTTGCGCCCCAGACCACGTTGCCAGCCAGTCGCAACGGCGCGCCCAAGATCGGGTGACGCGAGGCAAACACGCGTCTCCAATGCTGAAACCGGATCGTTGGGCGCTCTGCGCACTCGCGCGGAATGCTCGTCCCGAAGAAGCGATACAGGGCCAGCAACTGCGTATCGACCGCATTGCGTACACTTTTGTCCACCACGGTCGCTCGAAGTCCAGCCCAGTCGAGAGGTTCGCTTTCGGCAAGCTGGGCCAGGTCGTACATGTGCCTGAGGTCTATTCGTCCTCGCCAGTAGTCACCTTCCTTGAGCTGGTCATGCACGATCCAGTGCAGGGCGCGAGACTGAGCCGGAGGGATCTTCACCAGCAGATCGTTCTGCCGGACGAGCTTGGGACGCGAAAAGCCATCGGTACGATGCGCGCGCAGCTCCAGCACGCCGACGTCCTGATCGCGCGCCAGGCCGCGGCCATGGGACAGGGGGACGTAACCCAGGACTTCGAGACAGGTTTGAGCCAATGCTTCGTCGCGCGCCGTGACGGCCAGATCGATGTCGCTCGTTATCCGGTCCGGAATTGCTTGGGAGAGAAACAGCGGCACTGCACCCTTCAATAAAACCGGAGCAATGCCAACTGCGTTCAGAGCTGCAACGGCTTCATGCAATTGCCTTCGCAAGCGTTGGTTGCGCTCTCGATTGCAGTCGCGAATGAACTGAAGATAGTCACGCACATCTCCCGGCACGCGTTCCAAGAGACCCGCCCGTTCAAATGACGCGAACAAGGCCGGCGTAAGCAGGGTCTGGTTCGCCAGCGCGATCATTCCCTGCCAGTCCGGCGGCTCCTCCAACCGACCGCACAGGCCAGCGATCAACGCGTCGAGCGAGTTCGCGACAGGTATCATTCGCAGGCTCGCTCGACCAGCCCGACCGCGTCGTCGAGCCCTGAATAGGTCAGGCGGTAGGCTCTCACCGACGCTATGACGCGGGTCAGGACGTCGAAGCCGGTGTCGCCGAGTTCACCGCTCGGCGCGAATGCGCCGCCAACCAGGCCCCTCAGGACATCCACCGGGTTGATCGGATCCAGGCCGGGATGGGCAGCGCGATCTCGTTGGAGCAGAATGACCCAACCCACAGGCCAAGACTCCGTTGTGACCGCGGCGGACGCTTTTGGCGCAAGATAGCGTACACGCCGGTTGTCCGGGCGGCGGAACGTTGGCGTGGTGTCGAGGTCGGGGAAGTAATCCGCCAACAGCGGCCAGGCACCCGACTTGACGGCCGGTGCGAATGGAAGCCCGACACAGCATCCATCAGCATTCAGCAGCGCGACATCGTCCGACGCGAAGCCGAACCCGGCATGAACCAACGCAAGCGTCAATGTTGTCTTGCCCGCCCCCGGCTCGCCGCACAGCAGAACAAGGCGCCCGTTCTTTAAAAGAGCGGCCGCGTGGAGAGCCAGTTCATAGGTGGCGGCCCTAAGGACATCACTCAGCATTTCCCCCTTCAAGATCGTCGCCATCTCGTTGGGAGCCGACGCCACGATCCACTCGCCATTGCGAAACAGGTGCAGCCGGCCAGCATAGGCCGCCAACTGGAATACGACGTCGGTATCGCCCTCGCCGACTTCGAGGTGCCTGAATATGGTCATCGTCGGAAGAGCGTGGGCTTTTGGATAGAGGATGCGCATGCGGCGGCCGGCGACGCTCAGCATCTGGCTCACATACCCCTGTGCCGCAACGTCGTGCGGCGAGATATGGGGCCGGATCAGCCCGAGACGCTGCCAATCCTCCAGCGCTGCCTTGACCTGCCCGTGCGCATCCCGGGTGCCAATGCGGTCACGCGCAATACCACGCGCAACGGCTTCGGCAGGCAGTCCCTCCTCCAACAACCGCCAGATATCGGCGGCCGTATCGTTCAGGGCGAAGATCGCGTGCTGCGACGCACTGAACAGAACATTCTGCCCCCTGATACGCACGAGCCGCGCCTGGGTAACGAAGCGCGCCGACGCACCCTCGCCTGGCGCTCGCAAATGGGCCTGCATCGGCTTCCGTCCCCCCCTCAACCCGCGGTACTGGCGGCCACCTACCCTCACTCGGCCGGCGACCCGGCCAATTCGGCAAACACCTTCGGATCACGCACGATCCGCCAACGCAACCAGAGCCCCGTGGCAAACGAGGTCAGGATCGAGGCCAGCACGAGGGCCGTGAACATCCGTCCGTCGATGATGCCAGCGGCATGCGCCACACTGGCCAGCACGATGCCTGGCCCGCCGCGGGTGTTCATGGAGACGCCGTAGTCGAATGCTCTCACCCAGTCGCAGTCGGCGGCTCTCGCGGCAAGCGTGCAACTCAACAGCTTGATAGCCGTGCTCATGCCTATGAACAGAACAGTCAGACCGGCATCGAACTCCTGCGCCAAATTTAGCCTTTGCCCGACAAGCGCGAAATAGATCGGGACGAAAAACCAGATCGCGATGTCGGCGATGTGTTGCTTGACGGGAGCAAGGTGCCGCGAGGGAAACCGAGCCATAACAAGGCCCGCGACAAGCGCTGCGAAAACGATGTTCACATTCAACAGGCTCGCCACAGCGACGAAGATCAGGCACAGCAACATGGTGTAACCGGTGAAAGGCGCCTCGCTGAATTTGCCGAGCATCCATCGGCGGAGTGCTCTTACGGCTGCGGGTGCGAAGAAGAGAGAGGCGAGCACGAAACCGAGCGTAATGGCGACCACGCGCCCGATTCCGAGCGCATTCGCCGCCTCACCGTGCTGGACTGCGGTAGCGACAGCAAGGATCGTCCAGAGGATGAGATCCTGGATCGTGGCGGCACCAATAACGTTGCGTGCGAAAGGCGTTCCCATCACGCCGAGATCAAGGAATATGCGCGAAATGACCGGGATCGACGTGACGGCGGCAGCTATGCCCATAACCAATTTAAAGGCGAAGGGATCGCCAAGCTGGGTATCTGCAAAAAGCGAGGCGCTCGCATAACCGAACGTGAACGGGATCATCAGCGCGCCGACCACCAGCGCGACAACAATCCGGCCAGCGCCCCCAACTCCCTCTGCCTGAACCTTGAAACCTGCCGTGAACATTAGAAGGACAAGGCCGAACCAATAGAACGCGGTCAGCAGAGCGGCCTGCGCTGGGAAAGCCACAAACAGCGATTTGTGTGCTTCGGGCGAAATCGCGCCGAGCAGCGATGGGCCAAGGACGATGCCGCCGGCTATCTCGCCGATGACCCGCGGCATCTTCAGCCGCTCAAACAGATGACCTCCGGCAAGAGCTGCAACGAGCAGCAACACCAGGGACAGGAAGAAACGAGCAGTTTCGGAATCGCTCACAACGCGTCCTCGGATATCGGCGCGACCGGACGGTCAACAATACAGCCGCGGGTGTCACGCACGACCGTCGATCCTTGTGTAGGTGGCGACGACACGGGCAGCCAATTCATCGAGCGAATGGAGTTCCGTATCGAGAACGAAGTCTGGGTTTTCCGGCGGCCGGTAGATACTATTGTAGCCGATGAGGGTATCGATCTCGCCGCGCATCGCCTTGCCGTAGAGCCCTTTCGGGTCTCTCTCTGCGCAGCCTTGGATGGAGCAGGCAACATAGCCCGTCGTCAGGTTTCTGACATTCTTGCGCACGTATTCGCGTGCATCCTCACCCGCTGTGAGCGCCGCGACAACCACATTCAGGCCGGCCTCGGCCGCTTTGTTCGCCAGATGCGCAAGAACCGAAACCACAAGGAGCCGGCTTTCTGCACCGAAACCAAGCTGAGCGCCAAAGAAGCCGCGCACCTCATCACCATCGAAGAGAATGGCGGGAATCCCGGCCCTCCTCAGATCGGCAACCACGCGTGTTGCCAGCGTGGTCTTGCCGGACGAAGTTGGTCCAAGCAACCATAGGACCGTTCCGGCCTGCGGAAGCGCGCGCACGTGCCGGTTTTCGGGCTGTAGATGCGTCCTTGTCTGCACAATCTATCCTCCCCATCCTCGCACTATTCCTGGAACAGCGCGTGTTTCATCATCAGCTCTGCCCGAACGACATCCTGCACCTCGGAACGCATCATCCAGTTCGGCAATGCTTCGCCTGCCTTCAGCGCGCGCCGGATTTCAGTACCGCTGATGGGGCTGGCTGTTCTGCAGGCGCTCAAGTCGACATAGCGTTCGGATTGGGTGTCATAACCAATGGCATCGAAGAAGATCGGTTCGATGCCGATATCACCGAGCTCGTCGAAAAGTTCGCGACCGGCATTTACTCCGTAAAAGTCACCAACGCCGGAGTGATCGCGCCCGACAATGATGTGACTGCAGCCCATATTCTTGCGGCATAGCGCCGTGAATACGGCCTCGCGGGGACCAGCAAATCGTGGATAGGTGATGAAGCTTGACAGCACCACTTTGCCCGCTGGGTAAATGCCGTAGTCCAGCATGGCCTGATAGCCGTCGAGGATCACGTGCGGCAGGAAGTCTCCACGCTTGGTAGGTCCGACAATGGGGTTGATCAACAGGCCGTCGGCATAAGTGCGCTCCAGGGCCTCGAGCTGAATCATCTCGTGACCGCGATGAACGAGGTTGCGGCCGTGGAATGCGACCACCCGGTTCCAGCCCTTGTGAGCAAAAACTGTCCGCAATTGCGACGGGGTCAGGTCATAACGCCGGCAGGGCAATTGCAGCGGCTGCACGAGCGTGACGTGGCCAGCGAGAAAATGCCCCCCGCGCGCGCGTACGCGGGCGACGCCGGGATGCTCGCTTGAGTCCGTGCCGAACCATTTGCGCGCGAGACGATCAGGTTGGAATTCGTAGGCTTCGGATACATCAAGTACGGAATGTGGCGATCCGCCTTGCGTGGATAGCAGGATGCGGTCGCCCTTGGCGTAGCGGGTCGCTGTTTCTTTCGGCACGGCCAGCAGAACCGGCATTGTCCAGATTGGCCCGCCAGGCAGCCGCTTTTTTTCGAGCACGCTCTCCAGGCAGGCTTTTTCCATGAAACCGCGAATTGGTGAGAAGGTGCCGCGGGCAATTTGCTCTACGTCGGTCAACTCTTCATCAGCGACCGTGATCACCGGCAAATGCTTGATGTCGCGGATTTCGGCCGAACCTACCGCCTGACAGACGAGGCGCCCGCCATGGGGTTCCACTCCCGGAGTGAGCGCCGAAGGGCGCACGCGGATGGGCCGCCCGCTATTGTTAGCGTTCCGCAGGAATTGCTGGGCGACCTTTGCCACCATCCGCGCACAATTGACTGGATACTGGCCGATCGCAGTCTCTGCCGCCAGAACAAGACCATCGGCGCCATCGGCCAACGTGTTGTAGATATCGTTGACTTCGGCGCGTGTGGGAGTGGGCGCGCTGGTCATCGACTCGAGCAGATTCGTTGCGACATAGGCCTTGGCGCCATGCGCCTTCGCCTGACTGATGATCATCTTCTGTATGGCCGGGATCTGTTCGATCGGAACTTCGCGCGAAAGGTCGCCGCGGTCGATGAGGATCGCCTGAGACCTTTCGGCGATGGCTGCCAGATGACGCAGTCCACTGAGGCACTCAATCTTCGATATGATCGTCGCGTCGCTGCCGGCATGGGAGCGGATGACATCCACGTCGGAGGCACGATGGGCGAAGGAAAGCGCAAAGTGGCGAATGCCCATTCGCCGGCCGATGGCAATCGCGGCGATGTCCTTCTCCGTGAGCGGCGGCATCTCGATGGTACGCTGCACCGTCACGGCCTTGTTCTGCCCTATCTCTCCGCCGTTCAGAACCCGAAGAACAACCTCGCCGTCGCCTTTCTCGACAACCTGAGACAGGACCGCATTGAAATCGATGCTGACGAAGTCGCCGACTTCGAGCTTGCTGACGATGTATGCCGGGTAGAGACTGATGGCGGACTGGTCACCCGCGACTGGTCGGGCATGCGCAGTCAGAAACCGATTTTCTCGCACGGTCACCTTGCCATCGGCAAATGGCCCTGTGCGGACCTGGGCGCCTTCTGTGTCCAGGCAAAGCGGAACGGATGTACGCTGCTTGATGAAGCCGACAATGCGCTCGATATCTTCGACCTTCGTGTGCGACAGGTTGAGACGCAGGAGCGATGTGCCTGTCCGCTCCAACCAATGGATCACCCTGTCGTTGAGCGATGCCGGACCCAGAGTGCACAGCAGTTCGACTTGTCTTGCTTTCATGGCTTTCACCTCAGATCGGGTTCAATGCTCTTCAAGATCATGAGCGCGTTTGTCAGAGGCCCTGCCCGGCACAACTCGCGCATTCGGTTTGAAGACGTCACAGTTCGTCATTGAAAAATCGGGGAACTTGCGGATGTGCGGTGATCCATTGTCGGCGGGACTTGTTCCAATAGTTGCGGGCGTCATTGCCCGTCAGCAAATCAAATCCTGCGGGTGGAAGCGGCAGCTCTGGTGGCATCGCTTCATCTGGGAGCCACAAAAGCATATTGCCTTGGCTTTCAGACACTCTTTGCCAGGTTCGTTCCAAACGCCGAAAACCTCGCATCTTTGGCGAAGAAAACGCGAATACCGAGTTCGTAATTTTCAGCTGTGGGGATACGTCGGAGGCTTTGATTGGCGCTTGGTGGACTAAGTCGCCTTTGGCAAGGTAAGCCTGCATGCGGATCAGTGATCGATCTATCGTCACGAGCTCTTTGCTGCCATCGCGATCATTCGATGCCGGGTCGAGGCTTACGCCCGAAAAGCAGCCGTCGAACAGGCAATCTTGAATGGCACCGCCGAGGAGGTAGTCATCTTCCACCGCATCGTCCCTGATCTCGCTCAGCCAGCAGCTCTTGAGCAGAAAGCCGTTTGCTTGGTCTGTCAGGCGAATGCCATCCCAACAACGTCGCGCCCGCAGGCCCTCGATTGTCGGCCGCGTCGTCCCGTTTTTGACGAGCAGGCCAGCACTGTTGCAGTAGGTGTGCGCCCAGTCCGTATCAAGCGGCACTTCGCCGTTGATGCGCCCACCGACGAAATGAACCTCGGGGCAATCGCGAAGGACGACGGGATAGGGATTGACCGGCTGCATACCGATATCGCATCCAAGGATCGCATTCGGAGCCGTGTTCCGGCTGTTGGCGACAGTGAAAAAAGCCCGCGTAGCATCAACCGTGGTTTCGGGCGGAAGGTTGCGCAACATCTTCTGCGCGTAGCCGAATTCGCCTCTTAACACGACGCGTGTACCGTGCAGATCGTCTTCGTCGCGTGGTGCCTGCCGGTCGTCGGTCACGCCAGAACCGGTCAACAGTGCGAGGGCGGGACCGACACCAGCAAGGCGCATGAAAGATCGACGATCGAGTTTCACGTTCAATGGCCTCCGGGTTCGATAGCATTATGCCTACGCTGGCAGGCCAGAAGCACCGCTTGCAACGTCTTGTCCGCTACCTCGTCCGGTGAGGCAGAAGCGGTCATGTCCACGACTGCAAGCATCGGCGTGCCGCGCGCTGCGGTCTGTGTCTTCCAAAGGTCGGCTGCAATCGTACAATAGGCGCGTTCCGCCTTGGTCCAGAGCGACAGTTCGCCCGTTGAAGGCTCGCGTTGCAGCCTGGAGGCGCGATCATCCCTGCCTCGGATCCGATTGCGCGCAAGATCGGTACTACCGCGCAAGTCGACGAAGACGATGTCGTCCAGTCCAATGGCGGACATGATATCCAGCCAGTGCTCTGAAGTTCCCCTATGTCGGCTCTTCAGCAGGACAGACCAGAAGCCTTGCAGCAGTCCCTGGTCAAGGACTGTGAAGTCGGTTTCCTTCGATCGCTCTTCGACAAGGTAAGCGGCAACCGACCACAGATACCAAATCCAGCGCATCAGGTCCGCAGGCGCCTCCTGACCATCCTCGGCGACAAACCTTGCCGTTCGCAATGCGATCGAGCGGAAGTCATGATTGCGCAACCTTGGCAGGACAAGCCTCAGCCTGTTCAGCTGACGCGTGACCAAAGGTTTGTCTTCCCACGTCACCCTTTTTTCATCGACGAGTGAACCGGTACGCCGCAGCCTTTCAGCCAACAGGCGCGAAGCGGTTGTCTTCCCGATTCCCGGAAGACCGAAGAACTCGATGAAACGAATACCCGCTGGAAGCGGTCGGGCGCCGATGCCTTGGGGTTCCGCCCCCGCCATGGCGCGCAGCCGCAGCGACCCCGCAGGATCCCTATCCAAGGCGGCTACCCTCATGTGCCAAAGCCTGCGCAGCCTGTGGGATCGCCTCGCGGTAAGTCAGGCGCTCACCTGTCTCTGGCGCCGGCGATCGCCGCATGCTGCGATAGGCGATCAGCAGCGCGAGCGGGATCCAGAAGAACGGCGCCGTCGATGGGCCGAAGGAGTCGCTCATCTGGTTGGCCACAAGATAGTTCCAAACACAAACTGCGGATCCAAGCAGCATGGCATTGGTGCTGGTCGCGTACTTGCTCTTGCCTTCGCCTATCACCGTGGGGACAACAGCACCGGCAAGGACAACAACGACCAGCAACACCATGATGGTGATCAGCCCGAGTCCGGGGACACCCAGGGTGCGAAAATATTCGATGAACAGGTTATGGCTGTGGGGCGCGATATCGCCGATTGGCTGGCCCGCGCCGACGCCCGTGAACGGATGCGCAAGACCCAGATCAATCGAGATGGACCACAGCCGCTCGCGCGAGATCATCGAATGCGCCTCGCCGCCGGACAATTGGGTCATCAGAAGTCGGTGCGCGCGCGGATTGAGGGATTGCAGGATGAACAGTGCTGTCTGGAGCACCAAAGGCGCCGCGACCACTCCAGCGATGACCGTCAACGGGCGCTGTCTCCTGACCACGAGATAGGTGGCATACAAGGCGAAGAAGAGCCCGAGGCCACTGACGCCGACGACGAAATTGGTCTTGGAACCGGACTTCACCAGGCCCAGGAGTACCGCAACCAGACAGCCGGCGAGCAACATTCGGTGTTTGCGCGCGCTAACCAGTCGGGCGGCAATCAGCGGCAGGCCAGCCGAAAGCGCTATTCCCAACTGATTTGCGTGCTTGAAATAGCCTTCTGCCCTATCCGCGAACTTGGCGCCGCCGAGCCCGGCGATAACGATGCAAGCTGTTGCGACGCTCATGATGATCATCGCCGAAACCAGCCGTTCGATCAGAACACCGCCGTTCGGCCTGACAGAGATCGCAGCGATCGCAGGGATCGTGGCAAAACCGAAGATCTGCGCGAAGATCGCCCGCATTGTCCGCATCGGATTGTCGGCGTGGAGCATCGACAAAAGGGACAAAATGATGATCAGGCCGGCTGTCATAAGCAATGCCGTTGCCAAGGTCGCCTCAGTTCGGTGGATGCGTTTTCCGAGCGCCCCATAGGATGCTATGCCGACCACGGCGCAAGACAGAGCCAACAGGAAGGAAAGCGAACCATCCGTCCCGGCAATCCGTGTGGCGCCCGGAAACCAGATCGACGCAATCAGCAGCAGAAGGGAGAGTTGAAGCAAAGTTCACCTGAACGATGCAAGGGTACGATACGGGTCAACCGATATGGTGGCGGGTTCGCTTTGAGTTCCGGGAGGGGATCCGTCTCAGATAGCAGACTTTCGAAACAGCCGATGTCCAGCAGTAGACTGGAACTAATTGTCGTTTTGAACGCTATTGGAAAATCTGAATACGCTACCGCACTGCAGGTGAGTATCCCCCGCATGTCTGGTACGTTTTCGCTTTCGGCGCCGGCAGGGCAACTTTATCGCCAATGGCGCAGCTGCTGATTGTCTGGACGCTCAGAATAGGCGGAAGCCTTTACTTATGCAAGAGAAGTGCGCGCGGAACTGCTTCACAGATTGAAACGCACTATGCATCGATCTTAATCTCATCAGCGATGGCGTCGGTTGGCGTCGTCTGCTGGAACGTGATCGGGGAACAGATCGTTTATCTTGTATGCAACTTCGGTCCTATTCGTAGCCTTGATCTTTTTCATGATGTTGCGGACATGAACCTTGACTGTGCTCTCCCGAAGGTTGAGTTCATAGGCAATGATCTTGTTGGCCTTTCCGCGCCTTAGGGCTTCAGCCACTTCGGCCTGGCGGGCAGTGAACATGCTGGCAAACGGCCGCGCGACTGTGTTGCCCGTCTCCAGCAACTGCCGCACCGCAAATACGCTGCTGGCGGGAACGAAGATGCCACCCGCCAAGGCAAGGTAGACGGCCTCTATGCATACGTCGATGTTGACGGAGGAAGGAATGTATCCTTTCGCCCCACATTCGAGCGCCTTCATGATCTGACCAAGCTCGTCCGTGTCGGCCAAGACAATGACTGGCGCGGGGTCGAATTCCGACGACAACCTACGAATCTCTTCGGCGACGGTGTGTTCCGAGATCTTCCTGCTCCCGATATTTAACAGGATCGCGGACAGTCGCGGTTGTTGACTGTGTTGCTGTCTCCATTCCTCGATTGAACCAAGGGCCAGCACACGCATGTCCGACTTTTGTGCGACGATACTCTTCGCCAGGCATTGCCGGTCAAGCGCGCGCCCGTCGATAATAACGAGCAAGTGCTCCTGTTGTGTTGACGGCTCTGGCGGATTGACGGTTTCGAAGTGTTCGCTGGCCAATGAGTGTGTGGTATCGCGAGCGATTTGCTTTCCGTTCGATGCCTTTAAGATCATAACTTCGATGCTCCCCGATCCGAAAATATTGAGACCACGCGCGGCAATGCATCCCTCACGCCACACTACTCGGTCATACGATATACTTCGGAAACTACTTAGAGAGCATACTGGTGCATTAACTTGACTGCGGCTCTCCTCTGTCGCGAAACACGCATACTCTACAGTAAGCAACAGATTTCACCCTACTACAAAGGTCTCCTCTGGAATATGATCAAATTGGACCCTTGCGAATGAAAAAGGAAGTACGCCATCCGAGTATGTTCCGATGATATAGGTATCAAATATCCCACCTAGGTGGTATGCGTCGATATAACCAATTGGTGGTGGAAGATGTGTTCATCTCAATGGCGCGCATTGCCTTTCGTTGCGAATTTAACCTGCGGCACGACGTTCCCAACGGCGTGATATTTGGCATATTGTGAGTTTTTCTTGGGATTTTCGCGCAGTGCAGACTCTATGCCACGTTTTTGAAATGGCTCACGCTTTCACTCTTCACCTATGCCGCGGTCGCCTTCGTCATCGGGCGCGGATTTCCGCGCGGCTGACGATGTCCACCAATTCGCTGAGGGCGTTCTGGGCCTGGAATGATGCCCAGGTCTTCCACGTGTTCCTGGACGACGAGGTCGTGCCATGAGCCTTTCCCAGCACGCGTCATCACGGGCAGCCCCACAAAAGCGCGGCCAGCACTTTACGGGCTCGACAACCTCGCCTTGGCTGCTGGAGTTCCGTTGAGATTTGTTCCTGAGGCTTAGAGGTGCGCTGGCCCTTTGGAACGCGTAGCGCGGGCGAGGGAACATAAAAGCCAGCCGCGCATTGTTAAAAGAACAACTTAGCTATTCAGAAAGGCAGTTTTTCCGATGCCTTCCACCCTCAAAAAGGAAGCGCAAACTCAGCCGCTGGAGAGTCAGGTCGTTGAACTCATTCCGGCGTTGCGAGCGTTTGCACGCACATTTGTCACCTCCAACTTCGAGGCGGACGATCTCCTGCAGGAAACGCTTTTCCGCGCGCTGCGCGGTATCGATGGTTTCGAGCCCGGCACAAACTTGAAGTCGTGGCTCTTTACCATCATGCACAATACGTTCCGAACACAGTACAAATTGCGGCGGCGTGAAGCGCCAGGCGTCATCGATTGCGCCGAGTTGCCGATACCCATGGCGCCACCGCAGGAGTGGTGTGTGCTAAACTGCGAATTGCGCACTGCGCTGGAAACGCTGGCCCCCGTGCATCGGGAGGTCCTGGTCCTCGTCGCCGGCTATGGCCTGAGCTACAAGGAGGCCGCCGATATCTGCGACTGCGCCGTTGGAACCATCAAGAGCCGGCTCAGTCGAGCTCGTGACGAGCTCGCCTACCGCATGAACGGCGTGCCGGTTGAATGAACCGGCACGTTCGGATCACTGCATGAAGGTCAAATAGAACGCACCGACGATCGCCAGGCCGAAAAGAACGACGAAAGATCGTTTCGCGACACGAGCGGTATATTGGCTACGAAGTGCGCGGCGAGCGGCATCAATGCGGGCAAGCCGCGCCTGGCTCGTTAGGCCTGCCGCAGCGTCTTCGTCGTCTTCCGTCGCGTGCTTATCGCTGACGACTTCCTCAAGCAGATGCAACCTGCGCCTGTATTCCGCGCCGCTTTTGCCTTGGCGTTCAATCTGGGCGAGATTGTCGCCGAGGTCCGCCCGCTTCACCTCAAGGGTAAGCCGGTTGGCGGCGGCACGGATCGTCAACGCATCCTTCGTTTCTCCGGGCCGTTGCGTCAGGCATTCGACGGCGGCAACGACCTCGGGCGAAAAGCCGGAATCCAGCAGCCTTTCAGCTGTCCATCCCGGCGACTTTTCCAGGACATCGTGCAGAAAGGCAACGGTTTTGGCCTTGTCGCCCTGAACGGCATCGGCAACGCGTTGACAATGCCGTATGTAGGGATCGCCCGCCTTGTCGCGCTGGCCGGCATGAGCGTGAACGGCGACTTCTCGCGCCCAAGCACGCTCCTCGGGCGCGGACAGCAGGACTGGGGAGCGCCATAGTGAGCGCCGATCACGGGTGTCACCCATCGTTATGGTCTTTGGTTGTGAGCGCCGCCAGGGGCGGTTACACCTTTGAGGCCAATGCCCGCCAAAGCAGGATCTCGTCGTGCCGCATCTGCCAGCGAAACGATGCCAACGAGGCGCTTGTTGCGATCGACAACCGGCAGGCGGCGCACCTGCTCGTCGCCCATGTTGCGGGCAACCTCGGACACGTCTTCGTCGTCAAAGCAGTACTTGACGTCGGCAGTCATGATATCGCCGACGCGGGTCTTGTCGTCGCGACCGTCTGCGACACAGCGTACGACAATATCGCGGTCGGTGATCATGCCGACCAGGCGATCGTTATCGCCGACCGGCAGGAAGCCGATATCGTTTGCGGCCATCTCCCGCGCCACCGTTGAGATCGTATCGTCCGGGCTGGCGACGTGAACGTCCCTTGTCATGATGTCAGCAATTCGCATGAGAGTTCTCCTTCCACGTTCAGGATTCATCGGCGGGGCGACCGGCCTTTCCGTGCGGAGCCGTCGACGGCGCAACAATTGTTCCGGTATCGTCGTCGGCGTCTTGCGTGGGATGGGGACGCTCACGTTCAGCTAGTTCCCGGCTTGCCTGTTCCCAATGTCGCGCGTCCTGACCCTCGGGCCGTCCTTCGCTTTCCCATATCGCATAGGCACGCCGGCGAATGAGTTCATCCCTGTCGTCCATGGCACTGACCTCCTCAAGTGTTGCTCTGCAAACTCTGAAAACCTGGATTTGTTCCGTTTCCGCCTCGGCCGATTTCCGCACCGACAAGGGTTCTGTGACAATGCCGGAATCCGTCCATCACGCGCCAGGTGAGGCACGCATGCCGTTCCCGCATTGTCTTGGAAGCAGTGCTCCGATCGTCGGCGGTGCCCCCCGTCTGACGACGAACGAGCAGGATCGGCGGATCTGTCCGATACCCTCGAAAGCGCCGCCCGCAACGATCCTCGAAATCGTCTCGGAACCATGCGGGAAAACGCCGGTTCTTCATGGAAACGAGGAGAGCGAAATGAGCCCGAGCCCATATAGACCCGGCCAGCAGCCGCGCCCAGTACCAGAGCCGAACCGGACACCGCGCCCGATCGAGGAACCAGAACCCGAAGATCTGCCGGATGAAAAGCGAACGCCCAACCCGGACGAAGTCCGTGAACCACCCATTCACACCCACCCCATCATTTGGGTAACCGGGTATGGTCGCTCTCAGTTCGGCCCGTATGGGCCTTCGCTGTAAATGATCGTCATCAACTCATGTAGCCACGTATCGAGCGGCTGTGCCCTCTCTCTCGTGGCAGCCAAGACAATCGCACGTTCGAGTGTGCGCTCGACGAGAAAATCCGCCGCCTTGACGCTCGACATCAGCACCCTGGCCCGGAGTCGCAGGCCAGGAACGAGATCTGTAACGAGTTGATCGGATAGGCCACCGTAGATTGGGGCAAGGGTCGACACATTCAGGAGGTGTTGCTCAAAAACGGCGCTCACCAGGTCTGAGGAGCCCGCGCATTTGCTAAGACGTGCCGCCGACCTGAACCGCTCAGGAACGCTCAAATCATCGTAGCCGCTGAAGAAGATCAAGGGCACCGAACGGCGTGCGAGTTCGTCCGCTACGGGAAAGACCAACTCTCCATTCAGGTTGATGTCGAGGATGGCAACCTGAATATCGTCCACCGTCGACAGGCTCTTCAAGGTTTCTTGCACTGTGGGTGTGGGGCCAACGATGGTCGCCCCGGCCCGCTCGAGCCACAGGGCGATGTCATTTGCGACGTAGAACTCATCCTCCGCCACCAGCACCCGCAAATGCTGCAGGCCCGGCATCATTGTTCGTCCTCGGTCTTTCTGTCCACCTCAGTCCTTCTGGCGCTGGGCGCGGTTGCGGCTCGCCGGGAATCGAGAGCCCTCTGCAGCCTGTTGGCGAGTATCAACAGCCCGTCCGGGACATCATCCACGCGTCCCACGTCCGGCTCGACCGCACGAGGAGCCGAAGTGCCCATCAGCAAGCTAACGTTTTCATCATCTGTCTTCTTGCCCGAAGCCATTCCTTCTACCTTTGGTCGTTCCTACAGTCCCTGTGTCGCGCATGCGTGTCGCCACTGGTGGCGAAACCGTACGAAGGATACGCCCCACAGAAGTGGAAGCCAAGCTTCGCGGCTCAGTGCCGTGTGTTGCTCTTCGGGACAAATTTGGCGCGTTCCACGGCTGCTTCCAATGGCATGCGCATGGCGGCGACATAGTCATCGGTCAACTCCAGCAACGCGATCGCGATTTCGTCCCACGACCAACCGGCACGTTCGGCAAATTCCGTCAGGAGCCGAAATTGATCGCTCATTGCCAACTGACACTCGAAGCCACGTTCGGCACCGGCGTCGACATTCGTTTCGATCGTTTTCACCATCGTTCCTCCTGTTCGACAATAAACTCGGAGGACGACCGCGGGTTCCGGCATCGATCAGACCCGGAGGTAAAGCGCGATATTTCCCTTGGATAGGCAACAGATTCTGAGCCGCTAATAGACATCGTCACCGCACCCTTGCAACCGACCGAAGACGCTCGCCCACCCGCGCCGCTCCGCCCGGTGCTGTTTGCGGCATTTCGGAACCATTCCCGCTTTCGTCGGTTAGTCCCCGCAAGTCAGGAGGCTTGATCATGAAGAAAATCATCCTAGCAAGTGTATTCGCGGGTCTGTCCTTCGGCGGTATCGCCGTGGCGCAGACGACCGTGGTCGTGCCCGGTGAAGTCAAAACATACGTCCTCGAGCAGAGCAGCCCTTCCGTAGTCTATCAGGGTGACCTCGTGGTCGGAACACGCCTTCCCGACACCGTCGAGATCCATACGATCCCGGATCAGCCTACCTATGGCTACGTCGTCCTTAACGACCGGAGAGTGCTCATCAATCCGCAGACCCGCGAGGTCATCGAGGTCCTGCAATGATTATCAACCAAGGGCATGAATAGCGGAAGGACCGCAAGATGCTTGGAACCGTACTGCTGATCATCCTGATCCTGCTGCTGGTCGGCGCATTTCCCGCATGGCCCCATTCTTCGAGTTGGGGCTACGGGCCGTCCGGTCTCCTGGGCGTTCTGGTCGTCGTCCTGTTGGTCCTCTTGTTGATGGGGCGGATCTGATTGGAGATAGGCCAGAGTGCATCATCGGCTGAGCCCGACCTTGTCTACGTTTCAGACAAGGAACCGGGCTACAGCCGGTCGCGCACGGCGAACGGCTTTTGTTATCGACGTCCGAACGGCGCGCCCCTGAAGAACCCCAGCATCATTGCGCGTATCGAAGCGCTTGGATTACCGCCAGCCTACGACCGTGTCTGGATCTGCATGAATAAGAACGGTCACCTTCAGGCGACCGGCTATGATGCGCGCGGCCGTAAGCAATATCGCTATCACGATGCCTGGCAGAAATTGCGAAGCCGCGCCAAGTACGACCAACTTCCTGCCTTTGCCAAAGCGCTCCCGCGGATGCGACGAACCGTCCGCAAACAGATGAATGGGCCGATTGACGACCCGACCACAATTCTTGCGGTACTGACTGCCTTGCTCGACCAAGCGCCTCTTCGCATCGGGAATTCGAGCTACGTGGAACAGAACGGCAGCTACGGCGCCGTTACCCTTCTCAAGCGACATCTCAGGATCCGCGACGGGCGCATCGAACTGAACTTCAAGGGAAAGGGTGGGCAGCGGGTCCGGAGGCGCCTGCGCAATCCCCGACTACAGCGGATTCTGGAGGAGATTGCCGAGCTTCCTGGGCGGCAGCTCTTCGTGTCAGTGGGGCCCGATGGCAAGGCTAAACCTATCGAGTCCGGGCGTTTCAATCGTTACCTTGCCGATATTTCCGGTGCCCCGATCTCCGCCAAGACGTTCAGAACCTGGGCGGGAAGCGTTGCTGCCTTTACTGTCGCGCGACAAGCCCTGCAGGAGGGCCGGCACCCAACAGTCAAGCAAATGTGCGAGGCGGCGGCGGAAGTCCTCCACAACACGCCTGCCGTTTGTCGCAAGAGCTATGTCCATCCGGCCGTTCTCGCTCTTTCAAATCCGGGAGAAACAATCCCGCGTGGAAGCAGCAAGGGGAAGTCGGCCAACGGCCTTCGAACGGAGGAAGCCCAGTTTGCCCGGTTTCTAACACGGCGCGGGCGGAAGAAGTCTCGATAGATCCGACGAGGCCACGCACCGGCGTCGCCTCGTCGGTGCTCCCCTCCTCAAAAACTGTTTCGATCGGGCGTCCATGATCCGGAGGCTGTGAAGCTCATTTCCGGTTAGCAACGACGATCAATTGCAGCATTGCGGCCGCACGTTAACCCAGCGAAATCACATGCCGGGAACCAATTGCGTGCTAGTCGGTTCGGCTGCCGGAGGAGTGCACGATGATGGGCAAAGAAGCGCCGACGCTCGATGCTGGACGACGCAACCAGCCTTATCTCGATGCAGATGCGGATGCACATCGGCTCGAAGACCAATTGGTAATGCTGCGACAAATGACGAAAGGGCTCGAACACGAGATCGACGCAATCCTTGCGGATGCGAGCGAGGTCGTTCGCGCGGCGCCCGGCGTCAACCGCGCCAAGGTGATCAAAGCGCTCGTTGCCGACAATCGGAAGAAGCTTCTCCGCCTGCAATCCTACCTGGTGATGCTGGAGGAACGTGTGAGCCGCGAGGCGATCAGTTCCGATTGATCGCTTGGTCGCGACAGCCCTTGTTGCCGAAGGCACTCGCCTCTCGGAGGTGGAAAATGCCTAGCTTGTTGCGTTTTCTTTTTTGGCACCTGTCGTCCGGTTTCCTGCTGGGCGCAATGACCGCCCTGGTGATCGTTGCCCAGAACCCCCAGGCACTTGGACACAACGGCTCAATCGAACCCGTCG
Source organism: Ensifer sp. 22521 (assembly GCF_052044795.1). Lineage (NCBI taxonomy): Bacteria > Pseudomonadati > Pseudomonadota > Alphaproteobacteria > Hyphomicrobiales > Rhizobiaceae > Ensifer > Ensifer sp. 22521. The sequence goes on from NZ_JBQENM010000023.1 coordinate 106,753, forward strand.
CCCTTTTCATGCAGATCTTCGCCTTCGGCGCTTCATTTGCCATGGGCAGTCTCGGCACGGCGCTGATGGGAAAGATCGACTGACCAACCTCAACCGACCGCCTCTCGCCACCGCCCTGACGATGCGACAGCGTCGACCAGCTTCTTCCGTCGTGCTCGAAGGTTTCTACAGGGAACAAAAAGCCGTTTGGAGCACTTGGGCGCAGTTACGCAATGCCCCACGGGTCGGCGTGGGCTGCAAGGCGAATACCGACGTCATAGGGCATCAGGAGATCTGAGATGGCACAGGACCAGCCCGCTTCCTATGGGAGCAAACCGTCTGCACCTGCAAAACGAGGGCGCGCGAAGATCATCAATCCGTCGGAAGCCGTCTACTCCGGGCATTACGACCTCGCGGAATTCATTGCTAAATACGGTTTGACGCCCTTGGTTGCGCGCGAGATTTTCGGTCTTGTCGGGCCAGCGCGCCGTGACCTGGACAAATACATGAACGAACGTCGCCAGCACCTAGCAGGATGACTGCGCGAACCGCTGTGCCGCTATGACCCATCGGTCGGGCGTGGCTCCGCGGCAGTCTGGTATGGCTCCAGGAAACGATCCGCCTGTCCCGCCAGCCGCCACCGGAGCACTCCGTCACCGCAGATGACGTCCACCGTCGCGCTCAGCGCTTGCGCCACGCTGCGCCTCAGCACGACGGCTCCGAACCCGGAGTGCGGAAAACTCGGACCTTTGTTTCCCGGTGCGACCCGCTCTTCCCATGTGATCGAGAAACCTCGGATTGGCCCCCGTTGGGCAAGCGCCCATTGCACGGAGATCGCTCCGGTTCGATTTTTCAGGACGCCGCTGCGCAGCGAATTTAAAGCCAGCTCGTGGATCGCCATGCCGAGGTTCTCGATCGCGACTGGTACCAACGCAAGCGACGGCCCTGCAATCTCATAGGTATCACCCGGTTGAAAGGGCGCCATCTGTGTCTCGACGAGATTACCGAGATCGGCCCCCTTCCAGTCGGCCGACGCAATCAAATCGTGAGAGGCCGCCAATGCCCAGATGCGCTCTTCGAGACGTTTTTGGAAAGTGGCGGCATTGGATGCCTCGCTGCGGCTCTGCCTGATCATTGCAAGGATGATTGCGTACTGGTTCCGAACTCGGTGGTTGACCTCACGCAGAAGAAGGCGAATGCGCCGTTCCTTTTCTTTGGTCGACGTAATGTCGCGGGCAACCACCGACGCACCCACGATCTTGCCCACGCCGTTTCGAATAGGCGAGACCGTCAGCGAAACGGCAACGTAGCTTCCAGCCTTGCGTTGGCGTACTGTCTCGAACGGCTCGATCTGCTCCCCTCGCCTTAAGCGGTCGTGTAGTTTCACTTCTTCTTCGTGAAGATGCGGCGGGATAATGGTGAGGATGGATTGCCCCATCATTTCGTCTGCCATGTAGCCGAAGAGCCGCTCCGCGGCTCCGTTCCAAGTACGGACAGTGCCATCCAGATCCTTACTGACGATGGCATCGAAAGACGATTCCACGATCGCAGCGAAACGCGCGCGAAGGACGTCGTCGGCGACTGCGTCCTCATCGAACGGGCGTGACGGCATCGGTTCTGCTCGCTTCCCACCGGGCATTCATGTGCGGTTTCGTGTTACCTGGCCCAATTAGTACGTTCGACATTCGAAAATGTTCCGCTGCGCGGCAATTCGAACTGCTTTCATGGGGGACTTGGGCCGCGTCAGCGCGAGGTCCGGTCATTTATCGGCGTGCGCGTTTCGGTGCCTCCTTCGGAGAAATAGCACAATTCGTCCTGGATCGCCGGACGGAGCCATCTATATCGATCTTTCCGCCCTTGTGCGACGGCGCATCGCGTCTTGGTTCATTACGACCATGCGCGGTCTCGCGTTGCTCGTTCGACTGCCACGTTGGTCGCAGACTTGGCGCTCTGCCCTTGATCAGACGCCTTGGACTTGCTTTGGCCAGTTGAGTGGCTTCACCCTATTGGGAGGCTGCACGATGCCAGCCTTGGTTGCCGATTTCTGACTTTGGGCTGCATCGTTCTGCTCTGCCGTTCCACCTTGATCCTGGATTTGGCTCTCGGCGGTTCCGGCTTTCTTTCGCTCAATCTTTTGTCGGCCTGGCAAGAACCAATTCGGCCTTCGCGAGTTGGGGTGGCGTCTGTAAATTGAGGAGGATCCTAGAATGGACTGGAACCGTATCGAAGGAAATTGGAAGCAGGTCAAAGGCAAAATCAAGGAGCAATGGGGCAAGCTCACCGACGATGATCTGGATCAGATCGCTGGTAACCGCGAGCAACTCGAAGGCCGAATTCAGGAGCTTTACGGGATCGAACGGGACCGGGTTCGCCGCGAAGTTGATGACTGGTACGGTCGCCAAACCTGGTAGTTCGAGGTGGAGGCGATATGGCCGCCCCGGCCAAAAGGATAGCCGGGCGCGGCCCTCATTTTCCCTATCCCCGGGGTCTTTTCCAATTGACTAATTCCTGCCGTGGGCTTCGATGCGCTTCGCGAATTGTCAGTTCTGCGGCGTCGCAAGCGCCAAATATGTCTGTCGTCAGTCCGTTCAATGCCATTCCGGGTTGGGCTCGTTTAGGTGTAATTCTACTTGGCACAAGCTTGAGTGTGAGATTATGTTAATGCAACTATCGCGTCATACCCTCAGCGGCCGCAGACGTGGCTCCAAAGTGGGAGATGACATGATGTCACCATCCTGGGGGCATTGCACCAATGATGAAGAGCCTTTATTCGTCTTCTTTCAGAGAGTTAGGTCTCGTTTCGCACAAATCGAATATTTGGCCCGACTTAAAGTACTAGATTCATAACTCGATGTGGCGGGACCGATAGAAAGTTTATATTTGGTATGATTATCTTTTTGCGGCCGGAAACGGGTGAAAATGAGCGAAATCCGTTCGCTTGAACGCGCGGACATCCCAGCGATCGCAGGCATGTTCCAGCGGGTGTTCCGCAACGACCAGAGCACGCCGCCGTCGGCACTTGCCGGTTACATGCAGCAGCTTTACCTCGATGCGCCCGGCTGCGATCCGCAGATACGCCCGCTCGTGCACGTGAACGACAAGGGCATCATTTCCGGATTTGTCGGCGTCAACGTCCTGCCCATGGTGCTGAATGGCCGCCGGCTGCGCGCGGCCATCTGCGGCTCGCTGATGGTCG
>NZ_JBQENM010000024.1:0-38102 GCF_052044795.1 Ensifer sp. 22521
CGACCATCAGCGAGCCGCAGATGGCCGCGCGCAGCCGGCGGCCATTCAGCACCATGGGCAGGACGTTGACGCCGACAAATCCGGAAATGATGCCCTTGTCGTTCACGTGCACGAGCGGGCGTATCTGCGGATCGCAGCCGGGCGCATCGAGGTAAAGCTGCTGCATGTAACCGGCAAGTGCCGACGGCGGCGTGCTCTGGTCGTTGCGGAACACCCGCTGGAACATGCCTGCGATCGCTGGGATGTCCGCGCGTTCAAGCGAACGGATTTCGCTCATTTGGGTAAGCTTCCGTCCCGGTCGTCGATTTTCCTGACGATTGCGACGCGCGGCTTGCCGTCGCGGTCGGTTGCGAACGTCACAGGCTCATAGGTCTTGATGCGCGATAGAAGGGCGGCCGCCTGTCGATCCTGGCCCTCGCCAAACTCGAAGAGCAGCCAGCCACCCGGCTTCAGAAAGGCCACGGCGTCGCGGATCAGGCGCTGGTGAATGGATATGCCGTAGGGGCCGCCATCAAAGGCTTCGCGCGGCTCGCTTTCAAGCAGGTGCGCCCGGTCTCCCTCCAGCCGTCCGGTCGAGATGTAAGGCGGATTGCAAACGATCATATCGACCGCGCCTTCGAGATTATCGCCTTCGAAGGCGGCGAAGAGATCCCCCTGCCGGATGGAAACGCGTGCGCCGGTCTCGAGCCGGTCGACGTTGCGGCGCGCCAGCGCAACGGTGCTGTCCGTGAGGTCGGCGCCCCAGACGCGGGCAGACGGGACATCGTTGGCGATACCGAGTGCGAGATTTCCAGAGCCGCAGCACATGTCGATGACGGTCGGTGCCGAAGGGCCATCCGCGAGGATCGACACGGCTTTTCTTCCGAGGAGCTCCGTTTCCTCGCGCGGGACGAGAACGTCGGGTGCCAGTTCAAGCTCCACGCCCATGAAGCGATGCAGACGGATATGATTGTCGTTGTGCGGCACGGTCACCCCCTCATGTCCTCGGTCGAATTGTTCCTGGATAAATCTGTAAACGCGCAGTGCTGCAGACTATTGTAATCGGGTAAATGAAGCTCAAATGCAATTGCGGCGCATGTGTTAACCGCGCAATCATCTCTACCTGCTACCTTGCGCAGCGATCAAAGGCGATTGCTCGCTGTCATTGAGTGCGCTTTTGCGCAATGAACGGCTGGTTGGTGTCAAAGGCAGATCGGAATGGCTTCGGAAGGTGTGAAGGAACGCGCGCACAGACCGTTCCTCTCGATGATCATGTCCTATGCTGCATCCGGCGGTAGCCTCGTCATCGGGTCCGCCGCCCAGCTTCTGACGTTTGCTATCCTGGCGCGCTGGCTCGGCGTGCATGAGTTCAGCATTTTCGTCGCAATTACCGCTGTCGCCAACATCGCAGTGCACCTGTGCGGTCTTGGCGCGATGGAGTGCCTGGTGCGCCGCGTGGCGCGCGATCGCAGCATGTACGCGCGCATGCTCGGGCACAATATTCTGCTGACCGCCGTGAGCGGCGTGATCCTGGTTCTGCTTGGCGCTGCCGTCCTGCCATTCTTCTTCACGTTGTCACCGGATCCCGCGACCAATGTCGCGTTGATCACGCTTATGCTCATCACCAACATCGTCTTCGTTCGCATCATCGTGCTGGCGGAGCAGATCTTCCTCGCGCATTCGAATTTTGCCTCGGCAAACAAGGTCGTCGTCGGCTTTGCCGTGGCGCGCACCATTGCTGCCGCGCTCGCCTGTATCGCGTTCGGAGTTGCGACGGTCGCCTCCTGGGCGGTGTGGCAGTTCATCTGTCATGTGCTCGTGGCTGTCGGTTGCTTACGTGCCGTCAAGGTGCTGGGGCGTCCGACCTATGGCATCGTCCGTGAAGAGCTGCCGCTGGGGCTCTATTTCAGCATCCCGTTCATCCTGCGTGCCGTCAGGCAGAATGCTGACCTCTTGGTTTTGAGCCTGGTGGCGACTGCCGAGGTCATGTCGAGCTACAGTGTCGCGCGGCGTATGCTGGAGAGCAGCTATCTGTCGGTCGAAGCGCTGAACCGGTTGATCTATCCCGGCTCCGCGAAAGCGACTGCAACCGGGCTGCACCATGCGTTCGAACGTGTGCGCAAGGTGCTAATTGCCGCCACGTTGATCAGTATCGCCGCCGCTATTGCGGTCTTTGTACTCGCGCCAGTCCTGCCTTATCTTTTCGGCAAGGATTACGTGTCGCTCGTTTCCTTCGTCCGCATCCTCTGCTGGGTCGTGGTGCCGCTTGCCATGTGGACGGTTGCAATGGAGGCGCTCGGCGCATCGGGTCACCATCCGGCGCGCGCCTCGGTCATGGGCCTCGGCAGCGTGCTCGGCGCCGCGCTTACGGCCTGGGCCACCTGGTATGCGCCGCCGACCGGAACGTTCGTCTCCTTCTATGTCATCGAAATTGCGATGGTCTTCGTGTCCTGGACCGTCTTCTTGCGCTTCGTGCGGAATGATCGGGAGCAGGCCGCTGGCGGCGCGTCTCTGGCGACGAGGATGGCCCATGAAGCTTGAGGCCGAAAACATCCAGGCAGCAAGGCCGCTCGGCCGGGAAGTGCCGCGCCTGGGCAACGTCCGGGCCATGGAGCCGCGGGATATTCCCGTCGTCAGCAGCATGTTCACCCGGATCTTTCGCAAGCGCCAACCGGCGGCGAGCGAAGAGCTTCAGCGGTATCTCGAGACCACCTTCTTCGGCAGCCCGCTTTATTCCCCGGAAAACGGTAGCATCGTCTATGACGATGGGACCGGCGACATCGGCAGCGCCATACTGGCGCTGCCGATGGAGTTCACGGTCAATGGCCGACATACGGTAGCGAAACTGCTTTGCGCCTTCATGTCCGAAGGCAAGGCCGGTGCAGTCGGCGCAGCCTGCCTTGCCCGCGCCATGCGCGCCGCCAAACAGGATATGTGCTTCTCGGACAATTCGTCGCCGGTCAGTGCGGACCACTGGGTGGCAGGCGGGGGCGTCGTACTTCCGATACAGAGCCTCGATTGGCGCCGTTCCTTTCGGCCGCTCAAAGCCTGGGCTCTGACGATTGGCCGACAGGCGCCGCTCCTTCGATCGCGCGTTGTCATCGGCCCACTCACGGTCGCCGATCGAATTTTGCGCCGCCGTCGCCCCAGGACGAAGCCGGATGCCGCAGCCGGTTGCACAACGCGTGCCATCGACCTCGCGGCCTTTGTCGAGTGCGCCGAGCCGATGCTTAAGCGCTTTGCGGTCAGACCCGTCTGGTCCCGCAGTGAATTCGACTGGCTGACGGCCGTCGCCGGTTTGAACAACACGCTGGGTGAACTCCTGAGCCGGGAGATCGTGGATGAGCGCGGGCGCGTGATCGGCGCCTATCTCTATTTCGGCAAGGCCGGTGAGACGGCGACGGTGCTCAACATCGTCTGCGAGGCCGGCCGTGAGTTCGACGTCACCGCGCAAATGTTCCATTCGCTTGATGCGGAGGGCTACGCGCTTGCCACCGGCAGCGCGCAGCCTTTCCTGATGAACGCGATCTCTCGCCAGAGATGGCTCTCCTTCCATCATCGCGGCTACTTCTGCATGGTGACCCGGCACGCGGATCTCAAGGATGCCGCCCAGCGCAACGATATCTATGTCGGCGGACTGGCGTCCGAGAGCTGGAGCCGGTTGCTGACCGACTTCTGACGCCGTGCGTTAAGTGGCAATCCCTGCCGTTTAACGGAATATTCACCCTAGAACCTTAATTCTGCGATAGAAGGCGGCTCGCGGGGTCACGATCTTCGCGTCTTGATGGGCGTGCGTGAGGGATGCTTATGTACAGGCCGGACGAGGCCGAAAAACGGGGGCCCAGCCAGCCGGCGCACGATCAGCGTGCACCGGCCGCGAGAGGGTCGTTGCTCGATCTGCTGTCGTCTGACTTGCCGGAAGCGGAGCAGGTGGCCGAGAAGCTCGCAAATTCGCGGTTGCAACCCGACGAGCCCTCGGAAGTCCCAAGGCGCCAGGTCAAGGCGGCTGTGTCACCCCCACCGGTGCGTCGCGACAGGTATCTCCCCGGATTGAACGACCTCGGCAACGTCGGCGTCGATGATATCATCGGCTGGCTGCGCGACGGGCTCCTCTGGGTCGTCGTCGCAGTGATGCTCTGTGTGGCCGCCGCGCTTGCCTATGCGATGACGGCGACGCCGCGCTACAATGTCTACACCGACATCGTTGTCGACCCCTCCAACCTGAATGTCGTCAGCGACGACGTTTTCACCTCCAACCCGCAGCGCGATGCGCAGTTGCTGGAAGTCGAAAGCAAGCTTCGCATTCTCACATCGCGCAACGTGCTGTCGCGCGTGATCGACCAGTTGCGCCTTGCCGAGGATCCGGAGTTCGTGAAGCCCTCGGCCTTCGATTCACTGAAGAGCCTCTTTTCGACGAAGGCGGAGCAGCAGGCAGGAAATGCGCTTGCCGCGATGCGGGCGCTGTCGGAGCGCGTCGAAGCCCGGCGCGAGGAGCGTTCCTTCGTCGTGGTGATGAAGGTGTGGAGCGAAGAGGCGGCGAAGGCGGTGACGCTGTCCAACGCGATCGTCGCGGCCTTTGAGCAGGAGCTGTTTCAATCTGCCGCCGAGAGCGCCGGCCGTGTTGCCCAGAACCTCAATGCGCGCCTCGACGAATTGCGCCACAATGTCACCGAGGCTGAACGCGCCGTCGAGGATTTCCGCCGCAAGAATGGTCTGCAGTCGACCAACGACGGCCAGCTCGTCAGCAATCAGCTTTCGAACGAACTCAATACCCAGGTTCTCGACGCCCAGCAGCGCTTCATCCAGGCGGATACGCGCTACCGGCAGATGAACGATGCCATCGCTCAGGGCCGAACCGCGAGCGCCTCGGAGTTCGAATCCGTCAACATGACGAACCTGCGCGAGCAATATAACGTGCTGCAACAGCAGATCGCCTCGATGCAGCGCACCTATGGTGAGCGCCATCCGCGTCTCGTCAATGCCCGCTCCGAGCGCGCGACGCTGGAAGGGGCAATGACCGACGAAGCGCGCCGGATCCTCGATCGCGCCAAGGCAGATACGGATCGTGAGCAGCAGGCATTTGCCGCCTTGCGGGCCAAGGCGAGCGACGAGAAGTCGAATGTATTTTCCGACAACGAGGCTCAGGTGCAACTTCGGGATCTCGAGAGAGATGCCCGCGCCAAGGCCACCATCTACGAGACCCACCTGGCGCGCGCCCAGCAGATCACCGAGCGCCAGCAGATCGACACGACCAATGTCCGCGTCATCTCGCGCGCTTTGCCGCCGAATGCGCGGAGCTGGCCGCCGCGGACATTGATCCTGCTCGCGGGCGGCGCGATTTTCGGTCTCGCACTTGGTATCGGCCTGGCCCTAACGCTGGGGCTCTGGCGTTTCCTGCGCGGACGCCGGCCCGCAGTGGCCTGAGAGAGGGGACGGCATGACGAGCGCCGTCTATCGTGAGGAGAGCCCGGCGGACCTGCTCCGCATCCGTATAGGAACCGTGCTCTTCATGGCGACGTTCCTGTTTTTCTGGATAACAACCACGCCCTTTATCGATCTAACCGGGGCGGCGGTGTTGGATCCTTCGGCCGGCAATTCCAATCGCTTGAACCAGATCGTATCGCTTGCACTCTTTGCGGGCATGTTCGCCTATGGGCTGGCGCATCCGATGCGGCGCATCATCCTACAGCCGCGGCCATTGTTGGCCGTGCTCTACATCTGGTTCCTGTTCGTCTCGGCCATATCGGCCTATCCGATGTTTGGCATCAAGGGGACCGTGCTCGCCGTCATGGTGACGATCAACGCGAGCATTTACCTGCTGCTGCCGGCTTCGGAGCGACATTTCGCCAAGATGCTCGGTATCGGCACCCTGTTCATGCTGTCGGTCGCCTATTACGGGATTCTCTTCAAGCCGACGCTTGCAATCCACCAGGCCTCCGAACTGCGCGAACCGATGAACGCCGGCCTTTGGCGTGGTCATTTCCCCCACAAGAACAGCGCTGCGGCGGCCATGGTGATTGCCGCCTTCTTTGGCCTCTTCGTCATGAACGTCTGGTCACGACTGGCCGGGCTGGTTATCGTCGTTCTATCGTTCAACTTCCTGCTCCACACGGGCGGCAAGACTTCGACCGCCATGCTGCCGGCGATTGTGCTGCTTGCCTGGGTTTTCGAGCGGTTGCGCTACCTGCGTATCCCGATCGTTATCGGCGGGGTCGGTCTGTTCAATCTCTTCGCCGTCGGCTCCGCGGTGTTCAAGCCACTCAGCGACTTCGTCACCGAGCTTGGCATCGATGCGACCTTTACCAACCGCGCCGATATCTGGCGCTTCGCCTTCACGGCGCTCGCCGAACAACCGATCACCGGCTACGGCTTCAAGGCTTTCTGGCAGACGTCGGAACTGGTCAACAGCGGTGGCTCGATCGAGACCTGGGCTGTGGCGGCCGCAAATGGTCACAACTCCTATCTCGACATCGCCCTAACGACGGGTTTTCCCGGATTGTTGCTGACGGTGATCTGGCTTTTGGTTCTGCCTCTCCGCAACATCGCGCGCCTGGCACCGGCCGTGGAGCATTCGCATCTGACCCGGCTTTACATCCGCGTCTGGCTCTACACGATCTTCAATGCCGGCCTCGAGAGCCTGTTTTTCGAGGGCGGCAACCTCTTATGGTTCACCTTCCTCTTTTCCCTTTACGGCCTGCACCTACAATCGCGCGCGGTTCTTTCGGTGGCCCCGCAGCAGGTTAAATCCGGAGCCGTCTATGCCTGATCTCCTGCAAACCGTCGACGGCCTTGTCGATCGCGTCGCCAACCGATTGATCTGGCGCTTCGCGGCCAAGCCGCGCGACGTTGTGACCGATGTGCCGCTCGTTTCCTTCACCTTCGATGACGTGCCGGATTCTGCGCTTCATAATGGGGCTGCGATCCTCGAGCGCCACGGTGCACGGGGGACATTCTACATCGCTGGCGGATTGGCCGATCGCGTCGAGGTTGATCGCACTCTGATCTCAGCGGAGGGATGCGCCGATCTGGCCGGCCGCGGCCACGAAGTCGGCTGCCATACCTTTTCACATAGCAAGATCAGGCGCCTGGGTGCTGCTGGTCTTGCTCGGGATCTCGACCGCAATGCCGATTATCTGAAGCGCAGCGGTGTTGGGTCGGTAGCGACGAATTTCGCCTTTCCCTACAATGCCGCCTGGCCGCTGTCGCGCCGGGAACTGGGGCGGCGTTACCGCACCTGCCGCGCCGCTGGCGAAAGCATCAATCGCACCACCGTCGACCCGTTGATGCTCAAGGCAGTGGAGATCCGTCAGCCGGAAGCGGATGCGCGCGCACTGAGTGGTTGGATCGACGATGTGGTCGCCCGCCCCGGCTGGCTCGTGTTTTTTACCCACGACATCGCCGCGCGTCCGACGCCCTATGGCTGCACGCCGGAGACCTTCGAACGCCTCGTCGAATACGCGGTCGGGAAGGGATGCGTGGTCCTGCCCGTCGAGCGGGTGCTCGACAGGCTTGGCTGGTAGGAGAGCGCCATGTCTGGCCAACGAAACGGCAACAACAGGCTGCTCGCCATCAATAACTACTTCTATCGCCGCGGCGGCGCCGAAGCGGTTTTCTTCGACCATATGAAGATGTTCGGCGACATCGGCTGGGACGTGGTGCCCTTTGCCATGGAGCATGAGGACAATGAGCCTTCGCCATGGTCCGACTATTTCGTCTCCGAGATCGAATACGGCCGGCGCACCAATCTGCTGCGCAAGGTCGTGCAGGCGGCGAGCGTGATCTATTCGCGCGAGGCGCAGCGCAACATCGACCGGCTGATCCGGAGTGCCCGGCCCTCGATCGCCCATGCGCACAATGTTTACCATCATCTGTCGCCAGCGATCTTCTCGACGCTGAAGCAAGCCGGCATCCCCGTCGTCATGACGGCGCACGATCTGAAGCTTGCCTGTCCCTCCTACAAGATGCTGCGCGAAGGCGCCGTCTGCGAGGACTGTCGCGGCGGGCACGTCTACAACGTGTTGCGCCACCGCTGCATCAAGGGAGAGGTGACGCTGAGCGCGGTGGTGCTTGCGGAAACCCTGGTGCACCGCGCTCTCGGTCTCTACCGCAACCAGGTGGACCGCATCGTCGTGCCAAGCAAGTTCTATGTCGGCAAGCTGGTCGAGTGGGGATGGCCGCGTGAGCGCATGGTCCACATTCCGAACTTCGTCGACGTCGAGGACTATTCCGACCAATGGACAGAGGGCGACTATTTCGTCTTCGCCGGACGTCTGGCGCCGGAGAAGGGGTTGGAGACGTTGATACGAGCGGCGGCATCGTCGCGCCAGCGCCTGGTGATTGCCGGAACCGGGCCCGAGGAAGCGATGCTTCGCGCGCTCGTCGAGCAGACGGGGGCCGATGTCACATTCGCCGGTTATCTCTCGGGTCAGGCCCTGCACCGTCTGATTGGGGAAGCACGCGCCCTGGTCCTGCCGTCTGAATGGTACGAGAACGCACCGATCAGCGTGCTTGAAGCCTATGCGTTGGGACGACCCGTCATCGGCGCATCGATCGGCGGTATTCCCGAAATGATCCGGGAAGGTGAGACCGGGATGACGGCAAAACCCGGTGATGCTGACGATCTCGCGCGCGCACTGACGGGGATGGCGGCGCTGCCTTCCTCCGAACGTGCGGCCAGGGGGGCATCGGGCCGGCGCTGGGTCGCCAGTGAATTCTCGGCTGCCGCCTATCGCGACAGAACCCTGGACCTCTATGCATCGCTCGGGGCGGGGGAGGGCCGGCGCCGTTAACCGTCGCGCGCAATTTGTAGTAAAGTGGGCTCGCCGTACGGTTTCTGGTCAGTTATATAAGTGGTCAATGAAATATTTACTTGGTTGATAAGTATTTTGCCGTGAAATGTGGTACGGACAACTTTCGAGGCGACGCATGAGCAGTAACTCTGATGTCTCGCGAAGTCACCGCCAGCAGCCGGTGATTGCACAGGAGATGGCACAATCCGGGCTGTCCGAGGGACGGGCGCAGATGCCCCGGCGCGGCGCGGCTCTGTCTGGGAGGCAGCGGGCTGTGGCCGTCCAGAGTGGCGCTGTTGCCGCCAGAGGCGAGCGCAAGCGCGTGATGATGCTGGGCTTGCGCGGTATTCCGAACGTCCAAGGCGGTGTCGAGAAACACGTTGAAATGCTCGCCAGCAAACTCCTGGGCTACGGCTGGGATGTCGAGGTCGTCGGGCGTCGGCGCTATCTTCAGGAAAGCGACTGCTACGCCTGGAACGGGGTCGAGGTCATCCCTCTCTGGTCGCCGCGCCGCATGGCGCTGGAGGCGCTGGTTCACACGTTCCTCGGCGTATGTCTTGCCGCCTGGCGGCGGCCGGACGTATTGCATATCCACGCCATCGGCCCGGCATTGATGACGCCGCTTGCACGCGTTTTCGGACTGAAGGTTGTCGTCACCCATCATGGCTACGACTACGACCGGCAGAAGTGGGGCGCCTTTGCCAGGCGCACGCTCAAGCTCGGCGAGTTCTTCGGCATGCGGTTCTCGAACGGGCGCGTGGCGATATCGCAGGATATCGTCCAAACCATGCGCGCGCGCCACCATGTGTCGATGACGCTGGTCCCAAATGGTGTCGCGATTACGCTGCCCTCCGGCAACGCCGGTATCCTGCGTGAATTTGGCCTGGCGCCGCGACGCTACATCCTGCTCGCCGCACGATTGGTTCCGGAGAAGCGGCAGCTCGATCTCATCAGGGCCTTCGCGAAATGTAGGCTGACGGATGTCCGGCTCGTCATCGTCGGCGACGCGGAGTTCGAGACGCCCTATGTCCGAGAGATGAGAACCCTCGCCTCCGAGGTGCCGGGGGTGGTGCTTACCGGATTCCAGTCCGGCGATAGACTGGCAGAACTCTTCGCCAATGCCGCCCTGTTCGTGCTGCCTTCAAGCCATGAGGGCATGCCGATCGCGCTGCTGGAGGCGATGGCCTACGGCCTGCCCTTGCTGGCAAGCGATATCATTCCCAACCGGGAACTGGACCTTGCGCCCGACGAGTACTTTCCGCTGGGCGATATCGATGCGCTTGCAGCCGGCATCACCGCAAAGCTTGCTGCGCCACTCAGCGATGACGACGTGCGGGAGCGCGCGGCCCACGCGGAAGCTACCTACAGTTGGACAAACGTGGCGCAAAAGACTGCTTCGGTGTATAGCGCATTGCTGGCGAAATAGGCCGACGTTCGCGTCTGCCCGTGTCTTCGCCAATCAAGTACGACAGCGCGCCTTGCACGTTTGGATGGGCAGGCGGTCGCTGTCGTGGTCCGTTCGACGATTGCCGTGCCTTGCACGCCGCCTGGAAGACAAGCTGACAATGAACCTCAAACGCGCCGCCGGCCTTTTCGCATGGCTCCTTTTTGCCGTGATCGCCTATTCGACGATGTCTCCCCTCGAATTGCGTCCCCGCATCGGGCATCTCGTCCATCTCGAGCGGTTCGGCGCTTTCGGCCTGCTGGGGCTGCTGTTCGCGATCGCCTATCCGAAGCACCTCGTGCGTGTCTTGGTTCTCGTGCTTGCCGCCGCGATCGGCTTCGAACTTTTGCAGATGATTTCGGCGGATCGCCATGCGCGGGCGGCGGATGTCTCCGTCAAGCTTCTCGGTGGTGCCTGCGGCGTCTTCGGCGGCTGGTTCCTCTTTCGCTATCGGTTGCCATTTCTGCGCTTGCTGGGGCGGTAAACCAAAACGCAAAATATCGCGGGTAAGATCGCCGGCGACTTAGGCGCGGTTGTCGACGCGCTGCTGATATGGGGGGAATGCGTGGCAGTATCCGTCATCATCAAGACGCTGAACGAAGAAAAGCGCATCGCCGCGAACATCGAGAGTGCGCTTGTCGCGCTCAAGACGGTCGGCGGTGAGGTCATCGTCGCCGATAGCGGTTCCTCCGATAGAACCATAGAGATTGCCTCCCTCTATCCGGTCGTCATCGCCCAGATCAGCCCGCCGGCGCTTCCAAGTTGCGGGATCGGTCCGCAGCTCGGTTTCCAGTATTCCCGCCACGACCACGTCTGCCTGCTCGATGGCGACATGCTTCTGGACAGCGATTTCCTTGAGGTTGCCGAGGCGTTCCTGGCCGACAATCCTAAGGTCGGCGGCGTCACCGGTCATGTGCAGGAGATGCTGACCTCCAACCTCGAATTCGCCCGGCGGGTCACGCGCAATGCGCCGGAGAACCGCATCGGCGCAATCGACCGCATGAACGGCGGCGGCCTGTATCGCCGCTCGGCGATCCAGGCGGTCGGTTATCTCTCCGATCGCAATCTCCATGGCTACGAGGAGTTCGACCTCGGTATCCGGCTGCGCAGTGCCGGCTGGAAGCTGCATCGTCTCGACCGCCGCTTCGTCCAGCATTTTGGCCACACGGACAATTCCTACCGGCTGCTCGTCCGCCGTTGGAAGAGCAAATATCTGTTCGGCATTGGCGAGCTGCTGCGCGCATCGCTTGGCCGGCCCTATTTCCTGCAGCTCATCAGGGAGCTGCCGGAGCTCAAGCTCTGGGCGCTGGTCTATCTCTGGTGGGCGGTTTCGCTCGGCATGCTGCTTTTCATGCCCAACAGGGCGCTCGCGCTCGGCGTGGTCCTTGCGATCCTCGCCGGCGTCGTCGGGCTCATGAGCCTGCGCAAGGGAGGCATCAGCATGGGGCTCTACACCGTCGTCGCCTGGTTCTTCCATGCGGCCGCCCTGCCGGTCGGCTTCTTCCGGGCGCGCCGGAAGCCCGATGCGCCGATCGAGAGCAAGCTGCTCGGAGCCCCGGCGTGATGGGGCGTCGGCTGTTCGCTGTTGCGGCAATGCTTCTCGCATTCGGTTCGCCCATGCGCGCATCCGATCAGTGGCTTCCGGTGCGCGAAGTCTCGCTCGAACTGCGGACAGGCAGTCCGCTCGACTTCTCGTCTTTCCTGCCGAACGGGACGATCGATGCGGATCGTCGCATGGTCGCAGGCGCCAATGGCCGGCTCGCGTTCGCGAGCTCACCCGAAAAACCTGAAAGGATGCTCTGCGCTTCGCTTGCCTGGAGCCCGGCTTCTGGAGGATTCCCCGATCACGAAACGGCCGACCGCTACGCCCGGCAGTTGGCGATGCATGGCTACAATCTCTCTCGACTGCATTTCGTCGATGCAAGCCTGATGTTCGGCCGTGACCGGGATTTCGACTACGACCCCGAGACACTTGACCGCATTCACTATCTGCTGGCGGCGCTGAAGCGCAACGGCATCTACTGGATGATTGACGGCCTCTCGTCGCCGCGCGGCGTCTATGGCGGCTTTGACGACCGTTGGGACAATGGAGGAAACCTCAAGCTCGACCTGTTTGTGGATGACCGGGCGTTCGAGCACTGGAAGCGCATGCAGGAAACGATCCTTGCGCGCGTGAACCCCTATACGGGCGTCGCGCCCATCCGCGACGATGCCCTGGCCGTCGTCATTCTCGCCAACGAGAACGGGATGGAGTTCGACACTGTCGTGCACGATCGGCCGGGAAAAGCGCCTTACGATCCGTTGCTCGCCAAGCCGTTCAACAACTGGCTGGCGAAACGCTATGGTTCCACCGAAGCTTTGGCCAAGGCTTGGCCCGATCTTCGCTCCGATGAGATGATCGAGGCGAGATCGGTCGAGCTTCCCGCAGACCGCTACGGCGACAGCGCGCGTCTGCGGGATCTGCAGGCTTTCTTCATCGAGACGGAACGGGCCACAACTGCACGTATGAGCGAGGTGCTGCGCGGGCTTGGCTACCGCGGCCTGATCAGCAACTACAACAATTGGCCGACGGTCCAGGCGTCGCTCAGCCGACGCGACCTCGAAGCCGTGACCATGAATACCTATCACGACTGGGTCAGCGGCTACGCGCCGGGCAGCAAAACCACCCAGGCGAGCTCGATTGCCGACGGGGTGAACTATATCCGGATGATCGCCGCAGCGCGCTGGCTCGGCAGGCCCTTCGTGGTCAGCGAGTACGATCATCTCTTCTGGAACCGCTACCGCTACGAGGCGGGGCTGGCGATGCCGGCCTATGCGGCACTGCAAGGTTGGGACGCGCTTTGCCGCCATGGTCACGGCCCGATCGTTCTTACCTATGGCGAGCCCTTCGCACACAAGAAGGCAATGCTTCCCTATGCGATCGCGCTCGATCCTGTTGCGCGAGCCGGCGAGACGCTGGCAGCGCTGCTTTACCGCCGCGGGGACGTTGCGACATCGGACGTAACCGTTCCGTTTGCCGTGCGTGGTGAAGAGGATCTCTCCGACGACATGCAGGCGCGGGAACCGGAGCATCTGACGGATCTTGCACTCATCGGGCGGATTGGACTTGAGGATGGAAAGGATCTCGGCAAAACACCGGCCGTACTGCAACCACGCCAGCAAAGCAGCGAAGCGCTCCTCGAAAGCCTGCGCCAAGGCGGCGCGCTTCCGCGGGACAATGGCACGAATATCGATGCCGGCATCTATCAAAGCAGCACAGGCGAGATCGTGCTGAACCGCTTTGCCGGGCAATTGCGCGTTGCAACGACCGCAACCGAAGCCGCAGCCTTCTCGTCGTTGCGGGCGCCTATTGATCTCGGCGTCCTGCGCATCGAAGGGGCCGATGGCAATGGGCTCGTCGCCGTCTCGGCGCTCGATGGCGAAGCATCTCTGAGCAAGAGCCGCCGCTTCCTCTTGATCTTTGCGACCGATGCGCAGAACACCGGCATGACATTTCGCGACACCGAAGAGAAGGTGATCGAGGATTTCGGGCGTTTGCCTGTCCTGATCCGGGAAGGCTATGTGGACATTTCGATGGATCGAAGCGTTCCGAGCTGGAGCGTTTCGCCTGTTGGTCTCGATGGGACTGCGCATGCGCCCGTCTTGAAGGGGAAGGGCGCGGTGGCCTTCCGTCTCTCAAACGACGTTCCCTCCGGTCCGACGACCTATTTCCTTCTCGAGCTGCAATAGAAATCGTCTGTCGCCAGTGGATCAATGAATGGCCACGATGTCAGCTTATTCTCCGCCGCTTTCAAGCACAGGAGGATACGATGAGAATATCGGAAGCCATGCATCCCGGCGCTCGCTGGATCTCTCCCGAAACAGATATCAAGACGATCGCGCGCATCATGCGGGATGAGGACATCGGCGCCTTGCCCGTCGGCGAAAACGACCGCCTGATCGGCATGGTCACGGATCGCGACATCGCCTTGCGTGCCTTTGCCAATGGGCGCGATCCCGCTTCGATGACGGCACGCGACTTGATGACCAGGGATATTGTTTACTGCCGCACCGGTGAGACGATCGAACACGCCGTCCACCTGATGGAAGCGAAACAGGTCCGGCGTCTGCCTGTAATCGACGAGGACAAGCGCATGGTCGGCATGCTGTCACTGGGCGACATATCCCATGCCAGCAGCAGGCAGTTGTCGGGTGAACTCGCGCGGGCGGTCACCGCCCATCACCTCTGAGCTCCAACTGTTACAATTGCGGCGCCGTGAAAGGCGCCGCAAACGGTCTCGATGGATCGATGCGAGGTGGATCAGAACCGGTAGCTGATACCGGTGCCGATCAGCCACGGGTCGAGCTTGACCTTGCCGCTGACCGCGCCGGCGCCAGGCAGCGTTGCGTTGACCTCAGGCTCAAGGAACAACTTCTTGACGTCGAAGTTCAGACCCCAATGGTCGTCGAGCTTGATGTCGACCCCCGCCTGCAGCGCCACGCCGAAGGTGTTCTTCATGTTGAAGCTCGAGAAATCACCGCGGGGCTTCTCGTTGTAGAACACCGTGTAGTTCACGCCGGCGCCGACATAGGGCTTGATCTCGTCGGTGACATTGAAGTGGTACTGCAATGTCAGCGTCGGCGGCAGAAGCCATGCCTTACCGATTTCGCCGAGGCCAGCGATCGAGCCGCTGCCGCGCGCCGTGTGCGGCGTCGTGCCGAGGACCAGTTCAGCCGCGATGTTGTCGGTGAAGAAGTAGGTGATGTCGAGTTCCGGCACGACGGAATTGCTGACGCCGACCTTTTCGCCGTCAAGTGCTGCGCCGTTCAGGGAGAGCGAGGCTTTGTCGTCGGGCAGGACGGCCAGCGCGCGGGCACGGATCATCCATGGGCCGGGCTCGCTGGCGAGAGGCATTTCCGGTGCCGCGACCGCGCTCGGCTCGGAGAGATCTGCCGCCGTCGCGATCGCGAGCGGCGCCGCGAGTACGGCAAAGAAGACGGCAGATGGCAAGATGGCGCGAGTAGGCATGATTTCCGGACCCCCAGAAGAAATTGAACATCGCCGGTCAGGGCGTTCGGCCACAGGGTATCTGCGGCCGGCGGCACTATGCTCAAGATGTGCGTCTCAGGGGTTGTCCTGGATCAATGCGGCCACGAATCACCAAGTCCTTGGGGATAAAGGCGGATTCGTCTGAACCCACGAACTTCGTTCAATCCCTTGTCAGGCCGGCATGCGCGGAATGCTGGCAAGCAGCCGCTGCGTATAGGGGTGCTTGGGTGCAGCCAAAATGTCGCGGGTCTTGCCGCTTTCGACCACTTTGCCGCGCTCCAGGATGACCATTTCCTCACAAAGTGCTGCGACGACGCCGAGATCGTGGGAGACGAACACCAGCGTCAGCTTTTCCGAAAGCGTCTTAAAGAGCTCGACGATGCGGATGCGGGTCGAAAGATCGAGCGCACTGACCGCTTCGTCGGCGAGCACGATCTGCGGACGGGCGACGATCGCACGGGCAATAGCGATGCGCTGGCGCTGGCCGCCCGAGAATTCGTGCGGATAGCGGCGCATCGCGTCAAGCGGCAGGCCTACCGCTTCGAGCGCTTCGGCGACCGTCTGCGTGCGATCGCCCGGGATCCGCAACGACCTGAGCGGCTCGCCGATGATGTCGATCACCCGCTGGCGCGGGTCGAGGGACGAATAGGGATCCTGGAAGACCGGCTGCACCGCGCGTCGATAGCGCTGCATGAAGGCACTGTTGCCAGTATCGAGGCTCTCCTCGCCGAAGCGGATGATGCCGCTGGTCGGGCGAATGAGCCCGAGCATCAGCCGCAGAAGCGTCGTCTTGCCGGAGCCGGATTCGCCGACGAGGCCGACGCTGACACCGGCGCGGACAGACAGCGAGACGTCGTTGAGCGTGGTCTGCTCCCGGGAATAGCCGAAGCTGACGTTTTGAAGATCGAGCATCATGATCCGGTTGCCCCGAGCGCTTCGTCGAACAGGCGGGCGGCCTCAACTAGGGTTTTGGTGTAGTCGTCTTGCGGGTTGCCGAAGACCGTCTTGACGGGCCCTTCCTCGACAGCAACG
Source organism: Ensifer sp. 22521 (assembly GCF_052044795.1). Taxonomy (NCBI): domain Bacteria; kingdom Pseudomonadati; phylum Pseudomonadota; class Alphaproteobacteria; order Hyphomicrobiales; family Rhizobiaceae; genus Ensifer; species Ensifer sp. 22521. Next base: position 16,274 of record NZ_JBQENM010000024.1, read on the forward strand.
CCGTTCTTCAGCACGATCACGCGTTCCACCACCTGGGCAACGACGGGCAGGTCGTGGCTGATGAACAAAAGCGCCATGCCGGTCTCGCGCACCAACTGGTCCAGTAGCTTGAGGATTTCTGCCTGCGTCGTGACGTCGAGCGCGGTCGTCGGCTCGTCGGCAATCAAGAGCTTCGGGCGGCAGGCGAGCGCCATGGCGATGGCGACGCGCTGGCGCTGGCCGCCCGACACTTCGTGCGGATAGGAGTTGATGATGCGTTCCGGCTGCGGCAGCGTCACCTTGTCGATGAGGTCGCGGACTTCACGGCTGACGGCATCCTTCGATGCCTTGCCGCTCTCCAGCTCCAGTCGGCGGCGAACCGGTTCGGCGATCTGCCGGCCGATCTTCATCAGCGGGTCGAGTGCTGTCAGCGGCTCCTGAAAGACGACGGCGGCGGCAGCGCCGCGCAGACGGTTCATGACCCTGTCGGTGGCGCCGACCACCTGCTGGCTGTCAAGCTCGATCGAGCCGGAGACGCTGATCGACGGGGGCAGCAGGCCGGTCGCTGCCATGGCGGTCATCGACTTGCCGGAACCGGACTCGCCGATCAGGCCGATGCGCTCGCCGGATCGGATCGAGAAGGAGAGATCGGATACCAGCGGCTTGTCGCCGGCGCGAATGTTGAGGCCCTGGATGTTGAGAAGCGCTGTCATCGCGATCTCCCGCGTGTCGGATCGGCGATGTCGCGCAGGCCGTCGGCGAGAAGGTTCATGCCGATGACAAGGGCGACCAGTGCGATGCCGGGAGCGATCGCGCCGATCGGCGCCGTATAGACGGTCCCCTGCGCTTCCTGCAGCAGCCGTCCCCAGGAAGCGTTTGGCGGCGGTGCGCCGAGGCCGAGATAGGAGAGCGACGCCTCGGCGATGACGGCAAGGCCGAACTGCAAAGCGAAATTGACCGAGAGCGTCGGCCAGATATTGGGAAGCACGTGGCGAAGGACGACGCCCGCCCAAGAGGTTCCCGATGTTCGCGAGGCGACGATATAGTCCTGGCGAAGTACCCGTTTGGCAAGGATGCGGGTCAGCCGCGCAACGATGGCGGAGATTGCAAGCCCGAGCGCCAGGATCGCCGTCCAGAGGCTGGCGCTGTCGCTTGCCGCGACCACCAGCATTGCTAGAAGCAGGGTCGGGAAGGCGATCAGGATATCGAGCGTCGCGGCCATCACGTCGTCGGCAAGGCGTGTTGCAAAAGCGGCGAGAACGCCGAGACTGACGCCGATCGTCGCGCCGATCGCCACCGCACCGGTGCCGACGAGCAGCGCGGTGCGCGCGCCGATCATCAGTTGCGTGAGCAGGTCACGCCCCAGCCGGTCGGTCCCGAGCCAATGTAGGAGCGATGGCGCTTCCAGCCGCCCGCCGGAGGCATTCAAAGGATCGTACGGCGTCCAGAACAGCGTGAGCAGGGCGACGAGCAGATTGATGCCGACGAGTGCGAGCCCGACGGTGAGTGCCAGCGAGTGTCGACGCTTCCGCGTGGAAACGGATGCTTCGACCGGGCTCATGCACTGCCTCCGACGGCGCGTTCGCGCAGGCGCGGATCGATCAGCCGCTGGGTAAGATCGGCGGCAAAGCCGATCAGCAGCACCAGCAGCGTCGAGATGAACAGCACGCCCTGGACGTTGGGATAGTCACGCTGCTCGATCGCGAGCAGCAGCATCGAACCGAGACCCGGCAGCGCGAAGACACGCTCGATGACGACGGCGCCGAGCAGGGTCGTCGCAAGCTCGATGCCGAGAATGGAGACGATCGGCACGGCGCCGTTGCGGATGCCGTGGCGGATGAGGGCTTCCGGAAAACTGGCGCCAAGGGCGCGCGCGGTGCGCAGGTAATCGCTGCCGAGAACATCCTGTGTCGCCGAACGCACGTAGCGCAGCAGCGATGCGCCCATGACGAGCCCGATCGTCAGAACAGGGAGTGCCAGCACATAGAGCACCTGTCCCTCATTCTGCCAGCCGCGGCGGGGGAAGCCGCCGGAGGGAAACAGGCGGAAGGTGACGGCAAAGATAGTGACGAGCAGGATGCCGACCCAGAAGACCGGAATGGCGATGCCGAACTGCGAGACCGTCGAGATCAATCCGCCATACCAGCGGTCGGCCTTGACGGCGGAGAGGATGCCGAGCGGCACGGCAATCAGAATGGAAAGCAGGAAGCCCATCAGCGCCAGCGGTACGGTGACCGTCAGCCGCGCGGCGATCTCCTCGATCACGGGCTTGCCACTGACGAAGGACGTGCCGAGATCGAAGCGGGCGAGGCTGCCGGCAAAACGAAGGAACTGCTGCCAGAGCGGCAGGTTCGAACCGACCTGTTCGCGGGCCTTTTCGATCTGCGCGGCATCGGCGCCGACGGACAGAAGCGCATTGGCCGGGTCGCCCGGGAGCAGGCGCAACAGCACGAACAGCATCACCGCCGCGATCAGCAGCGACAGGATGAGGATGGCCAAACGGCGGACGAGATAGGTGAGAATGGTTGCATTCCTTTCTTCTCACGGGGTGCCGTGATCAGAGAAGTTGGCTTTTGCATCAAAACAGAGAGGGAGGCTAGAGCGAAGGCCTTACTTTAGCGGGACCTGTGCGTGGCCTGGCCGAAACGGCGCGGACAGAGCCAACCACGATCGCGAAACGCAAGAGCCCCTGGATCCGATCCAGGGGTTCTCAGAGCGCCGTGCGTTCATATGAACGCACAAAGGACGCTCTGGCACTTTGGTTATAGAGCATCCGGCCTCAAGTGCTTCCGCTTGAGGACGGATGCTCCAGTGCCGCGAATAGCGGAAGTCGTTTCGCTTACTGCTCGCTCTTCTTGATGCCGTTGGCAAAGAACTGCGAGTTCAGACCATTCACCGGGTAGCCGGTCACGGCCGAGGTCGAAACGACGATCTGTGGATAGAGGTAGAGCCAGTTGCTGGCAGCATCCTCGGCGATGATCGTGTTGGCTTGCTTGAGCTTGGCGGTCTGCTCGTCGGTGTTGGCGGCGGCTTCCGAGGCCTTGATCAGGTCGACGACCTTGGGGTTGTTGTAACCCCAGTAGAAGTCCGGATTGCCGTAAAAGACGATATCGCGGTGGTTGACGTGCTCCTGCAGCGTCGCCTGGAAATCATGTGCCTTGTAGACCTTCGTGTACCACTCGTTGGCGGTGATCACGTTGATCTCGACCTTGATGTTGACCTTGGCGAGTTCGCTCTGGATGAACTGCGCGACGATCGGATGCGGATCGTAGTTCGGCGTGTCGAGCTTGAACGTGAAGCCATCGGCAAAGCCCGCTTCCTTCAGCAGCGCCTTGGCACTTTCGACGTCATAGGCGTCGACGGCGGTCAGATCCACGTACCACGGATCCGTCGGCGGCACGAAAGAGCCGATCAGCGTGCCGTATTCGCCCCAGATCGAGGTCAGCAGCTTCTTGTCGTCGATCGCGCGTGCAATCGCCTTGCGAACCTTCACATTGTCGAAGGGGGCGACGCGATCGTTGAAGGCAAGCAGTTCCTTTGTGGTCGACTGGCCTGCCGTGACGGTGAAGTCGGGATTGTCCTTGAACTGGGCGATCGAATCCGGGCTCTGGACGCTGGTGATGATGTCGACGGCGCCGGTCAGAAGCGCATTGTTGAGCGCGGTCGCATCGGTGAAGTACTGGAAGACGACTTCGCTGTTGGTGGGAGCGGTGCCCCAGTATTTGTCGTTGCGGGTCAGCGCCAGCGACGAGCCGCGGCGCCATTCGTCGAGGCGATAGGGGCCGGTGCCGTCTTCGCTCGCGTTCAGGTCCTTCGCCGCGTCGTTGACGATCCAGACATAGCTCAGATTGTAGGGAAGCGAGATCGAGCGCGCCGACAGCTTGACGACGACCGTCTGATCATCGGGGGTCTCGATCGCGCTGATCGTCGCGAGACTCTTCTTGCGCGAACTCTTGGATTGCTCGGCGGTCACGCGCTCGATGCTGTACTTCACGTCGGCTGCGGTGAGCGGATCGCCGGAATGGAAGGTAACGCCGGGGCGAAGCTTGAAGGTATGGGTAAGGCCATCTTCGCTGACGCTCTGCTCGGCAACGAGACCCGGCTGCACGTCACCGGCATCAGTCAACGTAAACAGCGCCTCGTAGACATTGCCGTTGAAGGCTTCGTTGATACCCTGGCCGGCGCCGGCGGTGTTATCGAGGTTCTGCGGCTCATAGAGCGAGCCGATCGTGATCGAGGCGTTGGGGTCAAACTTGGCGTCCTCGGCGAAGACGGCTGTGCTCATCGACAGAGCGAGCGCCAGTGTGGCGGCAGCCAGAGTTGCCCCTCGTGCGCGGCGGGCTTGCCCCGCGGTCTTGCTAAAGCCGATGATAGTGCCAGTCATGTCCCAAACTCCTGCATTGTGCCTGTCACGCGGATCGCGTCGTCACCCGAATGTACGCACCGGATGATTGCGATGCATCATACTTATTCCCTAGTAATTTAGTGGGAAAATTGGTTTCTTTTGTCCCTCGAAGTTGAAAATTGTACCCGCGGCCGTGGCGGATGGGGCATACGCGTATTTCGGCCTTCCGTCGTCCGGCGCACTATCGAGATATATCAGGGAACCTTCACGGACCTGCTTGGTCCGGCGAATTGGCGCCGCCCCCAAACTCTGATTCTTGAACGGTCTTCTCCATAAGCTTGATGCAGGATTGCCGGCTTGAAATAAGGGGGCGTCGATTGTTATTCACGACCATGTTCCCTCGAAAATTGCAAAATGAAACGAGTCGACAAAAGGATTCGACACCCAGGAGATTCTGATATATCGCATGATTAATCGTTTAATCACGCGATAGCGGAAACCACTGATTTGGCGCGTTCCGGACCAAAACTGACGAGGATTGCCAGAACGCTCGGCGTGTCCGCGGCCACGGTTTCGAACGCGCTCTCCGGCAAGGGCCGCGTGTCGGTCGAAATGGTGGAAAAGATCCGCGCGACCGCTGCAGAGCTCGGTTATGTGCCGAGCCAGGCGGGGAGGGCGCTGCGCACCGGACGCACCGGTGTTCTCGGCCTCGTTCTTCCCGATATTGCCAATCCGCTCTTCCCGCAGATCGCCCAGGCGATCGAGCTTGCTGCCTCGTCGGCCGGCTACGGCGTGCTGATCGCGGACTCGCGCGGTGACGTCTCGACCCAGACCAAGGCGATCGAGCGGCTAATCGACCGCGATGTCGACGGCCTGGTGATTGTGCCGCGGCGCGGCACTCGCATTGCCGATGTCGGTTGTCCCGTCGCCGTCATCGATACCCCCTCGACACCCGGCAATACGGTTGCCGCCGACCATTGGGGCGGCGGCCAGCAGATCGCCGCGCATCTGAAGGCGCTCGGTCACCGCCGTGTGCTGATCATCGGCAACAACCCCGCCTCCAATGTGCAGAACGACCGCGCCGGCGGTATCCGTTCGGTCTTCGGCGAGGGCTGTCACACAGATACGCTCTGGATCGAGCCACTGGAAAGAGTTTCCGGCAAGGGCTGTCCGCTCGGGCTCGCCGAAAAGGTGGCGGAGGGTTACACCGCCTTTGCCTGCATTTCCGATCTCCATGCACTCAGGGCGCTGACCGAACTGCAGCGCGCCGGCATCAAAGTGCCGGAGAAGGCGAGTGTCACCGGTTTCGACGACCTGATCTGGTCGCCGGTCATCACGCCGGCACTGACCACGGCCCGCATGGACATGACCGAGATTGCCGCGATTGCCGTTGCCGCGCTCGTCAAGGCGATACGCGAGCGCGATCCGTTCGATCCCCAGATCGGCGCACCGGTCACGGCCGAGAAGTCGAAAGTGCCGATGCATCTCATCGTCAGGCAATCGGCCGCCGCACCGCCCGTGCTTCAACCCGTTCATACCACTGCCACCGCAGCCACATCCGTCACCGAAGGAGGACACCAGCCATGAAGAAATTCCTGCTTGCCTCGAGCGCGCTCTTGCTCGTCGCCCCTGCCGCGTCTGCTCAGGAAAAGACGCTCACAATTTCCGTCTACGGCTTTGCCCAGGACGCATTCAAGGAGCTGGTCTATACGCCGTTTGAACAGAAGTGCGGATGCAAGCTGGTGGTCGAAACCGGCAACAGCGTCGAGCGCCTGGCAAAGATGGAAGCCAACAAGGCAAGCCCGGTTGTCGACATGGCTGTGGTTTCGATGGCCGACGCGCTCTCGGCTTCGCGTGCTGACCTGATCGAAAAGATCGACACCTCGAAGCTCCAGAACTTCAACAAGCTCTACGACCTCGCCAAGGATCCGAACGGCGACGGCATGAGCGTCGGCTACACCTTCTACGCAACCTCGATCGTTTATCGCTCGGACAAGATGGAAGTGAACTCCTGGGCCGATCTTCTCGACGAGAAGAACGCCAGCCACGTCGCCTTCCCGAACGTCACCACCAACCAGGGCCCGCCGGCGCTCTACATGGTCGGCGAAGCCATCGGCAAGAACACGCCGGATCTCAAGGAGGCGATCGCCGCCGTCGGCGCCAAGAAGGACGAGATCGTCACCTTCTACGTCAAGTCTTCGCAGCTCGTGCAGTTGATGCAGCAGGAAGAGATCTGGGCCGCACCGATCGGCCGCTTCTCCTGGGAAGGCTTCACCAAGCTCGGCCTGCCGATCAAGTGGGCAACGCCGAAGGAAGGCCAGACCGGTGGCATGAACGTCATGGTTCTGACGAAGGGTGGCAAGAACCAGGATCTCGCGCTTGAGTTCATGGACTTCTGGCTCTCGACCGAAATCCAGACGGCGCTTGCCGAAAAGCTCGTCGACAGCCCGGCCAACAAGGACGTCAAGGTTTCGCCGGAGATCGCCGAAAATCTCACCTACGGCGAAGAGACGGTGAAGAACCTGAAGCTGATCCCGTCGGCCGTCGCCCTCGACAACCGCGAAGCGTGGCTGTCGGAGTGGAATGCGCAGGTCGGCCAGTAAGCCAAACGACTAGAACTCCACCGGCCGGCCCTGTCGGCTGGTGGACGCTGCGCGCCTGCGACGGGTAGGCCGTGCCAACGAATGCCTTGAAAGGAAGAAGGATGTTCCAGAACCGCGCCGAAGCCCTGGCGCTCGCTCTGCCCGCAGCGGTCTTTGCGGCGATCGTCTTTCTGGCGCCGGTGGTGATCCTGCTGGCGGAAGGCTTTCGCAGCGCCGACAGTTGGTCGCTCTCCGCCTATACGACCTTCTTTTCCGATCCGCTGAACCGCACGGTTTTCCTGCGCACGTTCCGGCTCGGCCTGATGGTCACCGCCGTCTCGGCGGTCATCGGCTACGCTGCAGCATTTGCCATCGTCAATCTTTCGCCGCGCAGCAAGGGACAGATGATCGGCCTCGTCGTACTGCCGCTGATGATCTCGTCGGTCGCCCGCACCTATGCCTGGATTGTCATCCTCGGCCGCACCGGCATCGTCAATCAGGCGCTGCAGCTCGTCGGCCTTTCGGACGAGCCGATCCGCTTCCTCTTCACTGAGACAGCCGTGTTCATCGGCCTGCTGCAGCTATTCCTGCCGCTGATGATCCTGTCGCTGATCAGCGCGCTTGAAAACATGCCGAAGGATGCGATCCCCGCCGCACGCGTTCTCGGCGCCAACTGGTTCCAGGTGTTCTTTAAGGTGATTCTGCCGCTCACCAAGGAGGGCCTGGTGATCGGCGGAACACTGGTCTTCACCGGTTCGCTCACCGCCTACATCACGCCGGCGATCCTCGGCGGCTCCAAGGTGCTGATGCTCGAAACGCTGCTCTACCAGCGTGTCACCGTTGCCAATGATTTCGTCTCGGCCAGCGTCATAGCCTTCATCCTGATCGTCATGAGCTTTGCCGCCAATCTGCTCTTGAAACGGCTCGCCACCGCGAGGAACAAGCGATGACCCCTCGTATTTTTTCGCCCGTCGTCCTGTTTTTGGTGATCGGCTTCCTGATCGGGCCGTTCTTCATCATTGTTGCTGCGTCGCTTTCCGGCGGCGAGACGCTGGCCTTCCCGCCGCAGGGTTTCTCGCTGCAGTGGGTCGCCAAGGTCTTCACGGTCGAGAGCTTCCGCGAGAGCTTCGCGATCTCGATGCTTTTGGCGATTGGCGGCACCGCCGCAGCGCTTGTGCTTGGTGTCCCCGCCTCCTATGCTCTTTCGCGCTACAAGCTGCCCTTCGGCGAAACCATCCGCACGATCGTGTCGCTGCCGATCATCGTGCCGGGCATCATCGTCGGCCTGGCGCTGCTGCGCTACATCGTCGTGCCGTTCGGCATCAACATCACGTTGACCCTCTTCCTCGCACATACCGCGCTGGTGCTCCCCTATGCGGTGCGGGTGGTCTCGGCGAGCCTCAACAACCTGCGCTCCGATATCGAGGAGGCGGCGGTATTGCTCGGCTCTTCGCGCGCCGGCGCTTTCTTCCGGGTGGTGATGCCAAACATCCGCAGCGGCATTCTTGCCGCCTTCATTCTCGGCTTCGTCACGAGCTTCAACCAGGTGCCGGTGTCGCTTTTCCTTTCCGGCCCCGGCGTGCGCACGCTGCCGATCGACATGCTCTCCTACATGGAGATCACCTACGATCCATCGGTCGCCGCTCTCTCCGCGCTGCTCGCCTTCATGTCCATCGGCATCGTCTTCCTTGCCGAACGCTTCCTGGGATTCTCACGCTATGTCTGACGCCGCCTTCCTCAGCCTCGAAAAACTCACGCTCGCCTATGGCGACACCGTTGCGGTAAAGGATCTCGACCTGTCGATCCGCAAGGGCGAACTGGTGGCGTTCCTCGGGCCCTCGGGTTGCGGCAAGACGACGACGATGCGCTCGATCGCCGGCCTCTTGTCGCCCGCTTCCGGCGCGATCAGGCTCGACGGCGCCGATATCACTCGCGTGTCCGCCAACAAGCGCTCCGTCGGTCTTGTCTTCCAGTCCTATGCGCTGTTCCCGCACCTAACCGTGTTCGAGAACGTCGCTTTCGGCCTGCGTCTGAAGAAGCTGCCGGCGACCGAAATCGAGAGCAAGGTAACGACCGGCCTGAAGTCGGTCGGCCTTTCAAAGTTCTCTGCCCGCAAGCCGGGGGAACTCTCCGGCGGCCAACAACAGCGCGTGGCGCTGGCACGCTCGATGGTCATGGAGCCGAAGGTGCTTTTGCTCGACGAGCCGCTGTCGAACCTCGACGCCCGCCTGCGTCTCGAGATGCGCACGGAGCTGCAGCGGGTGCAAAAAGAAACCGGCGTGACGATGATCTTCGTCACCCACGACCAGGGCGAAGCGCTGTCGCTCGCCGACCGCATCGTCGTGATGCTGAACGGCGCGATCGAGCAGATCGGCACGCCCGAGGATATCTACAACCGCCCGCTCTCGCATTTCGTTGCCGATTTCGTCGGTTTCGAGAACATCTTTGCCGTCGAGGGCGGCAAGCTTAAGGCCGGCAACGGCCCGATCGAACTTTCCGGATCCCTGCCGCCTGACACGGCAGGGCTTGCGTGGCGTCCGCGCATGGTGACCCTGGGCTCAGGTCCTTTCCAGGGCACCGTGCGCGGAGCCTCTTTCTCCGGCAGCACACGGGAGTATCTGCTCGATACGCTGCTCGGCGCCATCAAGGCGGAAGAAGATGCTGCGTGGGCAGCGCGTGAAACCGGTTCTACGATCGCCTTCGACCTGCCGGTTGAAAAGGCTGCGCGCCTGAAGAAGTTCGGTTGACGTCAGATGGGTGTCTGGATCGATACGGACATGGGGTTCGACGACATTGCCGCGGTGCTCGTCGTCCTTCATGCCGGTGAAGAAATCGACGGTGTTTCCCTCGTCTTCGGCAACACGCCGATCGATCAGGTGAAACGCAACGCCGCCGGTGCCGCGCTTGCCTTCGGCTGGGAGTTCCCCATCCATGAAGGGCGGGCCCTGCCGGTGCTCGGCAAGCTCGAGACCGCCGAACGCATCCTTGGCGAAGCCGGCATGCCGACCGCCGGGCTGACGCTGCCGGATGCCGAGCCGTTGCCGCCAGGCGATGCCTTTGCAGCACTTTGTGCCTGGCTGGATCAGCAAGGGCCGAAGCGCATCCTGGCGCTCGGGCCGCTCACCAACCTTGCGGCCCTTTGCCTTGCCCGCCCGGATCTTGCGGCGCGCATCACCGATCTCACCTGGATGGGGGGCGGCGTCACTAGCGGCAACCACACGGCGTCCGCGGAATTCAACGCCTTCGCCGATCCGGAAGCGCTCGCCATCGTTCTCGCGCACGGTTTGCCGCTGCGCATGGTCGACCTCGATCTCTGCCGCAAGGTCTTCGCCTATCCGGATGACGTCGCGCCGATCCGCTCTGCGGGTGGCGCGAATGCGGCGCTGATCGCCGATCTGCTTGCCGGATACATCTCGATCGGCACCAGCCGTGGCCGGCCGGGCATGGCGATCTATGACCCTTCAGCCGCCGTCGCTTTCGTCAATCTCGGCGCTGTCGCGTTCCGCAAGGCGCGCATTGATGTCGAGCTCGGCGGATCGCTCACCCGTGGGCGCACCGTCGTCGAAACGCGCGAAAGCCATGCGATCTTCAATGCCGAATACGCTGTCGACGCCCTTGTGGAGACGACGCGTGCGCAGATTCTGGGCGCCCTGATGAAGGAGGCTCAAAAGTGAGTTTTGTAGAGCAGCCTCAAGACTTGATGGATACGGCGCTCCGTACCCGCGCTGTGGCCGCGGCGCGTGGAGGCGAACCGTTCGACATGCTGATTGTTGGCGGTACGCTGGTCGACGTGGTGACGGGTGAACTCCGCCCGGCAGATGTCGGTGTTGTTGGGCCGCTAATCGCGAGCGTTCATGCGCCGGGGGTACGCAAGGATGCCGCGACCATCATCGACGCGACCGGTGCCTTTGTTTCTCCCGGCCTGATCGACACCCATATGCATGTCGAAAGCTCGATGGTGACGCCGGCGACCTATGCCAACGCGGTGTTGCCGCGCGGCGTGACGACAATCGTCTGGGATCCGCACGAGTTCGGCAATGTCAACGGCATTGCCGGCGTGCGCTGGGCTACGGATTCCATTGCCGGGCTGCCCTTGCGCACGGTGCTTTTGGCGCCGTCCAGCGTGCCCTCCGCACCCGGCCTGGAGGTCGCCGGCGCAGATTTCGACGCCGATGTGATTGCCGACATCCTGAGTTGGCCGGAAATCGGCGGCGTCGCCGAAATGATGAACATGCGCGGCGTCATCGACGGCGAAGCGCGGATCAGCGCAATCGTTCAAGCCGGGCTTGCCGCCGGCAAGCCGGTCAACGGCCATGCGCGGGGTCTCGCCGGCGCCGACCTCCAGGCTTTCGTCACTGCGGGCGTCAGTTCCGACCACGAGCTCGTTTCGGGTGACGATCTGATGGCCAAGCTGAGAGCCGGTCTGTCGATCGAATTGCGCGGGTCGCACGACCATCTGCTGCCGGAATTCGTCAATACCCTCAATGCTCTCGGCCATCTTCCTCAGACGGTGACGCTCTGCACCGACGATGTCTTTCCCGACGATCTCGATCGCTCGGGCGGACTCGACGATGTGGTGCGGCGGCTGGTGCGCTACGGGCTGAAACCTGAATGGGCGCTTCGCGCTGCGACGCTGAACGCCGCCACCCGTCTCGGTCGTCCTGACCTTGGCCTCGTTGCCTCCGGGCGGCGGGCGGATATCGTGATCTTCGAAAATCTTCATGGCTTTCGCGCCCGTACGGTAATCGCCGGCGGCAAGCAGGTGGCCCGGGCGGGGGAGATGATCGACGCCGTGCCGAAGGCCGACGTCGAGGCGCTTGCCGGTACGATGAAGATCGAGCCATTGCGCGAGACGGACTTCGCCATTCCCGCAACCGGTTCGAAGGTGCGTGTCGCCACGATCGACCGACCGCGTTTCACTCAATGGGACGAGGTTGTAGCCGAGGTCGAGAATGGCTTCGTCGTTCCGCCGCAGGGCGCGACGCTGATTGCCGTTGCTCACCGCCATGGCCGCGCCGACAGCAAGCCGCGCGTCGGCCTGCTGACCGGCTGGGGAGAGTGGCGCGGCGCCTTCGCGACCACCGTTTCCCACGACAGCCACAACCTCACGGTTTTCGGAGGCAATGCCCATGACATGATGGTGGCGGCCAATGCCGTCATCGCGGCCGGCGGCGGCATGGCGGTCGCATCCGCAGGCAAGATCGATGCCATCCTGCCTTTGCCGTTGTGCGGCCTGGTCTCCGATTCGCCTTTGGCCAATGTGTCATCCGGCTTTGCCGCGCTGCGTGATGCTGTCGGACGGATCGTTGATTGGCAGCCGCCCTATCTCGTCTTCAAGGCTTGTTTCGGAGCGACGCTTGCCTGCAACGCGGGCCCGCACCAGACCGATCGCGGCATTGCCGACGTGTTGACGGGAAAGATTCTCGAAAACCCGGTGCTCGAAGTGATCTGACAGGTCGAGCGGGGCGACGCTTGCCGCCCTGCCTGTGTTTGCGCTCACCGGGAAAGGCTAGCGCAGTGGCTGCTGGATATCCAAGGCGGTTGCGAGAAAGCCCGCGATCACCTCTGCCGTGTTCCGGTGAATGGTCGCTCTGTCTCGACCGCCACCATCGTCGCACACCACCCCATCACCCGGCGTTTCCGCCTCGATCAATGCTCTGGCGCCGGGCTTGCATAATTGCATGTAGGTGAAATGCGCCGCATCTGCGATCTCGAGATAGCGCGACGTACCCTGCGGCAGATGGCTTGCGGGCGCCAACCTCCACGCCGGCACCGACGACGAGCACCGGGATATGCACTGCCGCAAGACTTGCCGGCGTAAATCCGCGTGATCGAGAGAAACGACCACTTTGAACGCGTTGGCCGGTCAGTTGTCGGCCGAAGTACTCAGTTCTTGCTCCACCAATGTCGTCCAGAAGGTGACACCGGGGCCGATCGCTGCGTCGTTGAAGTCATAGGCCGTATTATGATGAAGAGCGCCATCGACGGCGGGGCCGTTGCCGAGCCAGACGTAGCAGCCGGGGGCTTCTAGTCCGAAGAAGGCGAAATCGTCGCCGGCGGTTGAAGGCGGAAACTGTGTGCGGGTTTTTTCTCCGAAGACGGCGCGGGCAGCCGAAAGCGCGCGTTCGCTTGCGTCGGCGTCATTGACGACCGGCGGAATGCGACGTTCGAACTCATAGTCTACCTTGATACCGTACATCTCGGCCGTACCGCGTGCCAGCCGGCCGATCTCCTCCTCGAGTTGATTGCGCACATGAGGTGTGTAGGCGCGAGCCGTGCCGCCGATCTCGACCGTATCAGGGATGACATTGAGCGCCTTCGGGTCGCCGGCGCGCACCGAACAGGCGCTGACGACGGCCGGCTGCAAGGGATCGACGACGCGGCCGACGATCGATTGCAGCGAGGCGAGGAAGGTGCCGGCAGCGGTCACTGGATCGCGACCGAGATGCGGTTTGGCGCCGTGGGTGCCGACGCCGCGGAAGGTCAGCCGCCAGCTGTCGGACGAGGCAAGCTGGGGGCCGGCAACGACGGCCATCTCGTCCGGATCAAGGCCGGGCATGTTGTGCAGGCCATAAACGGCGTCGCAGGGAAAAAGTTTGAACAGCCCGTCCTCGACCATGCGCTTTGCGCCGCCGCGTCCTTCTTCCGCAGGCTGGAAGATGAAATGCACGGTGCCGGAGAAATTGCGGGTCTTTGCCAGATGGCGGGCGGCGCCGAGCAGCATCGCGGTGTGGCCATCATGGCCGCAGGCATGCATCTTGCCGGCTTCGCGGGACTTGTAGGGACGGTCGGCGATTTCAGGCATGGCGAGTGCGTCCATGTCGGCACGAAGACCGATCGAGCGCGTGCCGTTGCCCACCTGCAGGGTGCCGACGACGCCGGTTTTTCCAAGGCCGCGGTGTACTTTTAGTCCAGCTTCCTCGAGCCATTTGGCAACGAGGTCGCTGGTGCGCTCCTCCTCGAAGCCGAGTTCCGGATGAGCATGCAGATCGCGACGGAAGTCGGTGAGAAAGGCGAGGTCGTCAGCAATTCCGTCTGGTAGGCGCATCTTCTGGCATTCCCGTGGTTCATCTGGCGAAGGGCTTGTGAATTCCGCGCGCTTTGCTCGCTGCGCGGTGCCCTTTCGGTTTGATCGAAGTCGCAAACGGTATAGACGAAAACCACCGGGATCAGAACAGCGAACCGGCTTTTTTGGTCGCCTTTCAATCCGGGCGAAATGCGCAGACGAGGACGGTACCGATGCAGCCTCACGACTTCTGGCAGGAGGTCTACCCGCCGAAAAGTTTCGACATTCAGGTGGGTTATCGCGATTTCTTCCCGGCAACGCTCGGCGATGGCCGCCAGATATTGCTGCCGGTCCGTCCGCTCTCGGATGGCAGGCACGCGCTCGCCTCGCTGATCGTCAACCAGGCGAGCTTTGCGGTCGAAGATGCGCTGGCAACCGAACTAGCGGCAAAGCTTGCCGCCTTCGAGCCGGAAGTCGTTGCCGGTCTCCCGACATTGGGCCTGACGCTTGCTTCTGCCGTTGCGCGCAAACTCGGCCATAGCCGCTACGTGCCGCTCGGTACTTCAAGAAAATTCTGGTACGTCGACGACCTGTCGGTGCCGCTGTCCTCGATCACAACGCCGGACCAGAAGAAGCGGCTCTATGTCGACCCACGCATGCTGCCGTTGCTTGAAGGGCGGCGCGTAGCGCTGGTCGACGACGTCATTTCGAGTGGTACATCTATCCTTGCGGGCCTAACGCTGATGAACACCTGCGGCATCGAGCCGGTCGCGATCGGCGCCGCCATGCTGCAGACCGAGCGCTGGCGGCAGCCGCTAGCCAATCTAGCGCCGAGTTGGCCCGAGCGCGTCGTCGGCGTGTTCCAAACGCCGATGCTTCAGCGTGATGAATACGGCAGTTGGCACGCCGCCTGAATTCCTTTGCGTCGTGCGTCGGCCGCGATAGGTTTTGCGACAAGGCGTCACGAAAGGAATTCCATGCGATTTATTAATCCAATCCCTTTCGTCCGAGACATCAGCCGATCCAAGGAATTCTACGAGGAAAGGCTTGGCCTTACGGTGCTGGAGGACTTCGGAAATTTCGTCCTCTTCGAAGGCGGTTTCGCCATCCACGAAGGACGATCGCTGCAACAAACGGTCTGGCGAGAAGAACTGGCTTCGGCGGAACCCTACGGGCGGCGAAACTTGCTGCTCTACTTCGAGCACGAGGATGTCGACGCGGTCTTTGAACGCATCGCGCCGCATGTGGAGCTGATACACCCCGTCGAGTGTCAGGCATGGGGCCAGCGCGTGTTCCGCTTCTACGATCCGGACGGACATGCGATCGAAATCGGGGAGCCGCTGGACTTCGGATCCTCGAGCAAGGGAGAAGCCTAGCTTTCTTGATTGGATACTTCAGCTCGGAAGGCACCTCCACACCGTAGAAGCGCCTTCGATCTCCTGGCCCCGAACCACGCCCTGGGGCCGAAGTGCTACTTTGTCATGGCGCTACTTCACCGGCCGGACCTGATAGTAAACCGTCGACTTCGCGCCAGTTGCCTTGGCGATCGTATAGACGTCGTACGACGCCTGCGGGTCGTTGCCCATGCCGAGCGAGCCTGAAGGCATGCCGGGCACGGCGATCCCGGCGATATCGGGCCGCTCAGAGAGAAGCTTGCGGACCGCCTCCAGCGGCACATGCCCCTCGATGACATAGCCGTCGATGACGGCGGTATGGCAGCCTTCCACGTCGGCCGGCACCGCGAAGCGGGTCTTGATCACCGACATGTCGGCCTCGTCGTGCACCTCGACCTTGTAGCCGGCTGCCTCCATCGCCTCGGCCCATTGCTCGCAGCAGCCGCATTGCGGATCCTTGTAGATGGCCATGGTGCCTGCCGCAGCCGCGGCGGCTGTCGCAAAGAGGGTGATGCCTGCGATTGCGCCTGCAACGAAATGTCTGCGTAACACGTCCATTGGACGCTCCTTTCCGGTTCTGCCTGACTATAGCATCGTGACGGCCCGGGCGGCGTGATTTCGACCCGGGCCGTTTGTCGCAGCTTACTTGACTTCGGTCACGGTCAGCTTGCCGTTGACCCGGTCGGCGACGAATTCGATCGACGCACCCTCCCTGAGCTTGGCGAGCAGGGCGTCGTCGCCGACGCGAAACACCATGGTCATGGCCGGCATCTCGAGGTTTTTCAGATCCTCGTGGTCGATCGTCACCTTTTTGGCCTTGGTGTCGATCTTCTTGACGACGCCCTTGGTGAACTCCGCCGCCTGGGCGGGAAGCGCGAACGGGACGGCGGTGACAGCGAGCGCAAGCGTTGCGAAGAGGGTACCTATAGTCTTCATGGTTTCATCCTTTGCTGTGATCGGGGAGTTACTTCTTCACGACGTCGAGCGGACCATGCATGCCGGCGTCGTAGTGGCCGGGCACCAGGCAGGCGAACTCGAAGGTGCCGTCATTGGTGAAGGTCCAGTAGATGTCGCCGAACTTGCCCGGCTCGAGCCGGATCGCGTTCGGATCGTCGTGCTCCATATCCGGGAACTTCTCCATGGTGACCTTGTGCTCCTGGATCGTCGCCTTGTCGTCTAGGACGAATTCATGCGCGAGCTCGCCGGCGTTCTTGATCGCGAAGTGGACCGTCTGGCCCTGGCGGACTTTGACGATCGCCGGCGTGAAGATCATCTTGCCATCGTCGGTTTCCTTCATGGTGACGCGGATCGTCTGCGTCGACTTGTTCTTGTCGCCGGGCTCGCCGACGGAAACCTTGTCGTGGCCGCCGGCATGGCTGCCGCTGGCAAGCGCCTGGGAGGAAAGGGCAGAGGCGGCAACGAGCGCCAGAGCGAATTCTGTTTTCTTCATCGTATGTTTCCTGGTGGATTTGAGAGAGTTCATAACAATCAGCCGTGTCGTCATGGTTTGGGCGTGATCACGGTCTTGGCATCCTTTGCCCGCGTCGCTTCCGGCAGTTCGCCGGTCCACTCCCAGGCCTGCGTTCCTGGTGGGTTCTCGTACCAACCGGGATCGCTGTAATCGCCGGCGGAGATGCCTTCGCGCACCTTCACCACCGAGAACATGCCGCCCATCTCCAGAGCACCGTGCGGACCCCAGCCCGTCATCATCGGGATCGTGTTGTCGGGTAGCGGCATTTCCATTTCGCCCATGTCGGCCATGCCGGCGGTTCCCATTGGCATGTAGTCGGGCTTGACCTTGCGGATCTTCGCCGCGACCGATTCTTTGTCGGCGCCGATGACGGTCGGGATATCGTGGCCCATCGCATTCATCGTGTGATGCGACTTGTGGCAATGGATCGCCCAGTCACCCTCATATTTGGCGTCGAACTCGTAGGCGCGCATGGCGCCGACGGGAATGTCGATCGTCACCTCCGGCCAGCGCGCCTCTGGTCTGACCCAGCCGCCATCGGTGCAGGTTACCTCGAAGTCGTAGCCGTGCATGTGAATCGGATGGTTGGTCATGGTGAGGTTTCCGACCCGCACCCGCACCCGGTCGTTCTTGGACACGACCAGCGGGTCGATGTCCGGAAAGATCCGGCTGTTCCAGCACCACATGTTGAAGTCGGTCATTTCCATGATGCGCGGAATGTAGGTGCCGGGATCGATGTCGTAGGCATTGAGCAGGAACACGAAGTCGCGGTCGACGCGCATGAAGTCCGGGTCCTTCGGATGCACCACGAAGAAGCCCATCATGCCCATGGCCATCTGCACCATCTCGTCGGCGTGCGGGTGGTACATGAAGGTACCCGACTTCACGAGGTCGAACTCGTAGACGTAGGTCTTGCCCGAGGGGATGTGCGGCTGCGACAGGCCGCCCACGCCATCCATGCCCGAAGGCAGGATCATGCCGTGCCAGTGAATGGTGGTGTGTTCCGGCAGCTTGTTGGTGACGAAGATCCTGACGCGGTCGCCTTCCACCGCCTCGATCGTCGGGCCCGGCGATTGGCCGTTGTAACCCCAGAGATAGGCGGTCATGCCGTCGGCCATTTCGCGTTCGACCGGCTCGGCGACGAGGTGGAACTCCTTGACGCCGTTGTTCATGCGGTGTGGCAGGGTCCAGCCGTTGAGGGTGGCGACCGGGTTGTAGTCGGGTCCACTCGTCGGCACCAGCGGCTTCTGCGTCTTGGCGTTGTCCATGCTTGCCGCTTCGGGCAGGCTGGAGTTGGAGGTCTGCGCCCAGGCGGCGGTCGAAACGAGAGCCGCGCCGGCACCGAGGAAGTGTCTTCTGTTGAACATCTTCTGCAATCCTTCTTAGTGTCCTGCGCCGCTGGCTTCGGCCGCTGCCGGTGCCGCCGCTGCTTCGGCCGATCCACCGGATCCGCCGCCGTTGATCGCCGTCACCAGGTCGGCATCGGCCAGCCAGAAATCACGCTTCGCGTTAACGGAAAGCACGGTCGAATTGACCTTGGCCCTGACGTCGGCGAGCAGTTCGAAGGTGCTGGTGATCATGCCGTTGTAGCTGAGCGTCGCTTCCTCCTCGATCTTGGTGCGCAGCGGCACGACGTTGTTGCGATAGTGCCGGGCGATCTCGTGGCGCGAGCGATAGGCTTCATAGGCTGAGCGCGCTTCCGAGCGGATGTTGACCGCCTTTTCCGCAAGCAGGTTTGCCGAGCGCATGTGGGCGAGCTCGGCCTTGCGCATGCGCGCGCTGCCGCTGTCGAAGATCGGGATGACGAATTCGAGCTCGAACTGGCCCGTCGTCTCGACCTTGGTGCCGTGATCCTCTTGCTCCCGCTCCGCTTCCGCACCAGCGACGAGTTCCAGATCGGTGACAAGGCGGGTCGCCTCGGTCAGCTTGTAAGATTTCGCCACCGCTTCCAGATCGAGGCGGGCGATCTGGAGATCGACGCGGCGTTTCAGCGCTTCCGCTTCGATGCTGTCCTTGCGGGCGAGCGCCTTCGGCAGGTCCGGCAGACGGTTCGGGACCTGATAGTCCACATCGGCGCCCCACAGACCCATCAGCCGCGTGAGGTTTTCCTTGGCAAGCCGTGCGGAAAGCCGCGCCTCGGCCGCCTGTCCGGCAAGTTCCGCATTGAAGACATGCTCGCGCGCCTGGTTGCCCTTGCCCATGGCACCGGTCTCACCGAGCTTTGCGGCGAGTTCGGAGGAGGCATCCGCCGCCGCCTGAGCCTGGTTGAGCTGCCCGACGGTTTCCCATGCGGCGACCGCTTCGATCCAGGCGCGGCGGGTTTCGGCGGCCAGCTGCAGGGTGCTGAGAGCCGCTGAAAGCTGCGCCTGGCGGAACCTTGCGTCAGCAATGGCGATGGTCTTGTCGCGCGTCAGGAGCGCCAGGATGTTGGTGGTGACCAGGCCCTCGATCGCGCGATAGGCTTCGAGTTCCGGCGCGCCGATCCCGGTCGTTCCGATCGATACCGTCGGATTGAGGAACAAAGTCGCCTGCCAGGCGTCCGCCGAGGCATCGCCAAGATCGGCGTAGGCCGCTTGAAGACCCTTGTTGTTGAGAAGCGCGATCTGGACGGCGGTATCGGCGTCGATCGTCTTGCGCTTCAACAGCGCCTTGACCTCGGCATTGACCTTGTCGGCCTGCGCGCGGTTCTGGATCCAGACGCTTTTCTTGGTCGCGGCGGTAGAGACCTTGGCATCCACGGTCGCAAAGCCGGCGACCTTGGTCGAATACTCGGCATTGGTTGCGCAGCCGGCGAGTACGAGCGGCAGGCCGACCGCCGCCGCGAGATTGAAACTGCGGAGCCTCATGACGCGTCTTCCTTGGCGGTCGACTGTGCGTCGTTGAGTGGGCCCCAGGGCTTCGGACCTGTCGGCTCGCGGTGCGTGTAGCCCGAGATGGGGCTCCGGTATTGCATGCCGCGAAGTTCGCTTGCGCTGTCAGCGGGATCGCCAAGGCCTGAGACCTCGGCAGGCAAGGTGGCAGCGCATCCGCCCAGGATCATGGGCAGGAGCGCCATGGAAAGCAATCGTTTCATGGTCAAACCTGAAATGTGAATGGCAGAGGTCGGCGACCGACCGGCAGTGGTCCGGGCGGGCCTCATCGCTGACCGTGCTATGGTGCCTAGCGTTTCAGTTGACGCGCAAAAGGCGGCCACAGCGCTTTGCTCTGCTGCGTGGTTTTGCTCTTCAATCGGCGACGATCAAAGGCAACATGCAGCAGCGGTCACGGCTTCACAAAGTCAGGCTTTTGGAGGGCGATGCAGCCCGTCAAGCTCGCCGGGCGCGAGTTGCGACTGTGGCCTGAAGGGGAGGGTCGAACGCAGGACGACAGGGTGGTTACTGCCGGTATCGGCAAGAACGGCCACAGCGGCGCAGAAGGTCTTGCAGCAATCCTTCTTGTCGGCCTTGCCGCTTTCCTGGGTCGGCTTCACCTTGCCCTTGTCGAGGCTCGGGCAATGCTCGGCCGCTGCTTGGATCGGGTTGTCTGAGGACACCTCGATCTGCATCGAGCCGTGCGCGGCCGCGTGCGTCATGCCGGATGCGGTGGAATAGGGCAGCAGGGCAAGCGACATCGCAATCGCCAGCTTCAACACAATCAGCAAACGCAGATATGTGGTTCGCACCTTTTCCATGATCGATCCGTAGAAACGCTGCCGATTCCTGTCAATGCCGCGTGCGCTGCGCAACGTCACGAATGCGTGAGAGTTTGCCAGGCGCATGGAGCCACGTCATCCGTGTCGCCGGTTGCGAACCGGATCGATGCCGCCGGCACCGAAACGGGCCGGCTCGGCCTGCTTCGCCGGAGCGTTCCCGGCATCGGCCAGATCGTCGAGGATGGGACAGTCCGGGCGCCCGTCGCCATGACAATGGGCGGCGAGATGCTTGAGCGTCCGGCTCATCGCTTTCAGCTCCTCGGCCTTGCGCTCCAGGATCTCAACATGTTCGAGCGCGATCTTTTTGACTTCGCCGCTTGCCCGCGACCGGTCGCGCCAGAGCGCCAAAAGATCGGTCATCTGCTCGACGGTGAAGCCGAGATCGCGCGACCGGCGGATGAAGCGCAGCGTATGGACGTCGTTGTCTCCGTAGTTGCGGTAGCCCGACCCGCTGCGATCTGCCGGTGGAATGAGGCCGATGGTCTCGTAATAGCGGATCATTTTCGTCGAGACGCCGGAGGCGCGTGAGGCTTCGCCGATGTTCATGATTTCATCCTTGTTAACGCGTTGCGGCCATTCCCTGCGAATATAAGGGCTCTCCCGGGCCTCTGCCATGCCGACGCGAGGCGGGGAGAATGCCGAACCTAGGCAGCCCGTGCCGCGGCCACCGGGCGAAATGCTCTCAGCCGCAAGGCGTTGCCGAGCACGAAGACGCTCGATAGCGCCATGGCGCCGGCCGCAAAGATCGGCGACAGCAGCAGACCATAGGCCGGGTAGAGCGCGCCGGCGGCAACCGGGATCAGCACCGCATTATAGGCGAAGGCCCAGAACAGGTTCTCCTTGATGTTGCGGATCGTCGCCTTGGACAGTGCGATCGCGTTCGGAACACCGAGAAGGTCGCCGGACATCAGCACCACGTCGGCGCTTTCGATGGCGACGTCCGTACCGGTGCCGATCGCAAGCCCGACATCGGCTTCGGCCAGCGCTGGCGCGTCATTGATGCCGTCGCCGACAAAGGCGACCGCGCGTCCGCCTTGCTTCAGCTTCTTCAGCGCTGCGACCTTGCCGTCGGGAAGGACCTCGGCGATGACCTCGTCGATGCCGAGCTTGGCGGCGATGGCGTCTGCGGCGCGGCGGTTGTCGCCGGTGATCATCGCGACCTTCAGGCCGAGATCGTGCAGCATACGGATCGCCTGCGGCGTCGTTTCCTTGATCGGGTCGGCAACGGCGATGATCGCCGCGAGCTGGCCGTCGATCGCTGCATAGAGTGGGCTCTTGCCTTCCGAGCCGAGGCGGGCCGCCTGCTCGGCGAAAGCGGAAACGTCGAGCTTCAGCTGCGCCATCAGCCGGTCTGCGCCGAC
>NZ_JBQENM010000024.1:38128-107138 GCF_052044795.1 Ensifer sp. 22521
CCGAAGCCGGGGATGGCCTCGAACTTTGCCGGTTCAGATATCGACAGGCCTTTTGCCTTAGCCGCCTGGACGATTGCCTCGGCGATCGGGTGCTCGGAGCGGGTTTCGACGGCGGCGACCAGTGCCAAAACGGTGTCACGATCGAAGCTTGCGGCGGTTTCAAGGTCGGTGAGCTCCGGCCGTCCCTTGGTCAAGGTACCGGTCTTGTCGACGGCGATGACGGCGGCATTGCGCAGCGTCTGCAGTGCCTCGCCCTTGCGGAAGAGCACGCCCATTTCGGCGGCGCGGCCGGTGCCGACCATGATGGAGGTCGGGGTGGCGAGGCCCATGGCGCAGGGGCAGGCGATGATCAGAACTGCGACGCCGTTGACCAGGGCGAAGGTCAGGGCCGGATCGGGGCCGAAGACCAGCCAGATGACGAAGGTCAAAAACGCAATGGCGATGACGGCGGGCACGAACCAGGCGGTGACGCGGTCGACCAACGATTGGATCGGCAGCTTCGCGCCCTGGGCCTGCTCGACCATGCGGATGATCTGCGCCAGCACCGTGTCGGCGCCGACCTTGGTTGCACGGAAGGTGAAGGAGCCGGTCTTGTTGATCGTGCCGCCGACCACCTCGCTGCCGGCGGTCTTTTCGACTGGAACCGGTTCGCCCGTGATCATCGATTCGTCGACATAGGAGTTGCCGTCGATGACGCTGCCGTCGACCGGTACCCGGTCGCCCGGGCGTACGAGTACGGTGTCGCCGGTGGTGACGTCGGAAAGCGAGACTTCGATCGTCTCGCCGTTACGGACGACGCGGGCGGTCTTTGCCTGCAGGCCCACCAGATGCTTGATCGCTTCTGATGTCCGGCCTTTGGCGCGCGCTTCGAGCAAGCGGCCGAGCAGGATCAGGGTGATGATGACGGCCGCCGCCTCGTAGTAGACGTTGGCAGTGCCGTCAGGCACCAGGTCCGGTGCAAAGGTTGCTACGACCGAATAGATCCAGGCGGCGGACGTGCCGATCGCGACCAGCGAATTCATGTCCGGCGCCAGGCGGAAAAGGGCGGGAACGCCCTTTTGGTAGAAGCGCAGGCCTGGGCCGAAGAGCACCAGCGTCGTCAGCACGAACTGCAGATACCAGCTTTCCTGCATGCCGATATTGTTCATGACAAAGTCATGCACGGCCGGGATGAGGTGCGAGCCCATCTCGAGCACGAAAATCGGCAGCGTCAGGACGCCGGCGATCAGCAGGGAGCGTGCGAGCTTGCGGGTCTCCTGTTCACGCTTCTCGCCCTCGCGGTCGACGCTTTCGTCACCGGTGATGTGCTTGGCAGCATAGCCGGCAACGCGGACCGCCTCTTCGAGCGCCGCGGCCGTGGCGATGCCCTTCGTCACGCGGACCGACGCGCGCTCGGTCGCCAGGTTGACATTGGCCTCCGTGACGCCCGGCACGGTCTTCAGCGCCTTCTCGATGCGCGCGACGCAGGAGGCACAGGTCATGCCTTCGATGGTGAGTTCGATCGTATCTTCGGCGGCGCCGTACCCTGCATTTTCGATCGCCTTGACGATGTCGGCGGGCTTGGCGCTGGCATCGAAGCGAACATCGGCGTGTTCCGTTGCGAGGTTGACCGAGGCTTCGGTGACACCGGGTACGGCGCGGATCGCCTTTTCAACGCGGGAGACGCAGGACGCACACGTCATGCCCTCGACGGGTATGCTCGCACTCAGCGCGGCGGCGGAAATCGCTTCAAGATTGTTCGTTCTAATGGGGGTCACAGATCCCATGATCGTGCTCCTTTCGTTGTCTTTTGTCACAAGATGGAGCTTCCAACGATGGGAAGGTCAAGGGCGCTGCCGAACTTTCTGTGCGATGAAGTGAGATGATGGGCCAAAACTAATTTGAAGCGGCGCCAAAAACACACGACACAAACCCAAAAAATCTTGGTGTTTCCGTTCGCGTATGTCCTTGATTTAAAATTGATAAGTCCGCTTCTGGCTAAATCGAGGCCTAGATCGGGTCGGGCGCCAAAGTCGGCGGCGGTCGAAGAGAGCCGTACTTGGCGAGCAACGTCACTACGGCTATTGCGAGTATAGGGCGCATCCGCGCGGTGATTGCAGGCCATTCCGACCTCGCGGGCCGCCGCTGGGTGCAAGGGCGCTAGTAAGACTTCGGGGTAAGAGAGGGATGGATCCCAGAGCGCTTCTTCGCTTGGGGCTGGGAGCGCGCTCTGGGATCACTAGCGCAAACGGTGGTTGGGCCAATGCCAGTTGATGCTTCAGTACCATGGCGGCGGAACGTAGATTCGGCAATGCAACTAGGACCTTTGTCACTCTACTTCAGACCAAAGCCCAGGTTGAATCGTCCTGCCGTCTCATTCCTTCCCATCGACGATAACCCGAAGGATCCGGATCATATCGGCCGCGTCGAGGAGCGCGGCTTTCACGTGGTCATCGGTTCGCCTTTCGATGCCCACCGCGGTGGTCTGCGGATCGATCACAGGATCGGCTGCTATGCGGCTCGGAGGGATTCCGACTTGGGCGAGCATCTGCCGCATGGTGACCACGGCACGCTCGATCAGCCGGCGCTTTTCCAGGGCGGTACCGCCCCGCCTGGCGCTCGGCAATTAGGCTTGCTTTGAGGGTGGCCAGATCGCGGGCCGATGCTCAAAGCAGAACCGATCACGTTCTGGGCTAAAAGGATTGCATAAGGCATCGTCATGAACTCTGATGGCGAAATTGGTTCGGGTCGCTTCCGCTGTGTTCAATGGAAGTCCCGATGCGGGCGCTTTTCTCGCACCTTCGAGAAGGAACCGTCTTGGCAATGCTTCAGACGTCCTTCCCTAGGGAGCCAGCAACAGCTTGCCGATGGTCCCCCGGTTTTCCAAGTCGGCATGCGCACGGGCGGCATCAGAAAGCGGGTAGGTTCCGCCGACGTGCAGCTTGAGAGACCCATCCTCAATCCACCGGAACAGTTGTCTGCTACGGGCGCGAAGAAGGTCCGGAGTGCTGATGTGATCGAAAAATGTCGCGTAACCGATCTTGATGCTCTTCGGCAGGCTCATGATGTCGAGCGGCCCCGGACCGCCAAGCACCGGTCCGTACCAGCAGAACGTGCCGGAGCGACGAAGCGCGGCGAGCGACCCCTGAAACGTCTTGGGGCCTGAACCGTCATAAACAACGCTTACACCTTGTCCGCCTGTGAGATGCAATACCTCATCGGCGAAGGCTCCCTCCATGTCGACGATAACGTGGCTCGCGCCAACTGCCTTTGCGATTTCAACCTTGTCGGTGGACGAAACGCGTCCAATCACCGTTCCGCCCCTCAGCCGGATGATCTGTGTCAGAAGCAAGCCGACACCACCGGCCGCCGCATGGACGAGCGCGGTGTCTCCAGGCTGGACCGAGTAGAAATCGGTGGCGAAGTGGCTCGCGGTCAGTCCTTGCATCATGACGGAGGCCGCCGTCTGGTCATCAATCGTGCCGGGAAGTCGTACGAGCGCGTCCGCTGAAATCAGGACGTGCGAAGCGTAGCTTCCAGGCGCGTAAACCCAGGCGACCCGGTCTCCGATGGCGAAATCACCTACCCCATCGCCAAGCGCAACGATGCGTCCCGCACCTTCGACGCCGAGGACTTTCGGGTTCGGCCTGTCTGTCCATGCCATACCCTCGCGTACTCCGATATCCATGAAGTTCACGCCTGCTGCGGCGACTTCGACCACCACATGGCCCGGTGTGGCGACCGGGTCGGGAAGATCGACAAATTCCATCACATCGGTGCCACCGATTCCATTCATAACCACGGCTTTCATGGTCTTCCTTTCTTGACTAATCATTCCAGAAATGAGCAAAAAATTTTGCCTTATGTCAGCGCCTGAAGCGCGAGGTGGGCGATGGTCTTGAGCGCTCCAGGGTCCGCGCCGCCGCGCGCTGCGATGCGCATACCGGCGATGTTCGCGAAGAGGAAATTGGCGGCTTCCCCCGTGGAAAGCGTCGCATTCAAATCCCCGTCCGCTTGAGCCTCGCTGATGCGTTGCTTGGCAGCATGCTTCAGTCGTCGGTCAGCGACCTGATGAATTGCTGTAAGATCAGGACGGCTCTGACCGAACTCGCAGATTGAGCTCACGCCAAGACACGGCTGGGAGGCATTCTCAGCCACTCGCTCCATCATCTCCCGGATTCCGTCTCGGGCACGCGGCGCGCCATGCAGCATCGCGATGTGGGCGTCCGTTTCCGCGGCGGCGTAGCGCTCCACGGCAAGGCAATAGAGCCTCCATTTGTCGCCGAACGTATCATAGAGACTCTGCCGGCCAATCTTCATTGCCCGTACGAGCATTTCGGTGGACGTGCCCTCGAAGCCATGTTCGCGAAACACCTGGATGGCGTCGTCCAGGGCCTGTGTCCTATCGAATTCCTTTGTCCTTGCCATGTGCGTGATTTAGGTATTCTGGAACGAGCTGTCAAGAAAAACATCGCGAACCGTCGAACCAATATGGGAGCTCAGTGAAGGGATGCTCCATTTGGGATAATCCTCAACATCAGGATGGAATGTTGCTCAATCGCTTTCGCCGGGGACGAGAGCCATGGGCCAGAGGATACGCGCCGACGTCGACGGGTAGATGTCTGCAAAGGCAGGCATCGTTGCGAGCAGAGACTCGGCAAGCGCGATCCCGACGTCGCGTAGCGACAGGCTGAAGGATGTCAGGCGGGGCGACAGGAATTGCGAATGCGGGCTTTGGCGGCCTATGATCGCCATGTCTCGCCCGGGTCTTATCCCGGCTTCCACAAGCCCCCGATAAAGGCCAACCGTGATCGCTTCGTTGATGAGCACGATTGCCGTTGGTCGGTTCGCAAGCGCGCTCAGTTGGCGCGCGATCTGGTATCCTCCCGCCTCGTTCGGGGTTGAACGAAAAACGTGACGCTCGTCGAGGTGAAGCCCGTGTCGGGCTAGGGTCACCCGGCACTGATCCTCGAAAACGTAGCCGAGATTCATGTCGTCGTGTGGTCGTGTAACGGCGATGTGCTTGTGGCCGCGGGAGACGAGCCGATCGATAGACGCCTCGGCCATGCCCTCGAAATCCAGATCGAGCCAGGGCTGACCAACATCGGTCAGGCTTCGTCCCAGTGTGATGAAAGGGATCTTGCGCTTGGCCAACAGTTCGAAGCGAGCGTCGTGGCGCCGGGTCGCCGAAAGGATAATGCCGTCGGCAAACCCACGCGCAACGACGCGTTTCAAATAGTCGTTCGGATCCTCCTCGGAGGAGCACAGCAGGGCGACAAGATCGAGCTTGTGACGGGCAAAGACGGTCTGAACACCGTCGAAGACGCTCATGAAGAACGTGTCGCCCTGACCGGTAATTTCGGAGCCGGTCTGCATCATGAAGCCGATGACGCCGGTCGCACCCTTCCTGAGCGCACGCCCCGATTGATTGGCGACATAACCAAGGAATTCTGCTGCTTCAAGAACCCTTTTTCTCGTCTCCTCGTTGACGTCGGGCTTGCCGTTCAGCGCGCGCGACACCGTACCGATCGAAATATCGAGGTGTTGGGCAAGTTCGCGAATTCCTTTCATTTTTCCGCGTTCCTCCCCAGACCCGCGACTGGTCATATTCACACCTCTTGACATAAAAACCCGTTGCTGCATAGTATCGTAAACGTTTACGGAAGCCAATTGAGGAGTTGGTACTTCCGCGTCTTGGAGGAAATCACGTGAGACACAGGGCCGTTTTGTGCGGGTGCGGAGCTATGGCCAAAGGCTGGCTGAGAGCTCTGACTGAGAGCAGTGTTCTTCGCGAGAAGGTAGAGATCGTCGGCCTTGTCGATCTTGATCAGGCGACCGCAGAAGCTCTCGCCGCCGAATTCAACCTTCGTAACATCCTGATCGGCACGGACCTGCCGGAGGTTCTTCGCGAAAGTCGGGCTGATTTGCTCTTCGACATCGTCGTTCCCGCGGCGCGGCGCGCGGTGGTGGCCGCCGGTCTTGCGCATGGTTGCCACGTTTTGAGCGAGAAGCCGATGGCCGCCACGCTCGATGAAGCGCGCGAATTGCGCGGACTTGCGACCGCGGCCTCACGCATTCATGCCATCGTGCAAAACCGCCGCTTCATCGGCGGTGTCCGCCGCATCCGTCGCCTCATCCAGTCAGGCGCTTTGGGTGAGCTGACAGCTTTGCATTGCGACTTCTTCCTCGGTCCGCATTTCGGAGGATTTCGCGAGCAGATGGACAATGTCCTGCTTTTGGACATGGCCATCCACACCTTTGACGCAGCGCGCTTCATGTCGGGTAAGGAAGCTCTCGCGGTCTATTGCCACGAATCCAATCCACAGGGCTCCTGGTATCGCCACGGCGCAGCCGCGAATGCGATCTTCGAATTTTCCGACAATGTGACCTTCACCTATCGCGGTTCCTGGTGCGCTGAGGGCGCCAACACGAGCTGGGAAAGCGCGTGGCGCATTATCGGTTCCGCCGGAACTTTGCTCTGGGATGGCGGCGATTGCTTTGTGGCCAATGTCGTCACCGGTCGCGAGGGTTTCCTTCGGTCCGTCGCGCCGATCGCGGTGCCTGAGGCCGAAGATCGTACGGATACGGACGGGCACGCGAGCGTCATCGAGCATTTCATCCGCGCGATCGACGCGGGAACCGTGCCGGAAACCGACGGCAGCGACAACATCAAGAGCCTTGCCATGGTCTTCGGCGCGATCGACAGCGCGCGCGACGGCAAACGCGTCACCATTGCAGCCTAGGGAGCCAATTTTGAAGAACCCCAGCAAATCCATCCGCATCGGCACGATGATCTCGGCCACCAAGGGCGGCGCAGACAGGCGTATCAGCCAGATCGCAGACATGGGCTTTGAAAGTTTCGAGCCCTTCTTCTGGCAGACGACCAACGGTCAGGATCTCGCGGAACTTGGCAAGCGTTGCGTGGAGGCGATTGGCGATCGCGACATCACCATCTCTACCCTCGGCATGTTCGGCAATCCGTTGGAGACGACGGAGCTTGACGAGCAGACCCTTAAGGGCTGGCGAGACTGCATCGACAACGCTCACCACTTCGGCGCCACCTGCGTCGCCGGTTTCACCGGCCGCCTTCGCGGCAAGCTTCTGACCGACAGCCTGCCGCGCTATCGGAAAATCTGGTCAGAGCTATCAAAGCGTGCAGCCGACAGGGGCGTGAAGATCGCGTTTGAGAACTGCGCCATGGACGGCAACTGGCAGAGCGGTGACTGGAATATCGCGCACAATCCGGACGCCTGGGAGCTGATCTTCAACGAGACGCCGGACGATCATATCGGGCTCGAATGGGAACCATGCCATCAGATGGTCTACCTGATCGATCCGCTGCCGCAGATCCGCAAATGGGCGAAGAAGATCTTCCACGTGCACGGCAAGGACGCCACCATCCGTTGGGACGTCATCCGCGAGCACGGGATCTTCGGCAAGGAGAAATTCGTCTTAATGCGCACGCCCGGCTTCGGCGACACCAATTGGACCGACGTGATTTCCGAACTTCGGCTGGCCGGCTGGTCCGGTTCGATCGATATCGAAGGCTGGCATGACCCGGTCTATCGCGACGATCTGGAGATGACCGGCCAGGTCCATGGCTTGAATTACCTCAAGACCTGCCGGGGCGGTGACTTTGTCATCGACCCGGCCTGAGACGTGCATGTCGGCCGGCATGGAGGATGCCGGCATGGGGATAACCAAAGGAGGAGAAAATGGCTATCCGCGGATCCGCAATCCTGGGCGCTCTCGCCCTTGCAGGTGTCTCTTTATTCGGACTTTCAGCCAAGGCGGAAGATGTCACGATCAACGTCTGGTCGCTCGATCGCGACATCCAGCCCGCACCCAACCTGATATCGGACTTCAACAAGCTGAACACGGGCATCAAGGTCGAATATCGCCAGATCCAGTTCGACGATGTCGTCAGTGAGGCGATGCGTGCCTATTCGACCGGGCAGGCACCCGATATCATCGCCATCGACAACCCGGAACATGCGCTCTTTTCGTCACGCGGCGCCTTCCTCGATCTGACCGACATGATCGCAAAGTCGAGCGTGGTGAAGATCTCGAGCTATTTTCCGGGACCTCTTGCCTCCACCATGTGGGACGGCAAGAACTATGGCCTTCCCAAGGCCACGAACACGATTGCGCTCTACTATAACAAGGACATGTTCAAGGCGAAGGGGCTCGATCCGAACAAGCCGCCGCAGACCTGGGATGAACTGGTTGATGCGGCCCGCAAGCTGACAGATCCTTCGGCGAACGTTTACGGGCTCGCCTTCTCGGCCAAGGCCAACGAGGAGGGAACATTCCAGTTTTTGCCCTGGGTCCAGATGGCCGGTGGCAGCTACGAGCACATCAATTCGGAAGGTGCCGTCAAGGCGCTCGACATCTGGAAAACCATCATTGCCGAGAAACTGGCCTCGCCGGATACGCTGACCCGCGGCCAGTGGGACTCGACCGGCACGTTCAATTCCGGCAACGCTGCCATGGCGATCTCCGGTCCGTGGGAACTCGACCGCATGGTGAGTGAAGCGAAGTTCGACTGGGGGGTCGCGCTGCTGCCGGTGCCCGAGGTCGGTGCAGAGCGCTCGTCGGCCATGGGCGATTTCAACTGGGCGATCTTTTCCAACACGCAGCATCCTGCCGAAGCGTTCAAGGTGCTGGAGTACTTCGCCTCCCAGGACGACCGCATGTTCAAGGATTTCGGACAACTGCCCGCTCGATCCGACATTGCGATCCCTGAGACTCGTGTGCCGCTGAAGGATGCGGCCCTCAAGGTCTTCATCGAGCAGCTCAAATTCGCAAAGCCGCGTGGACCTCATCCGGAATGGCCGAAGATCTCCAAGGCCATCCAGGACGCAATCCAGGCAGCCCTGACCGGACAGATGACGTCGAAAGATGCCCTCGACCAGGCGGCTGAAAAGATAAAGGCGGTCCTTGGCTAAGACCTATCGCAAGGCGGCTGACGCTAGCCGCCTTGCGATCAAGGGGTGCTGGTTCGCAGGCGCTAGAGCGGAAACCCGCGAAGCATGTCGGCACCTTTCCGGTCATTCTAATGTGCAGGCCGAACAGTGCGACACCCATGTGGCCGTCACCCCGGCGGCGGAGGAGCTCATGAAACGAATCTTGTCCAGCATGATCGACGGCCGTGGGTTCGATATCGGCCTTGTCGGGTTGCCGCTCGCGTTCCTGCTTACGCTTTCCGGTCTTCCGCTACTCTACAATATCGCCATGAGCCTCCAGGAGGTCGACATGTTCAGCCTCGGGAGCTTCTGGCGGCCATTCGTCGGCCTCAAGAACTACCGTGATCTGTTCGCTCAGCCGGAAACGTGGCCGATCCTGGCCAACACTGCGACCTTTGTCGTCGCCTCGATCGCCGGCCAGTTTCTCGTCGGTTTCGGCCTGGCATTGTTCTTCTGGACGAACTTTCCAGGCGCCTCATGGCTGCGGGGCCTTTTTCTGGTGTCGTGGGTGATGCCCGGGCTTGTGGTCGGTGCGATCTGGAACTGGATCCTCTCGGGCGACTTTGGCGTGCTCAACTTTATGCTGCGCGAAGCGGGCCTCATCGACGGCAACATCTTCTGGCGCTCAGACCCCGGCTTCTCGCTCTGGGCCGTGATCATCGCAAATATCTGGCTCGGCACATCCTTCAACATGATCCTTCTGTCCGTTGGCCTGTCGGCCATCCCACGGGATCTTTATGAGGCATCCGAACTGGACGGCGCCAATGTCTGGCAGCGCTTCTGGACGATAACCTTGCCGATGATGCGCTCGTCCATCGGGGCAATTATCGCACTCGGACTCATCTTCACGCTGCAGCAATTCGATCTTTTCGCCGCCATCACCTCGGGAGGGCCGAACAATGCTTCGAACGTCACGCAATACTGGGCCTGGGATTTGTCGTTCCGACAGTACGATTTCGCCAAGGGCGCGACGATTTCCGTGATCATGATCGTCTTCGTGATGATCGCTTCAGTCGTTTACGTGCGCTCCACACGGCACGAGGTGCGCGGATGAGCCATCAAACCCGCGACCGTCTGCTGCTCGCAATTGCGATCATTCTCGCCGGCATTTATCTGTTTCCCCTCTACTGGATGTACATAACCACGATCAAATCGGGATCGGAGATGTTTGCCACCCCGCCGACCTTCTGGCCGACCGATCCCCAATGGCAGATCTTTGGCAACGTCTGGCAAAGCCGCAACATGGGCCGGTACATCTGGAATTCTCTTGTCATCGCTTGCGGAGCGGTCAGTGTCATCACCGTACTCGGTGTCGGCTGCGCCTATGTGCTCGCGCGCTACCGTAACATCTGGGTCGATATCGGGCTCTTCCTCATTCTAATGTTGCAGGTGCTTCCGGCCTCACTGATGGTCACGCCGATCTTCGTCGGCTTTTCCCAGATCGGGCTGCTCAACTATCCCCGCCTTGCGGTGATCCTTGCGATTGCGGCCAAGAGCATGCCGTTCTTCGTCGTTCTGGTGCGTGCGACCTTTATGAGCGTGCCGCAGGAATTGGAGGAAGCAGCCCTTGTCGACGGCAACTCGAGGGTAGGCGCCTTCTTCAACATCGTCCTGCCGCTGGCACGAAACGGTATCCTTGTCAGCGCCATCCTGATCTTCATGCAGGCGTTCGGAGAGTTCGTCTATTCGAAGTCGATGATCCAGGCGGTGGAGCTGCAGCCGGCAAGCGTCGGACTGAATTCCTTCATGGGACCGAACACCAACGAATGGAACAACATCATGGCCTATGCGGCGATCTACGTGACGCCGATCCTCGCCATTTTCGTCCTCCTGCAACGTCGCATCGTCTCTGGCCTTACCTCGGGAGCGCTCAAATGACCGCCCAGATCCAACTGACCAACGTCAACAAGTATTATGGTGCCTATCATGCATTGAAGGACATCGAGCTTTCGATCCGCAAAGGCAGCTTCACGGCGCTTGTCGGTCCCTCCGGCTGTGGGAAGTCGACGCTGCTGCGGTCGCTAGCCGGCCTGGAGAGCATATCGTCCGGCACCCTGAGAATTGCCGGGGAGGTCATGAACGCTGTGCCCCCACGCAAACGTGACGTGGCGATGGTTTTCCAATCATACGCGCTCTATCCGCACATGACGGTCGAGGAGAACCTCACCTACAGCCTGCGGATCAAGGGTGTCCCAAAAGCTGAACGCAAGAAGGCGGCCAATGAGGTCGCCGCGGTGACCGGGCTTACGCCTCTGCTCGGCCGCTATCCGCGTGAGCTTTCCGGTGGACAGCGCCAGCGGGTGGCGATGAGCCGGGCGATCATCCGACATCCCAAGGCGTTTCTGTTCGACGAACCCCTTTCGAATCTCGATGCGGCACTTCGCGTTCATATGCGCAAGGAAATCCGTGCGTTGCACGACCGTTTGGGTGCCACTTCGGTCTATGTCACCCACGACCAGGTCGAGGCAATGACGATGGCGGACCATGTCGTCATCATGCGCGATGGCGTCATCGAACAGCAGGGCAGCCCGCTTGAGCTCTATGACCGGCCGGACAACAAGTTTGTGGCCGGGTTCATCGGATCTCCGGCCATGAATTTTCTGCCAGCAGTCGGCGGTCCGGATGGCCGGTCGATCATTCTCGATCTCGGTATGAAACAAACGGTCTCTCTCGAACGCGCCGTGCAGTCGGGGCGGGCCTTGATCGTTGGCTTGCGCCCGGAGAACATCGAACTTGCCCCGGCGGATGAGGGCGTCGTCTCGGCACAGGTGGCGCTGGTCGAATCGACCGGGGCGACATGCTTCTTGACCATGGCAACGACGCCTGAGCTTTCGGTGGTCTTCAACGGGCGATCGCAGGCGCAAGCCGGCGATCGTGTCGGACTGAACTTTGCACCCGCCAGCATTCATCTTTTCGACGCAGATACCGAACGGCGTTTGCCGGACTGAGGGCAGATACTGACCGCCCGACAGCGCGTGCGTTGCTTGGATATGCGACTTTCCGGCCCGCCTTTGCCTAGATAAATGGTCGCAGCGCTCGCAACAATTATCGATGGCGCATTGGTTTTGCTGCTGACTAGCGTCGGCCTCATCGCCGCCTCTGTCATCCGTGGGCGCGGCACGCAGATTACCCGCAGTTGGCTGTCAATCACTGCACTTCGTCGCGGTCCATATTGGCTGTGTCGGCGGACGGCAGATACCGGTTCCCGAAAGGACCTGATCCGAGCACGGACGATCGGAGGGAACTTGTACGCGAACAGGCCCTCTTCACCAGTCAGCAGGCCGCTTGTTGGCGTGAATTCATGTGCTTATGCAACGATTTGAGGAAACAACTTCGACGCATTTCCTCTTCGCGGTAGTCTTCAAACGACGTGTGCCTCAGGGACGCCCCAGCGCATTCCCGTCCGCTTCTTTGAGATAGCTAACAACGGCGTCGGCTATCATGGTCCGATGCCTGCCGATCGTATGTGGCTCTGAGAGGTCACGGCGAAAGATCGTGCCGAATGTGTAGCGGTTGGAAACCCGGAAGAAGCAGAAGGCACTGATCAGCATGTGCACGTCGATCGGGTCGGCCCTTCGCTTGAACACGCCTTCAGCGATACCGCGCTCCAGAATGCCGGCGATCGTCTCGATGACCGAGACATTCAGATCGCGGATCGCTTCCGAACGCAGCATATGTGCGGCGTGGTGGATGTTTTCGATGCTGACCAATCGCACGAAATCGGGATTGGCCTCGTCGTGGTCGAACGTACTGGAGATGAGGGTGCGCAGCGCCTCTTCCGGCGCAAGGCTTGCAAGCTTCAAATCCTCCTCAAGTGTGCGGATCTTGCGATAGGCGCGCTCCAGCACGGAGAGGTAAAGTCCCTCCTTGCCTCCGAAATAATAGTAGATCATGCGCTTGGAGGTTCGCGTCCGTTCTGCGATAGCATCGACGCGCGCGCCAGCCAGACCATGCGTCGAGAACTCCTCCGTGGCGACGACAAGGATGTCTTCCTTGGTCCGTTCTGGATCGTTCTTTCGACTTGCCTCAGCCCGCCCAGCCATTCTTTCGTCGCCACTCCTCCGGCGTTAACCGAAATTTACTCAATAAAACCAATTCGAAACGGGCGGGCCACAGGGACTCGTCATCTCGCCTCCGTTGAAAGTCATATTGAGGTTGCAGGGGTCTTTCAAGAGACTCCTCTTGACATACGTACTAGTTCGTACATTTTGTTGTGAGCGATTGCGCCTGGAGGAGGTCGTGGTCGCGCCGTGCCCCTGATGCGCATACCGAAGCCGATACAACGCTCGGGCGCGAAGACGGCACTCTGCTTTGGGAGGAGCGCATGACCCGCATCATCGATTTCTATTTCTTCGCGCTGAAGGTGGCGATTGCCCTGCTGCTCGCAGGCATGGTTGTCCTCGTCTTCGGCAATGTCGTTCTGCGCTATGCCTTTAATCAGGGGATTACGGTTTCCGAAGAGCTGTCACGCATCTTCTTCGTCTGGCTTACCTTTCTCGGTGCCGTCGTCGCCATGCGCGAACACGGTCATCTCGGCGTCGATACGCTCATCAAGCGCCTACCGCCGACCGCCGCAAAAGTCGCGGTTCTGCTCGGCCATGCTCTGATGCTTTATGCGACCTGGCTGATGATCAGCGGCAGTTGGGCGCAGACGATGATCAATCTCCACGTTGGCGCGCCGGCGACCGGGCTTTCGATGGGTTTCTTCTACGGCGCCGGTCTCGCCTTCGGCATTCCCGCTTTCCTGATCCTGCTTGCCGACGCGTTGGCGATTGCCACCGGTCGCATCGACGTGACCACGGCCGAACTCGTGCGCGAGAGCGAAGACGAGTTGGCCCTCGAAGATCTCCCAGAGCCGGTACTCGGCCCCGTTTCAGTGAAGCGTTGAGGAGCTGGCTATGACCGTTACGATCTTCCTCGGTTCACTTCTTGGACCCATGGCGCTCGGCGTGCCGATCGCCTTTGCACTCATCCTCAGCGGCGTGGCGCTGATGCTTTACCTCGGTCTCTTCGACGCACAAATTGTGGCGCAAAATGTCTTGAATGGTGCTGACAGTTTTCCGCTGATGGCCGTGCCCTTCTTCCTGCTCGCAGGCGAAGTCATGAACACAGGCGGGCTTTCCAGGCGCATCGTCACGCTGGCGATGGCGATGGTCGGCCATATTCGCGGCGGCCTCGGTTTCGTCGCGATCTTCGCCGCCTGCATTCTTTCCAGCCTCTCTGGCTCGGCCGTCGCGGACGCGGCTGCCCTCGGAGCGCTGCTTTTGCCGATGATGCTGAAGAGCGGTCATGACGCAGCGCGCGCTGGCGGGCTGCTCGCCTCCGCATCGGTGATCGGACCGATCATCCCGCCGTCGATCGGTTTCATCCTCTACGGCGTCGTTGGTGGCGTCTCGATCACCAAACTTTTTCTCGCCGGCATCTTCCCGGGGCTGATGATCGCGGCTGCGCTTTGCATCACCTGGCTGATCGTTGCCCGCAAGGAGCAGTTCGAGCTGCCGCCAAGGCAGAGTGGGGCCGTGCGGCTCAAGGCGCTCGTCGACAGCATCTGGGCGCTGATGCTGCCCGTGTTCATCATCGTCGGTTTGAAGTTTGGGGTCTTCACGCCAACCGAGGCCGGCGTTGTTGCCGCCGTCTATTCGCTTTTCGTCGCCATGGTCGTCTATCGCGAACTGCCGCCGGCACAGCTCTTTCACGTCTTTGTGTCGGCGGCAAGGATCACCTCCGTCGTCATGTTCCTGGTCGCCTGTGCCGCGGTCTCCGCCTGGCTGATCACGGTGGCCGACGTCCCCGGTGCGCTTGCCTCGCTCATCGAACCGCTGATGGACAACCAGACGCTTCTCTTGATTGCGATCATGGTTCTGATCGTGCTCGTCGGCACTGCGATGGACATGACGCCGACTATCCTCGTGATGACGCCGGTGCTGATGCCCATCATCAAGCAGGCGGGGATCGACCCGGTCTACTTCGGTGTCCTGTTCATCATCAACAACTCGATCGGTCTGATCACGCCGCCCGTCGGTACGGTTTTGAACGTCATCTGTGGCGTCTCGAAACTGTCGATGGAAGACCTGATGAAGGGTGTTTTGCCTTTCTTGGTCGCCGAGTTGATCGTCCTGTTCCTGCTCGTCCTGTTCCCCGCTTTGGTGACCGTTCCGGTCTCCTGGTTCGGGCACTGACCGAAACTTCAAGCTTCAACACGGCCGGCGGAACTGCCGGCCAAATCTGGGAGGAGAACATGTTGAAATTGACGAAACTGGCCTTGGGCCTTGCTCTGCCGCTCGCTTTGCTGACAGCAGGACCGACGCTTGCCGAGATCCGCGATCAGACGATCAAGTTCGCTTCGGCCAACAACAAGGGTCACCCGCAGGTGACCGGCATGGAGAAGTTTGCCGAACTCGTGAAGGACAAGAGCGGCGGCAAGATCGAGGTAAAGCTCTTCCCGGGCGGCACGCTCGGTGGGGACGTCCAGACTGTCTCTGCCCTGCAGGGCGGCGTCATCGAGATGACGGTGCTGAACGCCGGCATCCTCGCCAACAACGTAAAGCAGTTCGGCGCCGTCGACCTTCCCTTCCTCTTCGACAGTGGTGCGGAGGCGGACAAGGTCATGGACGGTGCTTTCGGCAACAGTCTCCTCAAGCTTCTGCCCGATACCGGCCTTATCGGTCTCGGCTACTGGGAGCTCGGCTTCCGCAATCTCACCAACAATCGCCATCCGGTGACGAAGCTCGAGGACATCAAGGGTCTGAAGATCCGCACGATCCAGTCGCCCATCCCGATCGAACTCTTCAACACGCTCGGCGCCAATGCCGTGCCGCTGCCCTACACCGAACTCTATACCGCGCTCGAGACAGGGACGGTCGACGGGCAGGAGAACCCGGCCGCAAACATCCTGAACGCCAAGTTCTACGAAGTGCAGAAGTACATGACGCTGACCCGTCACCAGTACAATCCGCAGATCGTGCTCGTCAGCAAGAAGTTCTGGGATGGGCTGAATGACGAGGAAAAGGCCGTCCTTGAGGCGGCCGCGACCGAAGCGCGCGACTACCAGCGCAAAGTGTCACGCGATGCGGACGCCGCGGCGCTGGAGGAAATTCGCAAGACCGGCATGGAGGTCAGCGAATTCAGTCCGGAGGAAACGCAGAAGCTGCGTGATGCCGTCAAGCCGGTGATCGAGAAGTTCAGTGCCGAGATTGGCGCTGAGACGGTTCAGGCCCTCTTCAAGGAGATCAGCGTCGCCCGAGGCCATTAACTATTGCGAACCTCCGGCCCGCCTTCAAGACAAAGGCGGGTCGGGCTGGGGCGGCAGCTCGGTGCTGCGGACAGAAAAATGGAAACGGAAACCATGACCGAAACGCTTGTAAGACCCTTGAAGGCCGGTCTGATCGGCGCGGGCATTCAGGCCTCGCTGACCCCGGCGATGCATGTGGCCGAGGGTGCCGCACAGGGGCTCCGCTATCAATATGAGCTGATCGATCTTCTCGAACTCGAAGCGACGCAGGACGACCTGCCGCGCCTGCTTGCCGATGCCGAGCAGGACGGGTTCGCGGGCCTCAACATCACTCACCCCTGCAAGCAGGCGGTGATCGCCCATCTCGATAATCTTGCTCCCGACGCGCAAAGGCTGGGTGCCGTCAACACGGTCGTTCTCAAGGACGGCCGACGCTACGGTCACAATACCGACTGGTGGGGTTTCGCGGAAGGTTTTCGGCGCGGCTTGCCGGATGCCGACCTTTCCTTCGCTGTTCAGCTTGGCGCTGGCGGCGCGGGTGTGGCGACGGCCTATGCCGCGCTCTCACTTGGACTGAAGAGCCTCATGGTCTTCGATCGGGAACCGGAACGGGCAGAGTCGCTCGCCTCGATGCTCTCCCGCTTCTTCCCTGAGGCGGAAATCGCGGCCGGCACGGATCTTCCGGCGGCGATGCGATTGGCGTCGGGCTTGATTCACGCCACACCGACCGGGATGGCGAAGTATCCCGGACTGCCACTCGACAGGGACCTTATCGACCCGCGTCATTGGGTTGCGGAGATTGTCTACTTCCCGCTCGAAACGGCGCTGCTTGCCGAAGCGAGGCGACGCGGCTGCCGCACGCTCGATGGGGGAGGAATGGCCGTATTTCAAGCGGTAGGCGCCTTTCGCCTGTTTACAGGGCTCGAACCCGACGCGGCGCGGATGCTGAACCATTTCAAGACGATGACCGGCTGACGCCGAAAACTCCAGCGAGGAACGAAGCATGAAGACCTCGATAGCAACGGTTTCGTTGAGCGGCGATCTCAAGGACAAGCTGCGCGCCATCGCCAAGGCCGGCTTTGCCGGTGTCGAAATCTTCGAGAACGATTTCCTTGCCTTCGACGAAAGCCCGCGTGACGTCGGCCGAATAGTGCGCGACTATGGCCTGGAGATCAGTCTGTTCCAGCCGTTCCGCGATTTCGAGGGGATGCCGGAACCACTCCGGACACGAACCTTCGACCGCGCCGAGCGCAAGTTCGACCTGATGCAGGAGCTCGGCACCGACCTCGTCCTCGTCTGCTCCAATGTCTCGCCGGCTGCCATCGGCGGCATCGATCGGGCGGCGGCCGATTTTCGCGAACTTGGCGAACGCGCGGCGAAACGCAACCTACGCGTTGGC
The DNA here is from genome assembly GCF_052044795.1 of Ensifer sp. 22521. Classification (NCBI taxonomy): domain Bacteria; kingdom Pseudomonadati; phylum Pseudomonadota; class Alphaproteobacteria; order Hyphomicrobiales; family Rhizobiaceae; genus Ensifer; species Ensifer sp. 22521. The sequence continues at coordinate 55,704 of NZ_JBQENM010000024.1, forward strand.
TACGAGGCGCTCGCCTGGGGGCGCCATATCAGCGACCATCGCGATGCCTGGGAGATCGTCCGACGCGCCGACCACCCGAGCATAGGCCTGATCCTCGACAGCTTTCATACCCTGTCGCGCAAGATCGAGATCAATTCGATCCGCTCTATCCCGAAGGAGAAGATCTTCATCGTCCAGCTTGCGGATGCTCCGCTGATCGACATGGATCTGCTCTACTGGAGCCGGCACTTTCGCAACATGCCGGGCGAGGGTGACCTGCCGGTGACCGACTTTACCCGCGCGGTGGCGGCAACCGGCTATGATGGCTATCTGTCGCTTGAAATATTCAACGACCAGTTTCGCGGCGGCAATGCCAATGCCATCGCGGTCGATGGCTACCGCTCGCTGATCTATCTGGGGGACCAGGTTAAGCGCGCCGAGCCGGACGTCCGCCTGTCGGTTCCTGAGATGCCCGCGCGCGTCGACGTCAAGGGAGTGGCCTTCGTGGAGTTCAGCGCCTCGGAGGACGAGGCGGGCGAACTCGAAGCGCTGCTCGTCACCATCGGCTTCAGGAAAGCGGCTCAGCACCGGTCCAAGCAGGTGGTGGTCTACCGCCAAGGCTCCATCAATGTGGTGATCAACACCGAGCGGGAAGGCTTCGCCAACGCTTCCTATCTGGTGCACGGAACGTCCGCCTATGCGGTCGGCCTTACAGTGGACGACGCCACGGCGACTGCTGAGCGGGCGAGGGCGCTTGGCGCCGAACCCTTCGAGCAGGCTGTTGGACCGGAAGAACTGCTGGTACCGGCCATCCGCGGCGTTGGCGGTGGACTCGTCTATTTCCTCGACGAGAAATCCGAGCTCGCCAGGATCTGGGAGATTGAATTCGATCTGGTGCCCGACGAAGGCTTGGTGATGCCGGCCGGATTGACCACCATCGATCACATTGCCCAGACGGTCAAATATGAGGAGATGCTGACCTGGCTGCTGTTCTACACATCGCTGCTCGATGTGCGAAAGACGCCGATGATAGACATCGTCGATCCGGCCGGCATTGTTCGCAGCCAGGTCGTTGAGAATGATGCCGGCACGTTGCGCCTGACGTTGAACGGCGCGGAGAACCGCAACACGCTTGCGGGCCACTTCATCGCCGAGACCTTCGGCTCCGGTGTTCAGCATCTTGCCTTTGCCACCAACGACATCTTCGCAACGGCTGAGGTGCTGCGTGCAAACGGCTTCAACGCTTTGCCGATCTCACCGAACTACTACGATGACGTCGAGGCGCGCTTCGGCCTCGACGCCGAACTGATCGAGCGGCTGAAGTCCGAAAACATCCTCTATGATCGCGATGATGGGGGCGAGTATTTCCAGCTCTACAGCCCGACCTTTGGCGAAGGCTTTTTCTTTGAGATAACGGAAAGACGCGGCTATCGCGGCTACGGGGCCGCCAACGCCATCTTCCGCATCGCCGCGCTGAGAAAGTCCCTGAGGCCAGCGGGCCTGCCGAAAGACTGATCGCCGGGCGATAGCCTTGTGTCGGCGCCTGGGACCGCTCAGACAGCCGCAATTCCCGAAAGATCGCACGCAAAAGAGCACATCGACTTTGGCGCGATCCTTTTGTTCAGAGCGACCTCAACACGTCGCCAATTGCATCCAACAGCATGTCCGAGTTCTCGCGGGAGAAGACGAGGGGTGGCCGGATTTTTAGAACATTGGCATTGGGGCCGGAGGCGCTGATGAGGATGCGGCGCTCTCGCAGACCATTGACGATCCGGGTCGTCAGCGCGGCATCGGGGCTCTTGGCGGCAGGATCGGCGACGATCTCGACGCCGATGAAGAGACCGGAACCGCGCACGTCCCCGATGGCGTTGTAGCGATCGGAAAGGTTCTTGAGGCCGTCCATCAGGTAACAACCGACCTCCAGCGCATTTTGCTGCAGGCCTTCAATGCGGATCGTGTCGAGCACTGCCTTGCCGGCCGCGGCGGCGACCGGATTGCCGCCGAACGTGTTGAAATAGCGCGCCTTTGGGCCGAACTCGGCGATCACCTCGGGGCGCAGCACAATGCCCGCCATCGGATAGCCGTTGCCCATAGGCTTGCCGATCGTCACCATGTCGGGTGCAACGCCGTGGCGCTCGAAACCCCACATGGTGTCGCCCGTGCGGCCGAAGCCGGGCTGCACCTCGTCGGCGACGAAGAGGCCGCCAGCCTCGTGGATCGCGTCCACCGCCGGCTTGAGAAAACCTTTCGGGCCTTCGAAGATGCCGTCGCTGGAAAAGATGGTATCGGTGATCAGCATGGCCGGCTTGATGCCGTGACGCTTGAGATCGGCGATTGCGGCGCGCACGTCGCGGCCGAATTTTTCCATTATCTCGTCGGGCGAGTGACGGTAGCTGTCCGGCGCCGGCACAGTGCGCACATGCGGGCCGAGCGCCACGGTTTCGCCGAGCGAGGGCGAGAAGTCGGCAACCGCGCTCGTCAGGCCGTGATAGGCAAGGTCCGTCGCGATGATGCCTGTGCCCCCAGTGACGAAGCGGGCAATGCGCACGGCGAGATCGTTCGCCTCGCTGCCAGTGCAGGTGAACATGGCTTGGCTGAGCGCCTCAGGGAAGGTGGCCGTCAGCGTTTCGGCATAGTCGACGATGCCTTCGTGCAGGTAGCGTGTGTGGGTGTTGAGCACGGCCGTCTGCTTCGTGATCGCCTCCACCACGCGCGGATGGCAATGGCCGAGCGAGGCGACGTTGTTGTAGGCGTCGAGGTAGCGCTCGCCGGTCGCGTCGTAGAGAAAAACGCCTTCGCCGCGCACAAGATGCAGCGGCTTTTCGTAAAACAGGCGGTAGGCGGGACCGAGCACTTTTTCTCGGCGGGCGATAAGCGCCCGTTCGCTCTCGCCGAGCCGCTCGAAATCTGCATGCGAAAAAGCATTCACCATCGACATGATCAAGCCTCGGAAAGGTTGGGCGCGAGCCGTTTCAGCCCGGCCGGAGTGAGATCGACTATGTTCTGCAGGCCGCGGCATGCAGTAGCGTGGTTGCGCATGATATAGGTCCGGTTCTCAGGAAAACGTGCGGAACGCCACTCCGCGATGATGATGGACATGGCGAGGCGGGAACGGGCGAGAAGCGGTAGCAGCTCGATTTCGGCCGGCTCCAGCGCGCGCGCCGACAGGAAGCCTTCGAGGAAGGCACCGGTGCGGGCGGCCCAGTTGTCGGTCGCAAGGTGATAGGAGAGGGCGACGGCAAGGTCATTGATCAACGGCGCATGCACCATGTCGCCGAAGTCGATGATGCCAACGACCTTCGTCGGCTCTGCCGGATCGAGCAGGATGTTGTGCGGGTTGAAATCGTTATGGATGATCTGCCGGCGCTTGATCGTGGCGATCGCCGGCAGCGACCGCTCGAACTCGGCGAGAATGGCTTCCACCTGCGCTCGGCGCTCCATGCCGACATGTTTGACTAAGGCGACCAGATCGAGCGTATGGGAAATGTCCCACATCAACTTCCCGGCGGGCGGCCGGCCATCGTAGTCCTCGAGACCTAGTCCAAGTTCCGCGAGCGCCCGGCCGACGTTGCGGCTCTGCGTCTCTGAGGCCGAGGTGCGGTATTGCAGTTCGCCGCCGAGGAAGGTGAGCAGGCGCATGATGCGCGGGCCGTCGGCGCTGGAAAGCGTGTGGTTCGGCTCGCCGCCGAGCGTCCGCACGACTCGCGGGACGGGCACGGCGGGAGCGGTGGCTTCGAGATGTAGCAGGGCTCCGTCCTGGAATTTGAGCGCTGCCGGATCTTCGGCGGGGTTGGCGATCTTGAGGATGAATTGCGCACCGTCAGTGCGCGTAAAGAGAAAGGTCTCGTCGCGCTCGCTGGAAAGACGCTTCACCGCGCCGGCGAAACCATAGACGACCGCGACGGCGGACTCGGCTTCATCGGGCGACGTCACGCTCCACGTCGCCGACATGGAGTCCGGTTTCTCGGCGGCGGGCGACTGCTCCGTCATACTTGCTCCGTTGGCGCGGTTTTCCGCATTTCCTTCGATTGTCGTTGCCGCTTGCTGACCACGGCACCGACTGCATGCCCGGCAAGCCGTTTGGCGAATGATGCCCGAGACACGTCATACTTGAAACACAGTGAAAAAGATGCATCAAGTATCTTATTATTCCATTTTGCGGACCAGTTCCATGCCTCAATTCTCGTCACTGGATCATGAGAACCTCAGCAGCGCCGTTTACAGTGCGTTGTGCGATGCCCTTATCCAGGGACGGTTCCAGCCCGGCGACCGGCTGAAGATCCGTGATCTGGCGGAACAATTCGGCACGAGCGTCACACCGATCCGCGACGCCATCCTTCGGCTTGCTAATGACGAGGCGATCACCTTCCGCTCGCCGCGCGACATCCGCATCCCGGGTTTGAGCGAAAACCGCTACCGCGAGATCCGCGCGATACGGGTGCGCCTGGAGGGACTGGCGGCGGAAACTGCCGCCCAAGTGGCGACGAGCGCGGATATCGAGGCGCTGGAACGGATCTTGCGCGAAAACGAACAAGCAATCGAGGCTGGCGACCGGCTGAGGGGCACCCAACTCAACCAGGCCTTCCACTTCCTGCTGCCGCAGATCGCCGGGCTCCCGGTGCTGAACGGTATCCTGCGGCGGCTCTGGCTGCAGATGGGACCGCACATTTCCGATGCTTATATAGAGGGCGGACGTGCGATGATCGACCATCACTACCCGGTTGTCGAAGCCCTGAAACGGCACGATTCCGCCGCCGCCTCGATGGCGATCGTCGACGACATCCTGCTCGGTGGCAAGCCGATCCTCGAGCGCATCGAACGGGGCAGTGAGCGGGAGGCGCGCCCGGCCTGACACCGCTTGGAAGAGGAGGCTTGCAATTCATGGGCGGCCCATTACGATGTATCAAGCATCAAGAGGGAACGCTCGCATGACCGAAGAATGCCGCTACATGTTGTTGACGGGAGCGAGCCGCGGGATCGGGCATGCGACGGTCAAGCTCTTCCAATCGAAGGGCTGGCGCATTCTCACCGTATCCCGCCAGTCCTTTTCCGAGGAATGCGCCTGGCCGTCCGCCCGCGAGAGCCATATCCAGGCGGACCTTGCGGATCTCACGCAGATTGACCGCCTGGCAGCGACCGTGCGCGAGCGCCTGCCGAACGGTCGGCTTCACGCGCTCGTCAACAATGCCGGCATTTCTCCGAAGGGGCCGGGCAAGAGCCGCCTCGGTGTGCTGGATACGGATGCCGATGTCTGGACGCAGGTGCTTAACGTCAATCTTGTCTCGACCGCTTTGATCGCCCGCGCGCTCATGCCGGAACTGGAAGCGGCGAAGGGCTCGATCGTCAATGTTACGTCTATCGCCGGCTCTCGCGTTCACCCTTTCGCAGGCGTTGCCTATGCGGCGTCCAAGGCGGCGCTTGCCTCACTGACCCGCGAAATGGCGCACGAATTCGGCCAACGCGGCGTCAGGGCGAATGCCATCGCGCCGGGCGAGATCGAAACGTCGATCCTGTCGCCCGGAACGGATGAACTGGTGGCAGCGGAAGTGCCTATGCGAAGACTGGGCGAACCGCGCGAAGTTGCGGAGACCATCTATTTCCTCTGCACCGAGCCATCGTCCTACATCAACGGCGCGGAAATCCACATCAACGGAGGGCAGCACGTCTGACAACGGTCAAAACCGGGAGAACCCCGTTGACCGGCAATGACCAGAATGCATCCATCGGTCGAAACGCCCAGGGGAGAAAGGGCGCGAAGGCCGGTGAGGCCGCAGCCACCGCCGCAAACAGGCGGGGTCAACGGTCTGCATGGGATCGTCAACGGAGCCGCACAGGCTCGTTCATAAACGAAGAAAAGGGGAATGCCATGAAGACAATCTTTAGGTCAGGTGTCCTGGCGGCGGCGGCCGTCGTTCTGTCGGCGGGTCTTGTTGCGCCGGTTTTCGCGCGAGATCTGACAGTCGTTTCATGGGGCGGAAACTATCAGGATGCCCAGCGCAACATCTACTTCAAACCGTTTTCCGAAAAGATCGGCAAGCCGGTACTCGACGAAGCCTGGGACGGCGGGATCGGCGTCATCCAGTCGAAGGTGAAGGCCGGCGCACCGAATTGGGATGCCGTACAGGTGGAGGCCGAAGAACTGGCGCTCGGCTGTGCTGACGGCCTCTATGAAAAGATCGACTGGGACAAGATGGGCGGGAAGGACAAATACCTAGATTCCGCCGTTAATGACTGCGGTGTCGGCGCCATTGTCTGGTCCACGGCCATCGCCTATGACGGCGATAAGCTGAAGGAAGGCCCGACTTCCTGGGCGGACTTCTGGAACGTCGAAAAGTTCCCCGGCAAGCGCTCGCTGCGCAAAGGCCCAAAATACACGCTGGAATTCGCGCTGCTCGCCGATGGCGTCTCCAAGGATGAGATCTATGACGTTCTCGGCACGGAGGAGGGGGTTGCCCGCGCCTTCAAGAAGCTCGACGAATTGAAGCCGAACATCGTCTGGTGGGAATCCGGCGCACAGCCGTTGCAGTTTCTCGCATCGGGTGAAGTCGCCATGACTTCGGCCTATAACGGCCGCATCACCGGCATCAATCGGTCGGAAGGCAAGAACTTCAAGGTTGTCTTCCCCGGCAGCATTTATGCCGTCGATAGTTGGGTCGTGTTGAAGGATGCGGAGAACAAGGATGCTGCGCAGGACTTCATCGCTTTTGCGAGCCTGCCCGAAAACCAGGCGAAGCTGCCAGAATTCGTGGCATACGGTCTGCCGAACAAGGAGGCTGCGTCCAAAGTGCCGGCGGAATTCTCCAAGGACCTGCCAACCGATCCTGCCAACATGACGGATGCCATCCCGCTCAATGTTGACTTCTGGATCGACAATGCCGAAACGCTGACGCAGCGTTTCAACGCCTGGCTCGCCCAGTAAGAACATCCGTGGTGAGGGGCGCTCCGGCGGGGCGCCCTTTCCTGCATGGCCGGGTGCGTTTCTTAAGGACGCATCCTTCGCCTTTAGCGATGGAGTCTTCCGTGGCCGAATTCATTCGATTTGACCGCATCACGAAATTCTACGGCCCGCTCTGCGTGGTCGAAAATCTCGATCTCGGCATCGAGAAGGGTGAGTTCGTCAGCCTGCTCGGCCCGTCCGGCTCGGGCAAGACGACGCTTCTGATGATGCTCGCTGGCTTCGAGCAGCCTACCGCGGGCGAAATCCTGCTCGACGGAACTGCCATCAATGCGGTGCCCACCTACAAGCGGGACATGGGTGTTGTCTTCCAGAGCTATGCGCTCTTCCCGCATATGTCAGTCGGCGACAACATCGCTTTTCCCCTCCAGATGCGGGGCATTGGCAAGGCGGGGATCGACGAGCGCGTCAAGCGCGCACTCGACATGGTGCAACTTTCGACCCTTTCCGACCGACGGCCCTCGCAGCTCTCGGGTGGTCAGCAGCAGCGCGTGGCGCTTGCCCGGGCGCTCGTCTTCGAACCGCGTGTCGTGCTGATGGACGAGCCTCTCGGCGCGCTTGACAAGCAGCTGCGCGAGCAGATGCAGCTGGACATTCGCGATCTGCACCGCCGCCTCGGCCTAACAATCGTTTTCGTTACGCATGACCAGTCCGAAGCGCTTACGATGTCGGATCGCGTCGCCGTCTTCAACAAGGGCAAGATCGAACAGATCGGTACACCACGCCAGGTCTACGACGAACCGGCGACGCGCTTCGTCGCCGAATTCATCGGCGAGACCAATCTTGTCGAAGGTGTCGTGGAAACCGTGCAAGGCGCGGAAGCAACTGTACGTCTTGCTTCCGGGGCGCAAATCGTGTCGGCGGTTTCCGGCAGCATCGCTTCCGGCCAATCCGTCTTTCTCTCCATCCGTCCGGAACGGGTTGATCTCAGCGAGACGCGGAGTGAGGGGCGAAACGTCTTGGAAACGGAAGTTACGGATTCCGTTTATCAGGGCGATCATTTGCGCGTGCAGTTGCAGAACGCTACACACCCACTGATCGCCAAACTCGGCAGAAGGTCGCGCGAGTTTCCGCCGGGCACCAAAGTCTTTGCGGCGTTTTCGGCCGGTGATTGCCGGGTCATTGCGCCATGAGTGGAGTCTTCTCTCGCACTGGACGATCGCTGCTTCTTCTGGCGCCGTTGCTTTTCTTCCTCATCGGCTTCTTCGTCTGGCCGCTCTTCAGCATGATGGCGCAGTCCGTATCGGACCCGGCCGTGCTGCGGCTGCTGCCACGCAGCTCGGAAGTTCTGTCCGATTGGGACCGTAAGTCTCCACCCACCATACCCATGCAGATGGCGCTGATGGAGGACCTGAAAGCCGTCAACGACGATCAGGCACTTGGTGACATGGTGCGGCGCCTCAACAGCGCCCGCTCGGGTTTTCGCACGCTGATGGGGAAGACGACGAGTGCATTGAAGGAAACGGCCAACCCGCCCGTCGACCTCGTTTCCATCGACAAACGCTGGGAAAAGCCGGAATTCTGGCTGGCAATCGCAGATGCACTCTCGCCCTATACCGACCGCAACCTGCTCGCCGCCGTCGATCTGGGCCGCAATGCGGCTGGTGATATCGAGCATCTGCCGCCCGACCAATCCGTCAACGGCGTGATCCTCATGCGCACCTTCTGGATCGCCGCGCTCGTCACCTTCGCCTGTGTTTGTATAGGCTTTCCCTATGCCCTCATCGCCGCCTCGCTCGACGGTTGGAAGCGTGATTTGATGCTTGGCGCCGTACTTTTGCCGCTGTGGACGTCGCTTCTGGTGCGCACCGCGGCCTGGTTCATCCTGTTGCAGGAGCAGGGTCTCATCAACGATCTATTGCGCGCCATCGGCCTCATCGATGCGCCGCTGGCGCTGATCTTCAACCGCACCGGCGTCATCATCGCCATGACCCATGTGCTATTGCCTTTCATGGTGCTGCCGATCTATTCCGTGCTCATCACCATACCGAATAACCTTATGCCGGCCGCCGCCTCACTCGGCGCGCACCCGCTGCGCGCTTTCCTGCGTGTGCTGCTGCCGCTGAGCCTCAGGGGTGTGGCATCCGGCGCTCTGCTGGTCTTCATCTCTGCGATCGGCTACTACATAACGCCGGCGCTGATCGGCGGACCGGGCGACCAGATGATATCCTCGATCATCGCCTTTTACGCTACGGGCTCGGCAAATTGGGGCATGGCTGGTGCGCTAGGGGTCGTACTGCTGATCGCAACACTACTGCTCTACAGCGTCTACGCGCGCCTCTCCAGCGACGAAGTTGGGGGGCGCTGACCATGCCGATGAAAGTAGCCAAAGCCACCTTCGCCACGCTGACGATCCTCTTCCTCGTCGCGCCGCTCATTGCCATCCTGCCGCTCGCCTTCACCTCGAGCGTGATCCTCACCTATCCAATCCCGTCGTGGTCCCTGCGCTGGTTCGAGGAACTCTTCTTCGCGGACGCCTGGCGACGGGCGATTTTCAACAGCCTGATCATCGGCACGGGCACGACGTTGCTCGCAACCGCGCTTGGCACGGCCGCGTCGCTGGGCCTGCGCAACCGCCTCCTTTTCTTTCGCGGCTCAATGCGCACACTCTTCCTGCTGCCCATGGTGGTGCCGGCCGTCGTGCTGGGTGTCGGCATGCAAGTGCTGCTGGCGGGCTTTGGCCTCACCAACAGTTACATCGGCGTGATCATCGCCCACACAGTCGTGGCGGTGCCCTTTGTGGTGGTGAGCGTCACCGGTGCGCTGGCCGGCATCGACGAACGCGTCGAGCTTGCGGCCCAGAGTCTCGGAGCTTCGCCGACCACGGTGTTCCGTCGTGTCACCCTGCCGCTCGCCATGCCGGGCGTACTCTCTGGCGCTGTGCTCGCCTTTGCGACGTCGTTGGACGAAGTCGTCCTCACTCTGTTCGTCGCAGGCCCGAACCAACGGACGTTGGCGCGGCAGATGTTTTCCAGCATCCGTGAAAACATCAGCCCAGCGATCGCGGCAGCGGCCTTTCTCTTCATCGCAGGGACGGCCTTGATCGGCCTCGTTGTCGTTGTGTCGCGCTTGATGATTGCGAAGCGGCGCTAAGCGACGGGGAGCACAGCGCCGGCGGCTCCTAACATCACGCCGCAGCCGGCGGCGAACATCTGCAGGATTGCCGCTGCTGCAAGTGAGATCATTGATCCTGTCGTGAAGCCACAATTAAACTTACCCCTCAAGCATCCCACTAACTTGCCCGCAACACGTAAAACGCGCCGTTGGCGCCGCGCACCAGCGACCACAAGCTGTCTGGACCGTTCGCGAAAGTCGATCGGATGACTGCCAGGAACACCTTTGCGATCCTAGTGACCTCAGCGCGCGCGCATGATCACGTTGCCAATGACCAACTCGATCATCGCTTCACCAGTAGGTCGCGACTACTCGCAAGGCGCCACAACTTGCGACAAGATCGATGCGTCCCTGGCTTCCTCGTACTCTGTTTTCATTGTTCTTATCTCACCGCTCTTCGCGGTGGAGGGTCTGATGTCCAACAATGAATTTTTTGCGCTGCAACTCATCGAAAATATACCAAGTCACGTTTGGTCGACGGATCCCGGCGGTCGCTTCACCTATGTGAATCCGAGTATGCAGGTTCGGATTAGCGATCCTGATTGTGCTCAGGGGCACCTGAACTCGAGCGCGGCTCATATGTCAGGTGAGGTTTCGCCTGCGGAGCGCGGATGGCATGTCGTTCTCGGTCCGATCCGTCCGTGGGCTGCAGCATCTTGCGAAATTCATCCCGTTTCTCGTGAATGGATGCAATCACCACGCCCATCGGGATGCCGATGCCAACGAGTACTGCCTGTGAGAGCTGGAGGCTGGCTTCGATGGTCTCCGGCACTGCGTCGGTGACTTTCAGCTCGTACAATTCCGTTGCATGCACTGCGTCGCGCGCGCGGGCGACAATGGTAAGATCCGACCGCTCCGATCGCGCCGCGCGGACGATAGATTCAACCGCGTCGGGTTTGTCCAAGGTCACCACAAGCGCGCGGGCGCTCTGGATGCCACAACGTCGAAGCAACTCGATCCGGGTGGCATCGCCATAGTAGACTGTAGGACCGCGGGCTCGCTCATTGGCGACTAGCACGGGATCGGCATCGATTGCCAGGAACCTAAGCTCGTGCCGTGAAAGCATCTCGGCAACCAATTGTCCGACACGCCCGTATCCGACAACGATCACGCGCTCCAGACCGTCGTCATGTTGGGGTGTCAATCCTGCGAACGCAGCTTCATCGATATCGGCATTCCCTCTGGCACCGCCCAGTAGCCGGATCAGAAGGGGGATACCAACCATCGTCAACGTCGCCGCGACCGTGGCAGTGGCGCTGGCTTCGTCAGGGACGACGTTGCCCGCCACAGCTGCGCCGATGAGGATCAATGCGAACTCGCCGCCGGGGCCTAGTACAACTGCCAACTCGCCCGCCCCCCGGTTCGGCAGGCCCATTTGGCGCGCGATGGGGAACATGATCACTGCCTTTAGGGCGAATAGACCGATCGCGACGCCCACTGTAACGAACGGGTTGGCAATGATCTCCGACAGATCAAGACGGGCTCCAACCGAAACGAAGAAGAGGCCGAGAAGCAGACCCTGGAAGGGCTGGATCGTGACCTCGATCTGTCGGCGATACTCGGTTTCAGCCAGCAGGAGCCCGGCGACGAAGGCGCCCAGAGCCATGGACTGACCACTGAGCTCGGTGACAAGACCAGCGCCAATGACCACCAATAAGCAGGCAGCGACGAACAATTCGCTACTCTTTGTTGTGGCGACCAGCTTGAAAAGGGGCCTAAGAATTAGGCGACCCAGCCCGGCCATCGCAAACAACACAACTGCGGCAGGCGCTAGCGCATACAACAAGCCGGCGCCGAGTCCCGTTCCTTCACGTGCACCCAACACCGTTACCATGAACAGCAGAGGCGCCACCGCAAGGTCCTGGAAGAGCAACACGGCGAAACTTGCTCGTCCAACCGTGGTGTTAAGCAGTTTGCGTTCGACAAGCGACGGCAGAATGATAGCCGTCGATGACATCGCGAGCGCGCTTCCAAGCACCACCGCTGAAGCTGGAGTTTGACCTAGCAAGCCAGCGACGGCCGCAAGGACAGCTGTCGAGGCGAGAACCTGCAAGCCGCCTAGGCCGAAGACGAGTTTGCGCATCAGCAGGAGGCGATTCCACGACAGCTCGAGCGCAATCATGAAGAGAAGGAATGCCACGCCGAATTCAGCCAGATACGCGATCTGCCCAACATCTGTTATGGAGATTGCGGAGAGCCACGGCAAATCTCGCGCGAGAGCTCCGAGACCGAAGGGGCCAAGCATCATGCCGGCAGCGAGGAATCCAAAGACCGGACTCAATTTCAAGCGCCCAAACAGAGGCACAATTATGCCGGCCGTCGCCAGAAACAGTAGAAGCTCCTTATAGTTTTCTGGTCCTGGCGTCATTGACAACTCCGACCGGAGCGCAAAACGCGCGCCGGGTTGCTACTCCGAACCGATGCCGTCCCCTCTCACGGACTACTCCCATTTCAGATGATAGTGTCTCCGGTGAGATAACATCAAGGACGAGGAGTCTCGACCTGCTGGCTCTGGCCGACCCGTTCAAGGCGACTCGGTCCGCCTGGCGTTGGGAAGTCCCATCTCGCGATTGCGCTTGGAAGAAAGGTCATCCGTCAAAACTACACGGTGTTGTTCACAACGGCGCAGGCATTGGTCGCAACGCTCGTGAGAGCACATGGCGAAGGACGCTTGGAAGAACGACTTGGGTTTCTCGCCAAGACCAAGCTGCTCATCATCGACGTGCTTGGCTATCTTCCGCCTGAGCCCAATGCAGCCCATTTATTTTTCCAGCTCGTATCGAGGCGCTATGAGCGGGGTGCAATGCTCGTCACCTCCAACTGCAATGTCGGAGAATGGGGAACAGTGTTCGGCGACTCCGTCGTGGCAACTGCTATCTTTGATCGGTTGCTGCACCACAGCCACGTCATCACAATCCGTGGCGGCAGCTACAGGCTACGAGAAAAGCGCCGTAGCGGGCTTCTACAGAAGTCCACTACGGCAGCCGGTATGGAGAGTAACTAACACCCTTGGCGGACCAGCGTGTCGCCCAAGGACCAGTTCACGATGACGCTTGATAAGATCATTCGGAACACCGAACGCGCAAGCCATTCTCCATTCGGAAATCCGAACATTGTCCAACGGCTCGGCAAACCGGAACGTTTGACTTCAATGACTTAGCGGCACGGCTCGGGCCTGCTCGAATTGGCACGCGTGTTGCTCTCTTCAGGTGACACTCGCTCGGCAGCGGGTGGATGGAGAGGAGTAAAACGCCCGATGACTGTTGCCTTAAGCCGTACAGAGCATGACCTGCTCGGGAACCGTGAGGTTCCCACGGACGCCTACTATGGCGTTCACACCCTGCGTGCCGTCGAGAACTTTGCGGTGACCGGCATTCCGATTTCACACTATCCGGATCTGATCCGCGCGCTCGCGCAGATCAAGATGGCGGCGGCGCGGGCGAACATGGAGCTGGGACAGCTCGATGCCGAGAGGGCCGAGGCGATTGTTGCCGCCTGCCGCGAAATCGAGGCCGGTGCGCTCAACGATCAGTTCGTGGTGGACGTGATCCAGGGAGGAGCCGGTACGTCCACCAACATGAATGCCAACGAGGTCATCGCCAACCGGGCGCTCGAGGTCCTGGGCCACGCCCGCGGCGACTACCGGCGACTGCACCCGAACGAACATGTCAATCTCGGCCAGTCAACCAACGACGTCTATCCGACGGCGCTGAAGCTTGCGACCTACAGCGGGATCTTCCGCCTGATCGATGCAATGGCCTATCTCCGCGCAGCCTTCGAACGCAAGGCAGACGAATTCCACGACATCCTAAAGATGGGGCGGACCCAACTGCAGGATGCAGTGCCGATGACGCTGGGGCAGGAGTTCTCCACCTATGCGGTGATGCTGGGCGAGGACGAGCAGCGGCTGCGCGAGGCCGCACTGCTGATCCGCGAGATCAATCTCGGCGCGACTGCCATCGGCACGGGCATCACTGCCCATCCCGATTATGCGGCTCTGGTTTGCCAGTTGCTCGCGGAGGATAGCGGCGTGCCCGTGATCACTGCGCCCAATCTCATCGAAGCCACGCAGGATTGCGGTAGCTTCGTTCAGCTTTCGGGCGTCTTGAAGCGCGCCGCGGTCAAGCTTTCCAAAGTCTGCAACGATCTTCGCCTGCTCTCCAGCGGACCGCGGGCGGGCTTCGGGGAGATCAACCTGCCGCCGCGCCAGGCTGGCTCCTCAATCATGCCCGGCAAGGTCAATCCGGTCATCCCTGAACTCGTCAACCAGATCGCCTACGAGGTGATCGGCAACGACCTGACGGTGACCTTTGCGGCCGAGGCAGGCCAGCTCCAGCTTAACGCCTTCGAACCAATCATCGCCCACAGCCTGTTCAAGAGCATCGGCCACCTCAGTCGGGGATGCCTGATCCTCGCCGACAAGTGCGTCGACGGCATCACCGCGAACCGCGAGCGCCTGGAGGCGAGCGTGCTGGGTTCGATCGGCATCGTCACCGCGCTCAACCCCATCATCGGCTACGCCAATGCGACCGAAGTCGCGGCGGAGGCGCACCGAACCGGAAAGGGCGTCGCCGAACTCGTGGAGGCGCGCGGGCTGATGACCGCCGAAGCGCTCGCCGAAGTCCTGCGCCCCGAGGCGCTGACCCAACCGCGCCCGATCACGGCGTGCAGCTGAACCACCCATCTGTTGACTGAAAAACCGTCCGGATGAACCGGGCGGGGGAGGAAGGAGATTATCATGAAGATAAACAAGCAGACGACCTGGATCGTCATCGCAATGATACTGGGCGTTTTCGTCGGCTACGGCTGCAACGTGCTTTCGGGCAGCCCGGCCGTGGCAAAGGATATCGCCGGCTATTTCGCGATGGTGACCGACATTTTCTTGCGGCTGATCAAGATGATCATAGCGCCGCTGATTTTCACGACCCTCGTCGCCGGCATGGCTGGCATGGGCGATGCCCGGACCGTCGGCCGTATCGGCGGCAAGGCGCTCGGCTGGTTCCTGATGGCGTCGCTCGCGTCGCTGGCAATCGGCCTCGTCTTCGCCAATCTTTTCCAGCCCGGCGCCAATGTTGGCGTGCCGTTGCCCGATGTCTCGGCCTCGGCCGATCTGAAGACTTCCTCGCTTAATCTCAAGGACTTCATCACCCACGTCTTTCCCCGCAATATCTTCGAGGCGATGGCGAATAACGAGATCCTCCAGATTCTCGTCTTCTCGGTATTCTTCGGTCTCGCCCTCGGCAGTTTGAAGGACACGAAGGCTCGCGCCCTGATCGAGGTCATCGAAGGCGCCGTCCCGGTCATGCTGAAGGTGACGGATTATGTGATGCGTTTCGCACCGGTCGGCGTCTTTGCCGCCGTCGCCAACGTGGTCACCGTCCAGGGCCTCGGCATCCTGATGGTCTACGGCAAGTTCGTCGGCAGCTTCTACGCAACGCTCGTCGTGCTTTGGGCCGTGCTGATCGGCGCAGGCTTCCTGGTGCTCGGCGCAAACGTGTTCCGACTAGTCAGGGAAGTGCGCCAGCCGATGCTTGTCGGTTTTTCCACCGCTTCCAGCGAAGCGGCCTACCCGCGCGTTATGGAGAAGCTGGAAGACTTCGGCGTGAAGGAGCGTGTCATCGGCTTCGTTCTGCCGCTTGGCTATTCGTTCAACCTTGACGGCTCGATGATCTATACGGCCTTTGCCGCTCTGTTCATTTCGCAGGCCTACGGCCTGCCGCTCACCATGGAGCAGCAGATCGTCATGCTGCTGGTCCTCATGGTTTCGAGCAAGGGCATCGCCGGTGTGCCGCGCTCCGCGCTGGTTGTTGTCGCCGCCGTTCTACCGATGTTCAACCTGCCGGAGGCGGGCGTGCTGTTGATCATGGGTATCGACCATTTCCTCGACATGGGGCGCACCGCCACCAACGTGCTCGGAAATGCGATTGCCACCACGGTCGTCGCCAAGTGGGAAAACGCGCTCGACATTCCTGAAGACGCGAAAGAGCGCACACGCGAAAGACTGGTCGCGGCTGAATAGGCGGATGCCCGAAAACAAACTGCCCGCTTTCACTTAAGAAGGCGGGCAGTTTCCCGCCCGCCCGCTCGCTCGGTCTCATCGGATGTGGTAGGGAGCCGGATCAACAACACTGTTACGGCGTGCGCATCCGTTTCCATTCGTTCCCATGTCGATCGCCTCTTTCATTCGCAAATACGGTTTGTTGCTGCCCGGCCTTGTCGCTGTAGCGCTCGCCGCCGGCATTGCCGGCTTTCGCGTCAGCGAGAACCTGGGGCTCGCTGAGTTGCAAAGAACGGGAACCCAACGCCTCGAAGTCTACGCCACCAGCCTGAACAGGCAGATCGACAAATACGCCTACTTCCCGGCGACGCTTGGCCTGGAGCGGGACGTAATCGACCTGGTCGCGCGCGGAAAACCGCTCACCGACACCGTCAACCGCTACCTCGAGCAGCTCAACCACCGGGCGGGCACGCTGTCTATCTATCTGCTCGACCGGCAAGGGCATGTGGTAGCTGCCAGCAACTGGAACCGATCTGACAGCTTTATCGGAGAGGACCTGTCCTACCGCTCCTACTTCACAGATGGCATGCGGGGCCGGCCCGGCCGGCTCTTTGGCATCGGCATCACCCGCGGCGAGCCGGGCTACTATCTCTCTTCGCCTTTGCTCGCGAATGGCGAGGTTGTAGGCGTTGCCGTGGTCAAAGTCAGTCTTGAACAATTGGAGCAGTCCTGGGCGACCGTCGAAGTGCCCGTCATCGTCACTGATCAGAACGGTGTTGTCATCCTCGCGTCCGTGTCATCCTGGAAATTCACGACGCTGCGCCCGTTGCCGGATCAAGAAAGGCGGCGGCTGGAGCGCAGCCTGCAATATAACGCCCGCCCGCTTCCCTCGCTCGGCCTGACGCGTGAGGAGGCTTTCGATGAAAATGCTGTCCTCGTGCGCCTTGCTCCGCCGGCGGACGTCGACGGCGGCTCCAAGTTGTCCGGCAATTTTCTGGCGCAGACTGCTCCCATGGGCGACACTGGCTGGTCGCTGACCGTGCTCTCGCCCGCCGGCGAGGTCAGGGCTATCGCCTGGACGCGCGCCGCGCTGGCGGCGATCGCCAGTGCCTTCGTCGGCATCGTGCTGGTGCTGCTCGACCAGCGGCGCCGGCATCTGCGCGACCGGCTACGGGCGCGAGAGGCGTTGCAGCGCGCCCATGACGAACTGGAGCGCAAGGTGGAGGAGCGGACACGGACGTTGCGCGCGGCGCAGGACGAGCTTGTCCATGCTGCCAAGCTGGCAACGATCGGCCAGATTTCCGCAGGCCTTGCCCATGAAATAAATCAGCCTCTCGCAGCGTTGCGCACGCTTTCCGGCAATGCGGTCAAGTTCCTCCGTCGCGGCGACCTAGCGACCGCCGAGCACAATCTGGACCGGATCGGCAGCATCGTCGATGGTATGGGCACGCTGACCAACCAGCTCAAGTCCTTCGCCCGCAAATCCTCCGGCATGCCGGGCCCGGTCGACGTCCGACGCGCCGTCGACAACGCGCTGTTCCTGCTCGACCAGCGCTGGCGCCGCGCAAACGTGACCGTAACCACCGAGATGGGGGCGGACGAAATGACGGCGCTCTGCGACGCCAACCGCCTGGAGCAGGTCATGGTCAACCTGATTGCCAATGCGCTGGATGCGATCGAGGGCATTGCGACACCCATGCTGCGCCTTCGCGGCCGGCGCGAAGCGACGCGCGTGATCGTGGAGGTCCATGACAATGGGCCGGGTCTGCCGGAAGACGTGCGCGAGCACCTCTTCGAGCCATTCTTCACGACCAAGGAAAGCAACAGGGGATTGGGGCTCGGCTTGGCCATTTCATTGGAAATCGTGCACCATTTCAGTGGAACGCTGTCGGGGGCGAACCATCCCGAGGGCGGCGCGGTTTTCACCGTCGCTCTTCCCGCAGCCGATATCGGAGAAACGCCATGGGCGACAACCTCAAGGTCCTGATCGTCGAGGACGAACCGAACGTCCGGCTCGGGTGCCAGCAGACGCTGGAGCTCGAAGGCATGGAGGTCGAGGCGGTCGAAAGCGCCGAAAAGGCACGGCAGCTCGTTGCTGCGGATTTTCCGGGTGTCGTCGTTACCGACATCCGCCTGCCGGGCGATGACGGCATGGCCCTGATGCATGACCTGCTACGGCAGGATCGCGACCTGCCGGTGGTCCTGATGACTGGTCATGGTGATGTTTCTCTGGCGGTCCAGGCAATGAAGGACGGAGCGCACGACTTCATTGAGAAGCCGTTCTCGCCCGATTATTTCGTCGAGATCGTGCGGCGGGCGCTGGAAAAACGCACGCTGACGCTGGAGGTGCGCGAACTGCGCGCGCGACTTGAGAACAGGCAATCGACCGCCAGCCGCATCATCGGGGATTCTGCTGCCATCGAGCGCGTACGCCATCTCATCGGCGAGCTTGGAAATAGCGCAGCCGACGTGCTGATTCAGGGCGAGACCGGGACCGGAAAGGAGCTCGTCGCGCGCTGCCTACATGATGCGAGCCCAAGGCGTAGCGGCAATTTCGTCGCCATCAATTGCGGCGGCGTGCCTGAGAACCTGTTCGACAGCGAAATCTTCGGCCATGAGCCTGGAGCCTTCACCGGCGCCGCCAAGCGCCGGATCGGCAAGATCGAGCACGCCAATGGCGGCACGCTGTTTCTCGACGAGATCGAAAGCATGCCAATGGCCATGCAGGTCAAGCTGCTCAGGGTGCTGCAGGAGCGCACGCTCGAGCGCCTCGGGTCAAACACCCCGATCCTCGTCAACTGCCGTGTCATCGCGGCGACCAAAGTCGATCTGGCAGTGCTTGCCGAAAAAGGTGAATTCCGTGCTGATCTCTATTATCGCCTGAACGTCGCGACACTGCCCCTGCCGCCCCTGCGCGAAAGGCGCGAGGACGTCGGTCTCCTGTTCGAGCATTTTGCTCTACAGGCTGCATCACGCCACGAGCGCCCCGTGCTCGCGCCTGACGCCGAACGCACGCGACGTCTGCTCGCTTACAACTGGCCCGGCAACGTGCGCGAGTTGCGCAATGTCGCCGAGCGCTGCGTGCTGGGGATCGCAGCCGGCTTCCCGCCCTTTGGTGGGGCTACAGGCACCGCTCCTCGGCCGCTGGCGCGAACCGTCGAAGCCTTTGAGCGTGCCCTCATCGCCGAAGCCCTCTCCCGTAACAGCAACAGCCTGGCCCGCGTCAGCGAGGAATTGCTGGTGCCGAAGGCGACCCTGCACGACAAGATCCGTAAATATGGCTTGTCGTGATGCTGGGTCCATCGGTGTTGGGTTTCGGTGTGGCTATATCGTTCTCGCTTCAAATAGACTCCGCCGGCATGCCGCCGGGAGGTGCTGCGTCTTGACTACGGCGATGCGGAAGATCGCGTTTGCCGCGCCATAGCCGCGGTAGCTGTCGCGATGCACGATTTCGAAGAAGAAGCCTTCGCCCCGCAGGGGGGGCGACGCCGATATTATCCCCTTGCCCTACGCTGAGAGCGACTCGGATGCTTCCGTTCTGGCTAAAAAAAGCGAAACGTTCGGTCCGCGCCGCTGCTTTACGGCTTCAACAGCGCGCACACCACCGAGGTCTAGATATTGTCGATCCGGTACTCGGGCAGGGCACCCAACTCCGGCCAGGGGCCAAATAGTTAGATGCGAACCTTTGGGCCTGATGAGCTTACCCACTCGGGGGATGGACTATTCGCCGGTACTCGTCAGAGAGAAAGAGCGCCTGATCCAGTCGGCGAAGGGTCTGTCAGTCATTGCTGCCTTGCGCCAGAAATTGTACGAGCGCCGAAACAAGGGCTTCTGCGCTGTAGTAATCCAAAGGGACTTCGATGTTCGCGCCCGTGAATGAGGTCAGTTCAAGTGTCCCAAGAAGCGGCTCCCGTGAGACGATACTGATTTCGAAACCCTGAAACTCCGCGGTTATTGTGGTCCGATCGTCTTCCATCTCTATCCCCTCCAGGCAAATACGCTGGCAATAGAGCGCTGAAAGGTTGGCACATCTCACCGCACTCCCTCGTATATAAGCTATACGTAATATAACTCACCTTCAAGGCCGACGAAAGCCGTCCCCCCCTAGGCCAGAAGAGCCGCGTCTCATTAAAGGCGGAGATTGCGGGTGCGATTGTGGGGGTCGACGTCCGTTCTGACGATCTCAAGACGCTGGTTCTGGACGAAAACCTGTCAGGCAGCCGATGCCGCTCGCCTATGCGCAGCCGATGACGTTGGCCCCACAACGGCAGCGGGACTAACGGGTGCGCCCTTGACCCGTTGGGAACTCACAACCTGGCAGCGACGATTTCCCAACCTTCCAGATTGGCAACTGCACGATTTTCGCCGGACCGGACAGGCTTTTTCAATGAAGCGAGGCTACGATTCTTCGGCGGTTCAGTCCTGCAGGCAAACCATGCATTCAAATGGCTATTGTCGCGCTGGTTTCGCCGTTTAGCAGTCGCCTCAGGTGGAAGCTCGCAAGCCGATCATCGGAGTTTCGACCAACGAGGGCTGCAAATGACGCGATCGCATGGGGATTACCCGCCTCCAACTCTTCGAAAGCTTGCAAATACGCCTGCGTGTCTGGACTGGCGTATTGCGCCGGCTCAAGCGGCTCGAAAGCGTGGATCGGCTCGACTCTGCCTCGAAGTAACAAGTTGCCAACCGGGCGACCACAGAACGCCTGCACCCGTGCAGCCAGGCTGCTGCTGACGCAGATACGTGTGCCGATCGTTTTGTTGGCCGCCTCCAATCGCGCGGCGACATTGATGGTGTCGCCATAAGCACTATAGTCGAAAAACCGCCCTCCGCCGAAGTTGCCGACGACAGCGGTGCCCGCGTGTGCACCGATCCGAGTATAACCAAGCGCTATTCCCTTTCTGCGCCATTGCTCGCGGAAGGACGACGCGAACACATCGAGATCGAGACAACAGGCGACGGCGCGACCGGCGTGGTCCGGCTGATCGGCCGGCGCTCCGAAAAGCACGTGCAACGCATCGCCGATGATCTTGGCTACCGTACCGTCATGGGCGAACACGATGTCGGTCATACCGACGATGTAGTCGTTGAGTAGTTGTCCCAGCACGTCCGGCTCGATTGTTTCCACCAGCGCTGTGAAGCCGGTTAGGTCGGTAAAGAGCGAAGCGACCTCTCGACGTGCGCCGCCGAGGTCAAGTGTCTCAGAGCAGTTTGCGAGGCGCTCGGCGAGGTTGGGCGAGAAGTAGCGGGAAAGCGACGCATGCGCCCGTTCGGCCGCGCTCTGCCGACGCTGTGCTTCGCGCAGCGTTTCCACATGGTGGATCGTCTTGCCAATCGTCGCCTCCAGATCGGCAAAATCGATCGGCTTCGTTACGAAGTCGTAGGCGCCGCGGTTCATCGCGGTGCGGATATTGGCCATGTCGCTGTAGGCGGAAACGATTATCGTCGATAGATCCTCGTCCCTCTGCTGAAGCTTCGCCAGCAGCGACAGGCCATCCATACGCGGCATGTTGATGTCGCTCAGCACAATATCCACGTCGTGGTTGGCAGCAAGTACGGCCAAGGCTTCAACTCCGTCGTGGGCGAACAGGAAACGCAGTGACCCGTCACGGATCTGCTTCCTGAATTTCTGGACAAGAAGCATCTCCAGGTCCGGCTCGTCGTCCACAACGAGTATGCTTGTATTCATGTGGCGCGCCCAACTCGACTGTTGATTTCTTCTCGCAACGCGATGAAGTCGATCGGCTTGGTCAGCAACGCTTCTGCGCCACATTCCATGGCTCTTCGCCTCGTGTCCGGATCGCCATAGGCAGTGACCACTATCACCGGCACGTCGGGCCTCATGCTCCTCGCCTTTGGCACCAGTTCAAGCCCGCTCATCCCCGGCATGTTGACGTCGGACAGGATGAGAATGAGCGTAACGTCGCCTGCATCGGCGATCCGCTTGAGTGCGGCTGAAGCTGATCGCGCGAACTCCATGCCGAAGCGGCCAGCGCGCAGGTCATGGCGGAACTGTTGTTTGAAAAGCAACTCGACATCGGGCTCGTCATCGACCACCAGAATGAGGAGGCTCATGATCTGCCCTCCGGAGCTGACATCGCCGGGGTGTTCCGCGGCAGTCGGATGCGAAACTCGGTGTAACGACCAGGTTCTGTATCAACCTCGATGGAACCTGCATGCTGCTTGACGATGATGTCATGGCTGAGCGACAGGCCGAGGCCAGTCCCCTCGCCAGCAGGCTTGGTTGTGAAGAAAGGATTGAACATCTTCTCCCGCACCTCTGGCGGGATTCCGACGCCATTATCGCGGATAGTGATCTCAACGCTGTCTCCGAGGTTCCTGGTCACCGCCGCGAGCGTCGGCTCATAACTGTCGCCGGGCCCTGATGCCGTGCGTTTACTCGTCGCATAGAAGCCGTTCGAGATAAGGTTGAGAAGCGCGCGTGTGATCTCCTGCGGGTACAGGTCGACCTCTCCGGCCAGCGGGTCGAACGATTTCTCCAGCGTGATCGTGAACCCTTGCTTCTCGGCCCGAGCTCCATGATATGCGAGATTCAGGCTCTCCTCGACGATGACGTTGATATTGGTTCGCCTGCGCTCGCCCGCCCCCTGACGCGAATGCATAAGCATGTTCTTGACGATTGAATCGGCGCGTTTGCCATGCTGTATGATCTTTTCAAGATTACCCTTTATCGTCTCGGCGAGCGTGTCGATTTCGCAGCGCATTGCACCGTCGGCTACCGCGCCGTCGAGCGCCTCCTGTAGTTCTTCGAGCAACTCGGCCGACAGTGCCGAGAAATTATTCACGAAGTTCAACGGGTTCTTGATCTCGTGCGCAATTCCGGCAGTCAGTTGTCCGAGCGAGGCAAGCTTTTCCGTCTGGATCAATCGGTCCTGCGTAGCCTTTAGTTCTTCGAGGGAGTGCGACAGTTCCTCGGTTCTTGCTCGCACTTCCTGAAAAAGACGCACATTCTCGATGGCAATCACGGCCTGGTCGGCAAAGGTAGATGCCAACTCGATCTGCTTGTCCGTGAATGGCCGCACCGTGGAACGTGTCAATGCGAGCACGCCGATCGGGCTTCCCTCGCGCAGGAGCGGCACGCCAAGTACGGTACGAAACCCTCCAAGTCTTTGCGCTTCCGGCATGGCGTAATCGGGATCGTCGAGGACGTCGGCCACCTGAACCGGCCGGATCTCAAGCAGGGTTCGCCCGACTATGCTTCCGCGCCCCGGCTCCAGCGGGAGCGCTCGGAAGTATTGGTCGAATTCCTGCGAGAAGCCATAGCTGGAGACTGGATAATGCGCGTCACCCATTGGCCGGGTCATCGTCGCCATGTCCGCCTCGCAAAGACGGGTAGCGGAGGCCACCAGAGTATCCAAAACCGATTGCAGGTCGAACGCGGAGCGGCTGATGACCTTCAGGACGTTAGCCGTCGCGGTTTGCTGTTCTAGCGCCTCGGCCAGTTCGGCCTTCCGCGCCTTCACCTCGTCGAAAAGCCGCACGTTCTCAATCGCTATGACCGCTTGGTCGGCAAAGGTCTGGAGAAGGTCGATCTGCTTTTCGGAAAATGGCTTGACTTCAGCTCGGCGTATGACGAGCCCACCAATAGCTTCCTGCTGTCGCAACAAGGGCGCGGCTAAAATCGTGCGATGCCCCATCCGCACCGCCATGCTCTGGCCTTCCGGGTATTCATCGGCGTCAGCCGTCAGGTCAGGCACGTGAACAGGTTTTCTGTCAACGACGGCCCGTCCGGTCACCCAGCCCCGTGACACTGGCCAGCCGACGAAATCGATCGGAATAGGCCCGTGATGCGCCCTCAAGTAGAGAGTGTCTCCATCCTTTAGGAAGATGGCCGCATCATAGGCCTCGCAAAGCCGCACGGCCGATTCGACAAGCGTATCAAGTACCGTCTGGAGATCGAAGGCGGACCGACTGATGACCTTCAGAACATCGGCTGTCGCAGTTTGTTGCTGCAGGGCCTCCTTGAGGTCGAGATTCCGTTCTTCCAAATCGGAAAACAGTCGAACATTCTCGATTGCAGTTTGACCTGTTGTCTGAGACTGACGCTTGAGTCATCCGCCTCGCGCCCCTCCACTGCAGTGTCCCCCATGCAATCAGCTTGCGTCGAGTGCTACCGTCCCCACCACGGGGTACGCCACGGCCGGTACGGCTGCGAGGATGCATAGAATACTCTATCTGATCGGTGGTGACGAGGTTACTGCCATGCTCTTTCGAAAATGCGATACTCACCGCTTTTGCTCTCGAACACCTCGATCTCGACGCTTGAGCCGGAGCAATTCCTGGAGCCGAGGGTCTGTGTCATATCTCGGCCTTCGCGGCCAGTTAAAGCCGACGAAACGAGACCGCCCATAGGGCGGGCTAGCTGACAGGGTGGAGCAATCGCACATGATCAAGCTCGAGAAGATGCGCGACCTCAACATAGATGCGAGCACCCGTTCGCGCTGCTCACACTTAAGCGCCGCAAGCGGGCTCGTATGCGTTGATGCGGCGCTATACGTGATCGCGGATGATGATCTGCACCTCGGTGTGTTTCCTGCTCGCGGATCAGGACCGGGTCACTTGATCCGGTTGTTTGACGGCGATTTGCCCGATGCGACTGTCGATCGAAAGGCAATGAAGCCGGACCTGGAGGCACTGATCCACGTTCCTCCGTCCCGCGGGTTTTCGTTTGGAGCTCTCTTTGCAATTGGCTCAGGATCTCGGCCGAACCGCAAGCGAGGTGTCTTGCTGGATCTGCGCTCGCGGCGGCATAGCCACTCCTCCGAAAAGCGTCGATCTGTCGTTTATTCTTGATCCGATCGCGGCAGAGTTTGGTCAGCTCAATATCGAAGGCGCAGTCGCGGTTGGACGGGAGCTGCGATTGTTTCAGCGGGGTAATAAACGGCACAACGACAATGCCATCGTTCGCTCCCCGCTGCCTCCGGTCCTGGACGCGCTTGAGAAGGGACGAGGTGAGGGGTTGACACCCGTCGGGATCGAACGTTTCGATCTCGGCGCCATCCGAGGAACTCCGTTCGGCTTCACCGATGCCGCGGCGCTGCCCAATGGAGATATGATTTTCAGCGCCGTCGCGGAGAATACAGACGATGCGTACCTCGACGGTCCATGTCTCGGTGCAGGCATTGGAATTATCGACGACCTGGAAATCTCGTTGCGTTTGACCATCTAGAATACCCGCACAAGATCGAGGGCATTCACGCATGCCGAGAAGGCGAGACCGTGGAGTTGCTGTTGGTGACTGATGCCGACAATCCCGGTATCCCCGCGGGGCTGTTTTCTGCGCGGATCGTCCCGTAGGGCATCCGCGGATCCGACCTCGTGGCGTCTGTTACCTCGAGCGAGGCCGCCCGAAGGTCCGGTCTACGAAATTCTTGAGTGCACGATCCGAGACGGCGAGCTTCTCGCTGCGCTCGCGGCTAACTTCGTGCGTCATTTGCCGTGCGATCAATCAGAGCAACAAATGACGCACTGTTCCCGGGCGTATCGATGCAATGGGTCTCGGCCGCGGGATTTAGCCCCGGTTTCAGGCGGCCATCAGCGCTGAACGGCCAAGCTTTGGCGAGACACTTACGTGGATCAGTTCGCTAACGAGCTCGACGAGCGTCTGCGTTATTATGATTGCGGGAAGCATGGGGGAACGGCAAGGCTAGCGGCCCTGGTAAGCAGGTATCGCCGTCGGTCTCCCAGCCGAGACTGCGCTTTTGGGAGGCAGACGGTTGGCCGCGCCTCGGCTCTCGCCAGCACCGGCGCATTTACCCGGTCGCAGCTGCGCCAGCAGGTGCCAGCCCGTACCGCACAACTGCTGCAGCGCTTGAGTGGTCTGGCGGCTTTGGTGAAGGGGCATCGCTGCCGGACAGCCGCGGCAAAGCTCCGACTGCGGACAGAAGCAAGCACTCGGCGAGGGATTGAGCGCACAAGGGATTGACGCAACGCCCGTTACAGAAGATCGCATAATGTATCGCCGGGAACCACGATGGCGATATTGTAAGGGTCGCCTCTGCTGTGGAGACGGCTGAAGTCCATTCTCGCGGTTTGGCGGGCGACCGGTGAGACCCTATGCTGCTTCGGTTTCGGCTTCGTAGTGCGCGAGGATTTCCGCGCCGGTGGCGATCCAGACGTCGTCACGCGCGGCGATCTCGCTGAGGAAATCCCGCAGTATCCGCCACCGCATCGGCCGGCCGGAAACCTGCGGATGCAGGACAAGCGTGCTCACGCCGCCCCACTCGTGGGTTCCGACAAACTCCTCGCGCCAGATGGGTAGGATAGCGTCCCGCCCGAAGAGCGGGCGCGCATCCAGCCGACCGGTGATGCCGAAATTCCAGTCGTCGAAGGCGTAGTTGACCGGAATTTCCACCGGGCCCGGGCGGCCGTCCGCCAGACGGTGCCGATAGGGGCGGATATCGTCGCGGAACGATGAGGAATAGCGCAGGCCCCGTTCGCAAAGATAGGCGAGAAGCTCGGGAAAATTCTCGCCGGATGGCGCACGATAGCCGACGGGTGTGATGCCGAGCCGGGATTTCAGCGCTTCGAGGCCGCGGTCGATCTCCTCCTTTGCTTCGTCCAGCTTGTTGCGATCCGGGCATTTGTGCAGGTAGCCGTGATGGGCGATCTCGTGTCCGGCAGCGACAATCGGTTCACACGCGGCTGTATGGGCCTCGACCGTCCAGCCGGGAATAAAGAAGGTCGCCTTGAGGTGCAGCGTATCCAGCAGTTCGAGGATCTTTGTGATTCCGACCCGGGCGTCGTAGCCGCCGAGTGAGGTCGTCACCATCCGGTCGACATTGGCGTGGTTGTTGCCGATCCAGGCAGTCTCGGCATCGACATCGAAACCGATAAAGAGGGCGCTCTTCTTGCCGTAGGGCCAGTCAAAAACCGGGGCTGGTGACGCCGGGTTGAGTGGGCGAGGGCTGAGATCGTAGGTCATGAAACTTCCTTCTCAAATGAAGACCGGCGCTTCGGGTTCGTCCGCGACCAGCAGGTCAGAAAGGCCCCGGCAGTCCGCGCGTTCCTCCAGCACGCCCACGAAATCGGCGAGTTCCGCGATACGAGCCGCAGGCAATGCCATCGACGCGAGGCTGTCGAATTTGGCACGGATGGCGGTGTCGCTCATCGGCCGCTCGCTGGAGCCGGTGGCGCGGGGCACCATCGCCGTCCTGCTTTCGCCATCAGCGAAGATGACGGTCACCTCCGGCTCGGCCATCTGCGGCATCTGCGCATCGGGATGAAAGCGGAAGCGGCCGAGAACATCGGCGATGCGCGAATCGCCGCGGGCGGCGGCGGAATACTGTTCGAGGTCGACGCGGCCGAAGACCAGGAGCGCCGCCAGCGCATAGCCGAGGCTCATTTGTGCGCCCGCTAGTGTTTCCAGCCGCG
This sequence comes from Ensifer sp. 22521, assembly GCF_052044795.1. Classification (NCBI taxonomy): domain Bacteria; kingdom Pseudomonadati; phylum Pseudomonadota; class Alphaproteobacteria; order Hyphomicrobiales; family Rhizobiaceae; genus Ensifer; species Ensifer sp. 22521. The sequence continues at coordinate 83,144 of NZ_JBQENM010000024.1, forward strand.
CCCGGCCGCACATGTCCATCAGGAAGGAGCTGAGGCGGACGTCAACCCGCGCGATATCCGCGGCAGTGCGGCCGGTCTCGGCAAGGATGTCGCCGACAGCGTCGATGGCGGAATGCGCGCCGCGGCAAGCAGCGTAGGGCTTGAGCGAGGCCCGTTCAATCTTCCAGTTCGTGCCCAGCCCGGCGGAGAGTTCGGCGGCATGCCCGACATCCCGGACATAGGTGCGGAAGTAACCGCCCCAGACATCGTCGAACACCTGCGAGGGACCGGAAAAGCCGGCGCCGGCGAGATCGGCGGCGAGAAGTCCGCCTTCAGCCGCCCGGCCCGCGTGGACCTTCTTCGCTTGGCTGCCATCATGATTGAAGGCCCACAGGCCAGAGGAAAAGCTGGTGGCCAGCGTCAGGGCGTGGCGAAAGACGGCGCTGTCATAGCCGCGCAGCCGGGCGACCGCTGCCGCGGCCGCGAGCGTGCCACAGGTGCCGGTGGAGTGCCAACCGGCACCATTGTGCACGCCGTAGCCGCCGGATGCATCCAGCACCCGGCGGCCGACCTCGTAACCCGCCGTCAGCGCGCAAATGAGATCGCCGCCGGAAATCGGGGCCTCGCAGGACGGAAGAGCTGCCAGTAGCGCGGGCAGAACGACGGCGCCTGTATGATCGCAGCCGCCGGAATCGTCGAGTTCAAAGACATGGGTGGCCACCCCGTTGGCGAGGGCCGCGTCGCGCGGCCCGGTTCGCTGTGGCGAGGCCAGAAGCGGTGTTGTTCCCCCTGGTGCGACAAGCGCACGTACCTTGCGGAATTCGATGGAGCGAGTGCCAGCGAGTGCTGCGCCGAGCGTATCCAGAAAATGGGATTTGGTACGGGCGGCGATCCGGGCCGGTAGATCGGCAGGTGCAAGTCGGGCGCAGAAATCGGAAAGCGCCTCGACATGTGTCAACGCTTGCACGCCGCTTCGGGCTACATCGGGCATCCTGGTATCCTCGTTCGGGCAGGCGAGGGGAGCGGCCCGGCAGACCCGCCGGGCCGTCCCGTGATTATTTTGCGGCTTCGCCGTTGATCATCACGCCGTCGAGCGTGCTGGCGGCGAGACCATATTTTTCGAAGATCGCCTTGTATTCGCCGGAGGCCATGAGGGCTTTCAGGGCGCCGGCAATCGCGTCACGCAGCTCGGGCGTCTGCTTGGAGAAGCCGATGCCCTGGTAGACTTCCGTAAAGGGCTCGCCGACGATGGTGTAGGTGTCCTTTTCAAGCTGCAACAGGTAGGGCAGGGTTTCCGAGCCCTGGACCGCGCCATCAAGGCGGCCCTGCTTCAACTGGGCGCGGGCGTCGGCCGAGCCTTCCGTACCAACGATAACAAGCGCCGGCTTGCCGTTGGCTTCGCAATTGGCGGCGCTCCACTTCTTGGCCTCATCCGGGAAGGAGGTGCGACGGCTCATGCCCACTGTCTTGCCACAGAAGTCGGTGAGTTCCTTGAATTCTTTGCGTTTGGCCGAGGTATAAAACTGCGCGCCGGAGCTCATATAGTCGACGAAGTCCATGGTCTCGCGCCGTTTGGGCAGGTCGCTCATGCCGCTCAAAACAAGGTCGGCGCGGCCGGTGTTCAACGAAGACACCATTTGCTCGAAACCGATCTCGGACCATTCGATCTCGGTGCCGAGCTGCTTGGCCAGCGCCTTGCCAAGCTCGATGTCGACGCCCATCAGTTCGTTCGTCGCCGGGTCGCGATATTCCATCGGCGGATAATTCGGCGTGTTGGCCACTACAAGCTTGCCCGCGGATTTGTATTTCTCCGGCAGATCCTGTGCGTGGGCGGTAAAGGCGAGCAGGCACGCCGAAGCGGCCAGAGTTGCTTTTTTCATCGTAGTTCCCATCCTGTCGGTTTTTTACGGTTATCGTTGCACAGCCTTGAGAAAATCGGCGGTGCGGGGGTTGTCGGGTTGGGTCAGGACCCGCGCCGAAGGGCCGTGCTCAATCAGCCGCCCGCCGTCCATGAAGGCGACGGTGTTGCTGACGTTGCGGGCAAAGCCCATTTCGTGGGTGACGACGATCATCGTCATGCCGGAGGCGGCGAGATCGTTCATCACATCGAGCACCTCGGCCACCAGTTCGGGGTCGAGTGCGGAGGTCGGCTCGTCGAACAGGATGAGCGAGGGACGCATGCCCATCGCTCGGGCGATGGCGACGCGCTGCTGCTGGCCGCCAGAAAGCTCCGAGGGATAGTTGCCGGCCTTGTCGGCAAGGCCGACGCGTTTCAGGAGTTCCATCGCGTGTTCGCGGGCGGCCTTCGGGCTTTCGCCCAAAACCTGTACCGGCCCTTCGATCACGTTTTCCAACGAAGTCTTGTGCGGGAACAAGTTGAAGCGCTGGAAGACCATGCCGATGCCACGGCGCTGGCGGGCGATTTCCACGTCGCTCAGCTCATAGAGCCTGTTGCCGTCGCGGCGGTAGCCGATCAGTTCGCCATTGGCCCAGATCGCGCCGGAGTCGATGCGTTCCAGAAGGTTGATGCAGCGCAGGAACGTGCTCTTGCCAGAGCCCGAGGGGCCAATGATGCAGCTCACCTCGCCCTTACGCACTTCCAGACCCACCTCATTGAGCGCCTTGAATGTGCCGAAGCTCTTGCAGACGTCAACGGCCTTGACCAGGATTTCGCTTGTCATGTGCTCCCCCTTCAGATCGTCGTGCGGCCGCGGGTGCCGCGGGCGTAGTAGCGTTCGATCCGGGATTGGATCAGGGAGAGGACGGTGACGATCGCGAGATACCAGAAGCTTGCGACCATCAGCAGCTCCAGCACGCGGGTATTGGCGTAGTAGATCACCTGCGCATTGTGCAGGATCTCCGAATACTGGATCACCGAGGCGAGCGAGGTGAGCTTGACCATGCTGATCACCTCGTTCCCAACAGGCGGAACCATGACGCGCATGGCTTGCGGCAACACGATGCGGCGCAGCGTCTGCATTCCCGTCATGCCGATCGTCCGAGCGGCTTCGTACTGGCCGGCGTCCACGGACAGGAGGCCGCTTCGCACGACTTCCGAGGTATAGGCGCCCTGCTGGATGCCCAGGCCGAGCATGGCGGCGACGAAGGGCGTCATCACCTCGACGGTGTTGAATTCGAACAGGCCGGGAATGCCCATCGTCGGGAAGATCAGCGCGAGGTTGAACCAGAGCAGCAGTTGCAGTAGCGCCGGCGCGCCACGGAAGATCCAGACATAGACGAGCGCGATGTATTCGAGCACCGGATTGCCGGAAATGCGCATGATCGCGATGAGGACGCCGAGTGCGATGCCGAGCGACATCGCCGCGACCGTCATCAGCAGCGTGTTCCAGATGCCCTGGATGATCACGGGGGCGAACAGGAATTGGCCGACGACCGGCCATTCGATCTGGCCGACGACGAAGGCGCGGATCAGGAGCGCCACCAGCAGCAGCACGATGGCGGCGAAGACCTTGCGCCCCACATGCCTGCGCGGGACGAGTTCAAGATGGGCGATGTCATGGGCATCGCGGCTGGATTGCGGAAGGGGCGTGTCGGTCATGCTTCCTCTCCCGTTAAGGGGACAAGGGCAACACCCGAGAGATCCAGTTCGGCCCAGGCACGCTGCTCTTTGCAGGTGTCGGCAAAGGCCGCGATCTGCTCGCGCACGCGGGCGGGAGCGGTTCCCCCCTGGCCGAAACGTTCCGCGAGCGCCCGGGCTGGGTCGATCACCTTAAGCACATCCGGGGTCAATGCATCATCGATGTTCGGCAGGTCGGTCTCGGTCAGCCCGTCAAGGTCCATGCCGCGCTCTTCGCAGTAACGTACGGTGGCGCCTGAGATCTCATGCGCGTGCGAGAAAGGAATGCCCTGCCGCACCAGCCAGTCCGCCACCTCGGTTGCCAACGTGAAGCCGCGTGGTGCGTCGGCGGCCATGCGTTTGGTGTCGAAGGACAACGTCGCGACCATGCCGGCGAAGGCAGGCAGGATCAGGTCGAGAAGATCGATCGTCTCAAAAAGCGCGCGCTTGTCCTCGGCGAGATCGCGGTTGTAGGCGAGCGGCATCGCCTTAAGAGTGGCGAGCATGCCCGCAAGATTACCAATCATGGTGCCCGACATGCCACGCGTCAGTTCGGCGATGTCGGGATTCTTCTTCTGCGGCATGATCGACGAGCCGGTCGAGTAGGAATCGTGCAGCTTCACCCAGGCGAACTGGCGCGACGCCCAGATGCAAATCTCCTCCGACAGACGCGAGAGGTTCACGCCCAGCATCGCGGTCACGAACAGGAATTCCGAGACCACGTCACGGCTCGCGACGGCATCAATTGAATTCTCGCAGGGACGGGCGTAGCCGAGATCACGCGAAGAGCTTTCGGTGTCGCGGGCGAAAGCCGAGCCGGCCAGCGCGGCGGCGCCGAGCGGCGAGCGGTCGAAGCGGCGGTCCCAGTCGATGAAGCGCTCGACGTCGCGGCTGAGCGACTGTGCGTGCGCCATCAGGTGATGGCCGAGCGATATCGGCTGAGCGGGCTGAAGGTGGGTGAAGCCCGGCATGACCGTCTCGATATGCTCATTCGCCTGGGTGGCGAGTGCGTCCTGCACCGCAAGGACCAGCTTCACCAGTCGCCTCGCCGTGCGGCGAAGGTAGAGGCGGGTGTTGTTGGCGGTCTGGTCGTTGCGCGAGCGGCCGGCACGCAGCTTGCCGCCGAGGGCACCCAGCCGCTCGATCAGCAGGCGCTCGTGGAAGGTGTGAAGATCCTCATCCGAGGCTTTCGGCTTTTCGCGGCCGGCCGCGACATCGGCCGCGATCGTATCGAGCGTTTGTAGCATCCGCGGCAGTTCGTCCTCGCTCAGTACGCCAGCGCGCGCAAGTTCGCGCGCATGGGCGCGAGACCCAGCGATGTCTTCGGGGGACAGGCGGAAAAAGCTTGGACTGCTTCGCGAGAGCGCCGCGAGTTCCGGAGAGGGACCGCTTGAAAATCGGCCTCCCCAAAGCGATGTCGCTTGTTCTGTCATGACAGTCTCCCATTTCGGTAATTATGTTCCCGAGATGAGGTTGCCTTTTAGGGAACGCTTGCACAAACGCGAAAAAGCGATACCGTTATGACGAAACCGACTAGCCCGTTGCCAGAGAATGCCCTTGGTTCATACCTCCATACCACTGCCTTCCATGACTGCCCTTCGCGTGATGCTGGCGATTGCGGAGCGAGGCTCGACGACGGCGGCTGCGGAAAGCATCAACCTGTCGCAAAGCGCCGTCAGCAAGCAGTTGCTGACCCTCGAAAACCTTCTCGGCGCGCAGATGTTCACGCGAAAGCCGTCGGGCATGGTGCCGACAGACCTCGGCCACATCTATTTGGAACAAGCGCAGGTGGCGATCAAGGCGATGGAGGAGGCCGCTTTCCGCGCGGCAAGCCTGCAGCCCGATTCCCATACGCTTCGGCTGAAGGTGTTGCCCATCCTCGGCGACCGCTGGCTCCTGCCGCGCTTTTCCGACTTCAATCAGAAACACCCGGATATCGACGTCCAGTACACCACCTTCGCGACTGACAACCCGGCGGCTCAGCCGGACGCAGTGTTCCGCTTCGGCCGTGGGCCATTCGCGAACGAACACTCGGTCTACCTCTTCGGCGAGGATGTCCGGCTCGTTTGCGCACCCGCTTATCTCGCGCGGCTCGGCATTTGTGAGACCCTGGAGGATGCGGCGCGCGGCGTCATCATCGAGCATCCGGGAACTCCGCTGCGCTGGATCGACATGGTGGGGGAGCATGGGAGACCGGACCTCGAGCCACAGGGCGTCATGCGCTTCGACTATTATACTCTGGTCCTTCGCGCCGCGATCTCCGGGCAGGGCATGGCCCTCGTTCCACCACAGCTGGTCGAGGAGGAACTGAGGGCCGGAAGCCTCGTCAATCCCGGGGGGATTGGCTACGCATCCAAGGTCGCCTACTGGTTCACCACCCCAACGGACCGCAAGCCTTCATCGGCGCTCAAGGCGTTCCAACGTTGGCTAATGACGCAGGTGGAATAGGGGAGCGGGCGATGGAAAAGGTGACGATACGGCAAGCAGCCCCGGCCGACGCGGATGCAATCGCGGATTTCCACGTGCGGGCCTGGCGACAAACCTATCGCGACCTTGCTCCACCCGAGATTTGCACCGCGCTCGATGAAACCCGTCGCCGCAGCACCTGGCGCGAAAGGCTCACAGCGAACGATCCCGACCAGATCGTGCTTCTGGCCGAATTGGAGGGAAGGCCGGTCGCGATCGGCGCCGCCGGCGCGCCCTCAGCCGGGATCTTTGGCGATCTCGGCGAGATCAAAAACCTCTACGTCGATCCGGATGTCAAACGCCAAGGCATCGGCCGCCTATTGTTCTCCAGGCTTGCTTTGCATTTGCGGGAGAGAGGATTTCCCGGAGTTGGGCTGGGCGTGGTCGACGGCAACGAACCTGCGATCGCTTTCTACCACGCGCTCGGCGGCAAGCGGGCCGGGGAATACATGGATGCCGGGCCGATCTGGCGCTCGCGAAATATCGTCTTTGTGTGGGCTGACAGTTTGGTGCTCTGAACGTCTCTGGCAGTCAACAGCTCGCTTCCAAAGGCGGGGGATGTGTCTCGGATTCCGGTCCAAAGCGGACCTTCAGCCTCACAACATCCGCCAACCTATTCCTAGCGCGGCTGACAAGGCATGTTCATCCAAAAATCCGGCGTCTAATCCTGGCCGGGAGGCGGTGCGGTTCTATCTGATCATGCAGGTGCCGAAGAGACCGAAGGACCACCACTGATCGTATCAGACCGACCAGCCAGTTCGACGAAGCCCCAGCAGGGAGTTTTCGATGCCTCTGTTCATTGTGCGCCATCGGCACTCACCCGAAACCTGTCCCGCACGCGATCCGGCCAAGGGCGCGATGCTGTTGAGTCATTTGAGCCGGCCGAGCGCTGCCCGCCACGGTGTGCTGATCAAGGGGGAAGCTGTTGCGCAGGGCTCGCATTCACTGTTCCTCATTGCCGAGGCAGCGGATGAGGCAGTGCTTCAGGCTTTTTTGACGCCTCTCCGTCAAGCCGGCGAGGTCGAAGTGACGGCAGCGATGACCTGCGCTGCGATGGTTTCGAGCGGCGGCTGTGATGGGCGCCCGGTGGACGTGTCTGCAGAGGTGGTCAACCCCGCAGATGCGTGCCAGGATGCCATCGAGGCTGGCCTTCTCATTCACAGCGTTAATCCGTTGAATGGCGAGACCTCGGTGCCGGACCTTGCAGGCGGTGCCGTGATGCCGAACGGTCGCTTCTACTTGCGTAACCACTTCGATATTCCCAACCTTGGCGGTGATAACTACCGGCTGTCGATCGGCGGGCTGGTCGAACGGCCACTGAAACTGAGCATGAGGGAGCTTCACAACCTTCATGCGGAGAGCCTCGTGGTGACACTGGAATGCGCCGGCAACGGCCGCAGCCTATTCGATCCGGCCGTACCCGGCGAAGCCTGGGGTCTGGGCGCCGTCAGCACCGCCGAGTGGACCGGGGTTCGCCTGATGGAAGTGCTTGAGCGCGCGGGCCTGCGACCCGGGGCGACGGAACTCACCTTCCGCGGTGCCGACAGCGGGGTCGTCGACGGGCACGGCGCGCCGGTTCGTTTCGAACGTGGCTTAAGCTTGGGCCAGATCGGTGAAACGGATGCGCTTCTTGCCTACGAGATGAACGGCGAGCCACTGTCACCACCTCATGGCTATCCATTGCGGCTGATCGTGCCCGGTTGGTATGCGGTGGCGTCCGTCAAGTGGCTGACCGAGATCGTCGTTACCGACAAGCCTTGCGAAGCGTACTATCAAGCGGAGAAGTACTGGTACCATTGGGTGCGCAACGGGTATGACGAGCGCGCGCCGGTGAAGCTGATGAATGTGCGAGCGCTGGTATCTTCGCCTGATAAGGGGGAGACCCTGCCGCGCGGCGAGACCGCGATCCGGGGTGTCGCATGGTCGGGCGCCGGGAGCATATCCAGGGTCGATGTAAGCCTGAACGACGGACCTTGGTGCGAGGCACGGCTCGTTGGCGAACGACGACGGGCTGCCTGGCAATGGTGGGAGTTGATCACACGACTTGAGGAGACGGGGCCACTCACCGTGCGGGCACGCGCCACCGACACGGCGGGCCGGACTCAACCTGAGCACGCGGATTGGAATCGTCTGGGCTATGGCAACAACTCGATCCACTCTGTAACAGCACAGATAATCTGAAGCGGGAAAGCAGGTGTTTTCAAACCAGAGTCGTTACATGTGCGGTGCAAAGGCTCTTTTGATTTCAGCGATGACCGCCCGAGGCGCGCCATCGCCGCCACCTTCGAGCGGCGCGAGACGCCGATCCCCAACGACCCACCAGATGCCTTGACGGACGCCTTTGCCCGGGACGAGCAAAAGCAGCGGCAATGGCGGCGCTGTTGGACGGCTGGGTTTGGGCGCCGCCAACCGTTAATGGATGAAGCATCGCGCTAGACCCGCGGTTAGAGTGAATGAATGTGGGCACGTTCATGCGCGAGGTTGACGTGGGTTACTACTGGTGTTCGCGAAATGTGCTTCGAAAATCGCATGGTGTATCGTCTGGAAACGACGGCGTGGGATTTTCGATAGCCGTCGTTCCATGACGTGAGGTAGATCAGTCGTCTGCGCGGACGGGCAATCGAGATCTCCGATCGGCGGCGTCGCGCGCAGGACGTCGATCGGCCGGCTGGTATATTGGCACTTTCAATGGCAGACAAATGGAACTATATAGCTAGACAGTCTAGCTAACTTGGAGCGAAAACTATGGAATGGCAACTCCAGGACGCCAAGAACCAATTCTCGAAGGTGGTGCAGAAGGCGCGCCATGAAGGGCCGCAGATTGTCACGCTGCGCGGTGAGCGCACGGCCGTCGTGCTGTCCGCTCATGACTACGACGCTCTGCGCGCCGGCCGACCAACCCTGGTCGATGATCTGCTTGGCGGTCCCGCTTGGGACGATCAGCTCGCTGATGCGGTGAATGTACGCGTCAAGACGTCAAGCCGCGACGTGTCCTTCTGATGTATCTGGTTGACACCAACATCGTCTCAGAGGCGCGACGCGGCACGCCGCAGGCGGTGTCCTGGCTGCGCGCTGTCGATCCGCTCAGCATCCACCTGAGTGCGCTCACCCTCGGCGAAATCATGCGCGGCATTGCCCTGAAACAGAGGTCGGATCCGAAGGCTGCCGCGCACCTCACCGAATGGCTGCGCAAGCTGCGCCACGACCATGGCGACCGCATTTTGCCGATAACCGACCAAATCGCGGTCGAATGGGGCCGCATCGCGGCAAACCGCCCCCGCGGCGATATCGACGGGTTGATCGCCGCGACCGCGATCGTCCACGATCTCATCCTTGTCACACGCAACGTCAAGGATTTCGAAGGCACAGACGCCTCCGTGATCAACCCTTGGGAGACGTCGGCGTGAGCCGCTCGGCGTCGAACACCCGCTGTATGCTGGCATTCAATGTGTCCATTCGACGGAAGTGCGGGTTCCTGTTTTAGAGCTCTGAAGTTGCCGAATGTATCGAGCGGAACTCAGTTGGTGCCACGCTTGGGCGCTAGGGCGCTTGCGTGCGCCGCGCTGGAGCGTTCACCGCGGAAGCCCAAACTCCCCACTGAAGTTGACAAGATGTTGATGAAGCCTTTCGATCACCGCTGCACGGGGTGTCGTGCGCCGCTCGATCAGGCCGATCTGGCGAAAGATCTGCGGGTCGCCGAATGGCACGGCCACCACTTCTGCTGAGGCTTCTTTCACGGCACTCCAGGGCGCGATCGATGCGCCAAGGGGCGCGGGGCAGCAGCGATAGGGCACTTGAGCGAACCGAGCCGATTGTGAACGTGCCACCGACCGCGCGACCTGAAATCGAGTCGACGATATCGTTGGCGGAGCGCACGAGCCCATGGGCGGCTTCCAGCATCTGGGGGCCTTGGCTGTTCAGCGTAATTGGCCTCGTGGAGCGGTCGAACAATTCGGCCCGCACCTCGGATTCCAGCGCTTGAATCTGTTGGCTGACCGCGTTGTTTCCAGTCGAGGTACGCATGAAACTCGAGCATTCCCTGGCGACTTCATCAAGAAAGCTGTCAGCGTCGTCGGCCAGGCCGCGAAGTCGCCCATCGGCCAGGCGATCGGCGGCGTGCTGACCCAGGGGTCAAGGTTCTGGGCGTCGCGCTCACCGATGATGAGAGCTGGGTTGTTTCCGCTGAAGGACCAGCTTATTGGCGTTTTTCCCGATTGCGGACGGCGGAGCCGAAATCGGCATGGTTGGCTCACCCGCAGCCTTCAGGATCTGCCGGTTCAGGGCAAGGCTTTCACGGTGAAGCTACCGACGAAAGCAAATCCTTTGCCGAGCTCCAAAATGAGAGAGCGTAGGTGCTCAAGCCGGCCTTGCTCGAGTTCGCGCGCGGACATCGCCGGGCCGAGAGCGAGAAAATCGAAGCTGCAGGGGTCTCAACTCCTGCGCCAAGTCGGGCTGAGGTGCCGGCAATGTCCGACCAAAGTTGGCCAGCGCCTTTCCCTGTCGCTAATACAGACCACTCATCGATCTGATGCACGAGAACGTTGCGGCTCCACCCATGTTCTACGGCTCGGCGCGCATACCATGGCCTCTCTTCCTCGCTTTTCAGGGCTTCGACGAGCTTGACGTTATGACCCCAAGGCAATCGTGCAACAAGTTGTTGCACGATTTGTTCGTCAGGGAACAGAAAAGGCGCGCATATATTTGAGGTTTCGTGGCGAAAGTCCCGTCATCTCAGGGAAATCGCGCCGAAGATCCACGGCGAGCCAATCGATGACCCCGTGCCCCATCCCTCGACGTTTGACGCGCCATGCGTGAGTCTTTAGCAGACCGGGATCGCAAAGCTCTACTGATCACAATTGCGAGGCGCACCACTTTTCATGTGACGACAGCAGGCGCGGGGCATCGGTTCGGTTCCGTAGAAGGCGAAGAAGCTGGTCCGACATCGTGCTCATGCCAACTGCGGTCCACGCTCAACGACGGCTTTGCGCCGTCGCGCTCATTCTGGAATGGTCGGTGGGGTCAGTTCCCAAGAGCATGTGTTCCCCGAAGCGAGTTTCCCGACCCACGCTACTCGCCTTTGCTGGAAAGCAATTCGTCGAGCTGCTCCAGCTGTTCCGGCAATGCGGCCGCCGAGCCCTGTAGTGCTTCCTCAAGCGCCTCCTTGGACGGATAAATTTCGTGGAAAGTCAGCAGCGTCTTCCCGCCCTGGTCCTCGAAGGTTACGGTCGTGACCGCGCCCGCTTCGCCCTCGTCGTTGGTCCAGACGATGCGCTCGTTCGGCACCACCTCAAGATACTTGCCGTAGAAGGCCATGGTGTCCGAACCGCCGACGCCGAATTCCAGCCGATATTTGCCGCCGGTACGGACGTCCATATCGCACGATACGAGCGACAAGCCGGATGCCGATCTTGGCACCCACCAGCGCTGGAACAGCTCGGGCTGGCTCCACGCCCTGTAAACCGTGCTCGGCGGAGCATTGAATGTCCGCGTTACGACAAGTTCGCGATTCCCTCTGCGCTCGACTGACATACGGCTCTTCTCACCACCTGGGTTAACTTGCTGATTCATCGCTTCCTTCCTTTTTCATTTCGCTGATGATTTCGTCCAATGCTTCGAAGCGGGCCTCGAAGAGCTTGCGATGCGCTTCGATCCACTCGGCCTCTGCCTTGAGGCCGCGTTTCCCAAGCTTGCAGGTTCTCACCCGTCCGACCTTCTGCGTGACGACGAGTCCCGCCCGCTCGAGAACCTGGATGTGCTTCTTCATGCCGGTCAGCGTCATCTGAAACTTATCCACGAGACTGGTGATCGACGCGTCCCCTCGCCCAAGCTGATCGATTATCCCGCGGCGGGTCGCATCGGACAGCGCCGCAAATGAGAGATCGAGGGGAGGAATGTCAGCTTTCAGCGCCTGCTCCCCGAACGTAGTCGGCCTGCTAACAGCCCCCACTTCCAACAAGCCAAGTTCAAGCGACGCCTGATAGGGGAATTGGAACAACAGGTCGTTGGTTCGACCCCCTTCAAGGCAAGGCAATTGTCGATCGTGGGGCATGCAGGTTTCAACTGGATCATAGACAAGTGGGTAGCTGTTTCCTCCCCCCAAAGAGGCCTCAAGCGTAGCGAGGCCGGGGCGATCCAACCACGTCGTGTGTGTGTCCCCATGGAACCTTTTGGCATCAGATTTGATTTTATAGTCACTTCACGGATGGAGCGAATTAATGGCGAGACCCCAAGTGCAGTGATGCATCGACGAGTGCTACAGCTGCTGTTCCGTCTGTTTCTGGACCCAGTGCACAGACGGCGGGCGCTTGGCCGACATGAGCGCTTATGTCGAGGCTTGCCGCAGTTGCATGGAAGTCCGTCGCTAGCGTTGGACAGATGGTCATTGAGGTAAATACGCCTGCGAAAGGTGTGCGATGGTTGGCGATTACGGTGATCTGCGCCTGCTGTGCTACCTGTACGACCACGCAAGCGCCCAACACGAACCGCAGCAGAGCATATATCTCCGAGAAGGTATACGGAGTGAAGGCTAACCCGTTGGTCGCCAACCGCAAGAATGTCGCCAAGGGCGATGGCCGCTATGTGGTTGGCAAGCCCTATGTAGTGAAAGGCAAGAGCTATTTTCCGAAGGAGGACCCGAACTACGACAGGAAGGGGGTAGCTTCCTGGTACGGCTCAGCTTTTCAGGGGAGGCGGACCGCAAACGGCGAAGATTATGACCCGAAACACCTGTCCGCCGCACATCCGACCCTTCCCTTGCCCAGCTATGTGCGGGTGACCAATCTTGAAAACGGTTCTTCGCTCATCCTGCGCGTCAACGATCGCGGTCCTTACCGAAAGGGTCGCATCATCGACGTTTCCAGCAAAGCAGCAGACATGCTGGACCTGAAGCACCGTGGCACGGCATCCGTTCGCGTGCAGTATGTGGGGCGCGCCAGCTTGGGTGGGGACGACATGCCCTACCTCCTAGCCTCCTACATCAAGAAGAGTGATCGATTCCCAGCCGTCAATCCGGAGCCTCAAATCGCAACCGGCGTGATGGTGGCCTCGGATCAGTCGATTGGCAACCAGTTGCGAAGCAGAAGTCAGTCATTCTCTCCGACCCGGGCGAACCTTGCCGGAAAAAAGCCGAGCGGCTCCTACGAGACTGGGACCAACTCTGCGGTCGCGTCACACACATCCAACCAACTCTGGATGTTGCCTGATTGGCTGTCCGAATACACACCATGGATGTCACGAAGCGCCAAGATCGCACCACAGACTCACGAATTAGCCTCCCTGACGACGCCTGGTGTCAAATATTGCTTGGACGAGGACGGCGATGAGGGTCTGCGCGACATGTGTGGAGTTCGAGTTCTCCCTCTGGCGGCCAGCAGCGGCATCAAGCGTCTTACCGGGGTAATCTCCATAAGGCGACGCCGCTCTTGCCAAGGCGGCTGCCGCTGGCGAGGCACAACATTAGGTCTTACCTAGCGTCGCAAAGGTTCATCACCGAACATGCCCGGCACATTGGGCGTTAGTAAACGAAATGAGGGTTCAGAAGTCCGATCGGGCCGAGGATTGACGTTCGTGCCGAGACACCTATTCACGGGCATGCAACCTCCGACGTCCCCCTTGGGTAGAATCCGGATTGTCACACTCGGCTTGTTAGGCGATCGGGAGACGCAGGATGGGATGGGTTTTGGTGCGCGAGCGCGAGCTCAATCGGTTGTGGGAGTTCATTGACGGTTGTCATCGCCCGGCGCGGCTCGATGGAAAGCCTTCCATTGACCTTCGTGGCAAGCTCCGTTCATCGGATGCTATAGTCGGCTGAGCAACTCCGACTTCGTGGCCTCGAATTCCTGATCCGTGAGAATGCCTTTCGCATGAAGTGCCGCGAGGCGCTCGATCTTGTCGAAGATGTCCCCATCTGACCGAACCGCCTCCGGCGCTGGATGTGCCCCTTGTTGTGGCTCGGCGGATTCCGGTGCGGACGGTGCGAATATTGACGGCGCAGCCTTGGCGGCGGATGCTTCGGTAGCCGGTGTGTCTGCCGGTTCCTTGCCGCCCTGCCGTATCACATCCAGTTCCGAAATTTTCACCAGCCCATACTGAGAGGTAAAGCTCAGCGACTGGTCGTCGCTTTGCTGTTGCGAGAACCCGCCAATGCGATGGTCCTTCGTGTCATAGACCATAACCCGGCCGCCAAAAAGGCATAACGCAGGTCATTCTGCGCCCCGGTCGAGGCAGGATGCCCGAGATCCTCGGGCCACCAGTTCCCAGCCGAAAGCGCGCCCGGCACGAACAGGCTGACGCCGCCGCCCTGGGACTGGTGCGACGTCTGCGGGCGCAGCAAATCCATGCCGCGCACCAAGGCCGCAAGCTCGGAACAAACTCCGGCCACGTTCGCCTTCAGCGCATTGTTGAACATGTCGCCGACCATGATCATGCCGCCCTGCGACCATTGCCCCATTCCACCTAGATCGGGATGGTTGAACTGGGCCTGTGTCGCCTGCCCGGCGATAATCGAGATGTTGCAGGCGGAAATCCTCAATCTGCTGGAAATGCAGATGAATTCCGAAAATATGAACTCCAATGGTGCTCTAGATGAGCGTCAGGGGCGAAACCTGAGACAAAAACGGAGCCGAAGCGCGAGCCGATAAAGGCGTTCCCATTGGGAATGGTGCTACAGGCTTGCCCGGAAATCAGGATGTACGGGCCAGGCGGCGTAGTTACCAGCTGGCGGGATCTAATGACGGCGGCCGTCGTCGTTCGTTCAATGCTTGGGGTGAGCCCCAGCGCCTACCAAGATGCCTGCGAAGTGATGAGGCCCGAGCATGCCGCGGCGACGATCGCTTGCATCCTCGAAAGGGCAGGGCACATCAACTCCTCCGGCGGCTATCTCCGGGATCTGACGGCGAAGGCGCAGCAAGGGGAGTTTTCGCTCGGGCCGATGCTGATGGCGCAGATGCGGGCGAACCCTGGTGCGGGTAGGAAAGCCGGATAGTACCGTCGCGAAGCGACTGTTAAGCTATGCCGATTTTGCAGATCAGAGCCCCGAGGAAATTCCGGAAGGAGGGATCGTGGATATCAGCGCCAGTGACCGTGAACTTATCACGGTGATGCGACAGTATTTTGCGGCGAAGAGTGAGCTGGAGGGTTTGAAAAAACACTTAGAGGCGGCACGACAGGCAGCCGGCGAGGCGATCGGGGTGTTCTACGATCCTCGCCAGAACGTCGAGCACGCCGCTGACTTGCAACGTTCCCATCGCTTGAAGGGAGAGATGGCGTCGTTGATGAAGCGCGCTGAAGCCTGGGGGAGGACAGCATCGGCCGATGACCGATATGATAGGTCGGAGGCGGAACCGGAAGAATGGCAGTCGTTTGAGAAGCGAGCCGATTCATTCTTCGGCACGTAGCCACGATTAGATGATCAGCCGCGCGGCTCGTCGGAGGGACGGCGAAGCCTAGGTCATTCTTTCTTGCCAACCTTTGGGTAGGAAGCATGGAAAACCGCGGTACGCTGAGATCTCTTCGCGGTATCAAGGCCTGTCCAGCCGCTTAAACCTTCATAGGCGCCGAAGCCACATCGACCTTTCGGAAATCGGAGCAACATTTATGACCCGCCAACTTTCTCTCCCACGCGACCGAATTTCCGTGCTTCTGCTGGAAGGCATTAGCCAGACCGCGGTGGACTACTTTTCGTCGTCTGGCTACACCAACCTCATTCATTTGCCGAAGGCGCTCGACGACAAGGATCTTAAGAGCCACATTGCCGACGCTCATATCATCGGCATTCGTTCGCGCACGCAGCTGACGGACGAGATTTTGGAATCCGCCAAGAAATTGATCGCCGTTGGCTGTTTTTCCGTCGGTACGAACCAAGTCGATCTGGATGCAGCGCGGCGGCGCGGCATTCCGGTGTTCAATGCACCTTATTCAAACACGCGATCGGTGGCCGAGCTTGTGATCGGCGAGATTATCATGCTGACACGGCAGATCTTTCCGCGCTCGGCTTCCGCGCATCAAGGTGGGTGGGAGAAGTCCGCTGTCGGCAGCCGGGAGGTCCGCGGCAAAACGCTCGGCATTGTCGGCTACGGCAATATCGGATCGCAGCTCAGCGCGCTTGCCGAAAGCATGGGCATGGTGGTGCGCTACTTCGATCTTTCCGATCGGCTGCGCCGGGGCAATTCGGAGTCGATGGCTTCGCTCGGCGACCTTCTCGAAATCTCTGACTATGTGACAATGCACGTTCCCGAAACACCCTCGACGCATAACATGATCACCGAAACCGAATTGCGCCGCATGAAGAAGGGCGCCATCTTCATCAACAATTCTCGCGGCACGG
This sequence comes from Ensifer sp. 22521, assembly GCF_052044795.1. NCBI lineage: Bacteria > Pseudomonadati > Pseudomonadota > Alphaproteobacteria > Hyphomicrobiales > Rhizobiaceae > Ensifer > Ensifer sp. 22521. The sequence goes on from NZ_JBQENM010000024.1 coordinate 99,490, forward strand.
TGGTCGATCTCGATGCGCTTGCGAAAGTCCTGAACGACGGGCATCTAGCGGGTGCCGCGGTGGACGTGTTCCCCAAGGAGCCGGCATCGAACAACGAGCGTTTTGAGACGCCGTTGCAAGGCTTGAGCAATGTTATTCTGACGCCGCATATCGGCGGCTCCACGGAGGAAGCCCAAGAGCGCATCGGCGGGGAGGTTTCAAGGAAGCTGGTCGAGTATTCCGACATCGGCTCAACGATGGGCGCCGTCAACTTTCCGCAGGTACAGCTGCCCGAGCGCCCGAATGGCACGCGTTTCATTCACGTGCATGAAAACCGCCCCGGCATGCTCATCCAGCTCAACGAGATCTTCTCGTCGCGCGGGCTGAACATCGTCGCTGAGTTCCTTCAGACGCTTGGCGACACGGGCTATGTGGTGGTCGAGGCCGAAGGAATTTCCGCAAATGCCGACGAGGTTCTTCAGGCCCTACGCGAAATTCCTGGAACGATAAGAACGCGATTAGTCTACTGACAGCTGCTCGTTGGCCGCATTGTACGCACGCCGGTCATGGGTGAGCTGACCGCGATCCTCGACGCTGCGCAGCCGAAGCACTGACCTAAGTTTGGGTAGAAATTTTGGTCAGTTCACCCGGCAGTGCGGCGTCGGATCCATTAGGAGCCGGATGCCTCGTGGCGAGGGGGTGCGGAAAGAGGCCCAGTCGGCCTGATAGATTTCGGCAAATTCGCCGCCTGAGCAGCGGCGCGAAAATGTGCGTTGAAAACTCAGGCGCGAAATTCCAACATTTGTTGGGACTATCGCGAATTCAGCCCTTCGTTATGAGTTCACGTCCAATACGCTTGGCGGGCTCGCTGCGCAGAACGACCGCTGTGGTGACAGAACCATAGCGGGCAACGGCATCGACGATGCTTTCCAGCTCGGCTGGTGAGGGGACGATCACCTTCAGGTGGAAGCAGTCCTCTCCTGTCAGTCTCAGGACCTCGATGACCTGCGGCATCTCCGAAAACTGCTTCAGGCACGTTTTGATGTATTCATGCGTAGTGCGCAGGCGGATGATCGCCATCATTCCAAGCCCTATTGCGGCAGGATCGATGACAGCTCGGTAGCCGCTGATGATGCCACGTTCCTCAAGCCGCCTTAGACGTTCCGACGCTGCCGGCTGAGAAAGCCCGACCCTTCTTCCGAGTTCGGAAACACTTATGCGTCCGTTTTCCTGCAAGGTTTCGATCATGGAAATGTCCGTCGGATCGAGTTCAGTACGTGGATCAAAATATTTCACCATCGACCTTGATTCCATCGGTTTTCGGGGGCCTTTTCCGATGAATACCTATTTCTCCTGTTGTCGTAAATGGCCATAACGGCAGGAGAGCAACGAAGAGACGAAGCATGACTGAAATCATCCATCTGCCGGGTATAGGGAATTCCGGCAAGCGCCATTGGCACTCCCTTTGGGAGGACGCCGATTCCGCCATACGTCGTTTTACCCCGACGAGTTGGGACGAGCCTGATCTTTCCGACTGGGTCGCGCCGCTAGAGGAAGCCGTATGTGCCGCACAAACGCCACCCATTCTGGTGGCACATAGCCTAGCCTGTCTGCTCGTCGCACATTGGCATCAAGTTTCTGATCTGCCAATCAGAGGGGCGATGTTGGTTGCCGTGCCTGATCCGGAATCTCCGGCGTTTCCCTCACAAGCGGTAAGCTTTGCAGATACACCGCAGAGGAAATTCCGATTTCCTTCTCTTATCGTGGCAAGTACCGATGATCCCTATGGTTCACTGCCTTATGTCCAGACGCAAGCCGAACAATGGGGTTCCAATTTGAAAGTCATCGGCGCAACTGGCCACATCAACGGCCAAAGCGAACTCGGCGGCTGGCCAGAAGGTCTGACGCTTCTGAGAGACTTCGTGAGCCGTGTGTAGTCTGCGGCGCATTTGGTCCGCGACTGTAGAAATTTTGCGACAAGCTGAATGATGGCCAACCTCAAAAAAGGTCTTTCATAAGTGCTTCTCGATCCCACTTTAACAGGCGCGTATATCGTTCCAGCGGCAGCCTCGGCATTTTCGCCGGGGCCGGATGTAATGTTCGTAGTTGCAAATGGGATGCGGCACAGAAGTTACGACGGCCGGAAGCATGGGTCGAATGGTCATCACCATCCTCGGCATGGTAGCCGACATGGAACTCGAGTTCATTAAAGACAGGCAACGAGCGGGTATCGACGCGGCGAAAGCTAACCGCATCTACAAGGGCAGGAAAAAGAATGTCGGTGACGCCGAAATCCGCAGGCGGATCACTGCTGGCGCGACCAAAGCCGCCGTTGCCCGCGACCTGAACATTTCCAGGATAACTGTCTACCGCGCCTTGGAAGATCAAGGCGCGCCGTCAGATTCTATTTGATCCCGAGTTCGCGATCTGTTCTTTGAGTTGGCCAAAATCGCAGCTTCGGGCCGACTGGGCCAAAGAGCGGCGTCGCCATAGCCCTGCCGTTTCGTACGCCAGGTCGTTCCGACCGCCTGGTGTTGTGGCGCATTGGCTCATCATTCGTCCGCGGTCCCCAACAGGTCTGGCTTTGTGTGTGGTGCGGGTGTCACAGAAGTCACACCACCGCTGCGCCGCTCTAACTTGATATCGAAGAGGATCGGCACTATGTTGGACGAAATTACATTTTGTCAGACACGAGGTCGTCATGGGAAAGCACAGTGGAATGGGAGAACGGCCAGCAGCAAAAGAGCCGTTGCTTGCAAAGGCCGTGCGCCATGCGAAGGTCGGCAAATTTACTTCTAGCAGCAAGGCGCGGATTGATGCGGTCATGAAAGCGGCTGAGCATTCCGGCCTGCTGGGCGAAAAGAGTAAAAGGATCGGCGGTAGGATCAGCCCCGCTCTTATCGAACAAGCCAAAAAGCACACGGGCATCGAAACCGATACTGATTTGATCGAGTTCGCTTTGGCCGCCGTCGCACTGGACGACGATTTTGGATCGGCTTTTCGCAAGACTCGCGGGACGGTCGACCCTGACCTGAAACTCGGCTTCTGACTTGTCGGATTTTGATTTCGACGCCGCGGTTCGCTGGGGAAGGCTCGATCCCGGGCGGACCCTTTCAAGACGCAGCGACAAAGAACTGCCCTTCCTCGATGAGCCCGCTGAAGCCGGGCTCGAACTGCTACTCGATACGTGCGTCTACATCGATGGCTTGCAAGGGCGAGCCCCAGAGCTTGTGGCGGACTTGCTTGATATCCGCCACAGCAATCACTCTGCAATCGCCATCCAGGAGTTGATGCATACCGTCGGCGTGCTCGACCCGGCGCACAAAGGAACGAAAACAGCTATTCAACAAATCAGAGCCACGGTTAAGGCGATGCCGGCCCATCGCGTGTTCACGCCTGATGCGGACGTTCTGGGCCGGGCCGCTTTGCTGTCCGGCATGTTGTGTCGGCTGCAGGGCTACCACCGCGACGCTCGGCTGCGAGCTCTTCACGACTGCGTCTTGTTTCTCCAGGCGCAAAAACTGGGCCTTGCCGTTCTTACCGCCAACGTCAGCGACTTCGATTACCTACTGCAACTGATGCCGACTGGCCGGGTTCGGTTCTACCGCTCGACTATTTGAAGAGTGCGCTGCTGATCTTCAATTGCTCAAGTCTAGCAGGCCTTCCGGCCAAGAGGCCACCTCAAGGTTATCGTTCAGCAGAAATCGAGCGACCGTGGGGCACGCCGTCCTCGGTCGAACCTGTGCGGTCACTGGATTAACACCTGCTCAAAGGGGCATCAAATGACCAACCGCGCCGCGCGGCCCTGTTTTCGCTCCGTATCGTTATAGTAGCGCGCCGCCTGGGTCACCGATTTGTGCAATGACTGCTGCATGGCTTCCGGCAGCGGAATGCCGCGGTTGGCAGCCTCGGTGAGATAGCCTGACCGCAGTCCATGCGCCGAAAACAGAATCGGGTCGAGCCCCGCCTGTTTGCAACGGCCCTTCAGGATGAGGTTGACGGATTGCGGTGTCAGGGCTCGCCGGTTGATGTTTCCCCACTGATCGATGCGCCGAAATACGGGGCCATCCTTGATATCGGCTACCTCGAGCCAGCGTCGCAACGCCACCACCGGCCGGCCGATCAACAGCACATGTTCGTCGTCGTCACTTGTCGTCGTCTTGGTGCGGCCGAGTCGGATCGACAGGCAGATGGGGTATTCGGCTTGAGCCCCATCTTCCGATACCGGTGGATTGTTGAAAGGAGGTGCTGCGCTTTGAGCGATGATAAAACGTGGTCTGTGTTGCAACAGCCACAAGCATCGGAAAGGAGCGCAGCATGAAACACTATAGCGGCCTCGACGTTTCGGTGAAAGAGACGTCCATTTGCATCGTTGATGAAACCGGCAGGATTTGCCGCGAGATCAAGGCGGTCAGCCATCCCGACGACCTGGTGGCCGTGTTGCGAGATCCTGCCTGGAATCTGGACAGGATTGGTCTTGAGGCCGGCCCCCTATCGCAATGGCTGTTCGATGGCCTTGCCGTGGCCGGACTACCGGTCATCTGCATCGAGACCCGCCATACCAAGGCATTTCTCAAGGCCCAGCCGAACAAGAGTGATCGCAACGACGCCCGTGGCATCGCCCAGATGATGCGCGTCAATCTGTTCCGGCCGGTGCATGTGAAGACGCTGATCAGCCAGAAGCGCCGCGCGTTGCTGACGGCTCGCAAATTGCTGCAGGGGAAGGCAATCGCGATTGAAAACGACATCCGCGGCCTGTTGCGCAATTTTGGACTGAAGGTCGGTATCGTCGGCGCGGTCAAGTTCGAGGAGCGGATCCGGGAACTGGTGGATGATATCTCCGATATCGGGGAAATCATGGAGCCGTTGCTGGCGGCAAGACAGAAGTTGCGTGACGAATTCTCCCGGCTGCACAAAAAGGTTCTGGATATCGCCCGTAACGACCTTGAATGCCGGAGGCTGATGACGATCCCCGGTGTCGGCCCTGTCGTTTCACTCGCGTTCACCAGCACGATCGACATTCCTCAGCGGTTTAGAAACTCGAAAGTGGTCGGCGCTGTACTGGGATTGATGCAAATTCCGAGGCAATCCGCCCCCTGATTCCGAAATGATCTCGCCCCCCAATTCCGAGAAATAGTCGCCCCCTGATTCCAAGATGATGCCGCCCCCTTCGGACGGCGTCTGGCATGGGGGTTCTGCTGGTGTGAAGTTTCTTCCTTCGACTGTGACGAGGAAGGAACGGGATGCCTGCGGAGAGACTGGAGATGCGGCGTGTCCGCGAGATATTGAGATATCGTTTCGAACAAGGACTTGGCCACAAGTCGATTGCGGTCAGGGTTGGCGCTGCACCGTCGACGGTGCGCGAGACGCTGCGGCGTGCGGCCGTTGCAGGGCTATCGTGGCCGTTGGGTGACGACGTCAGCGATGCCGTCCTGGAAGCGGCGCTTTACAAGGGGGCCGGGACGAAGGCGGGTCACCGTCGGAGCCCTGAGCCGGACTGGGCGCAGGTCCATCGCGAGCTCAAGCGCAAGCACATGACGCTGCAGATCCTGTGGGACGAATACATCAGCCGTTATCCGGACGGCTATCGTTACAGTCGGTATTGTGACCTTTACCGCCGTTGGGCAATGAAGCTGCCTGTGACGATGCGGCAGGATCACGCGGCCGGCGATAAGCTGTTCGTCGACTATGCCGGCGACACGGTCGCGGTTGTTGTTGATCGGCTGTCCGGCAAGACACGGCAGGCGCACCTGTTCGTGGCGGTTCTGGGAGCATCGAGCCTTTCCTATGCGCAGGCACGCTGGAGCGAGACGCTTCCCGACTGGATTGAATGCCATCTCCTGGCCCTGGAGTTCTTTGGCGGTGCGCCAGCCTTGCTGGTTCCCGACAATGCCAAGGTAGCGATCATCAAGGCCTGCCACTTCGATCCCCAGGTCAACCGGACGTATTGCGGGATGGCAGCCCATTATGGCAGCGCCGTCTTGCCAACGCGGCCGCGACGCCCGCGTGACAAAGCGAAAGTGGAAGCTGCGGTTCGTATCGTCGAACGCTGGCTATTGGGCCGGCTGCGCCATCGCATCTTCTATAGCTTGGCCGAGGTCAATGCGGCGATCGGCGAATTGCTTCATGATCTCAATGACAAACGAGTCCTGCGCCGCGTTGGCGTCACGCGCCGTCAACTGTTCGAAGAGCTTGATCGTCCGGTTTTGCGACCACTGCCTGTCGAACGCTATGTCTTTGCCGAATGGCGTATACGACGTGCCGGGCTGGATTATCACGTCGAGATCGAGCGGCACTATTATTCCGTTCCCTATCGCTTCGCCCGCGAGCAGGTTGAGGCTCGTATCACCGCCAATACGATCGAGATCTTCCACAAGGGCGAGCGTATTGCCGCCCATCGCCGCTCCAGCGGCAACGGGAAGCACACGACGATCCCCGATCATATGCCCTCGGCGCATCGCCGTTTTGCCGACTGGACGATCGAACGCATTCAACGCGAAGCCTCCGCCATGGGACCGGATGTCGCGCTGTTGTGCGAGCGCATCCTTGCCGACAGGCCACATCCCGAGCAGGGCTTTCGAGCTTGCCTCGGGATCATCCGCCTCAGCAAGAGCTTTGGCCGCGACAGGGTCAATGCCGCTTGCGGGCGGGCGCTGGAGATCGGGGCCCGGACCTATGGCTCGGTGCGCTCCATCCTCGACAATCACCTTGACCGAACGGCTGCCTCAAATGGAGCGGCGTCGCATGAACCGATCCATCACGCCAACATCCGCGGCCCCCGCTATTACCACTAAGGAGAACGAAAGATGCTTGCTCATCCAACACTAGATAAATTGAATGCCATGGGCCTGTCCGGCATGGCAAAGGCCTTTGGCGAACTCGTTGCCAACGGCGAAGCCGAACATCTCTCGCACGCCGAATGGCTCGGACTGCTGCTCGAACGGGAATGGAGCTCCCGTTACGATCGCAAGCTTGCGGCACGTCTCAGGTTTGCCAAGCTTCGCCACCAGGCGACCCCGGAAGATGTCGATTATCGCGCCGAACGCAGCCTCGACCGTGCTCTCTTCATGAAACTGCTCGGTGGCGACTGGATCAACGCTCATGACAATCTGGCCATTTGCGGACCCTCGGGTGTCGGAAAGAGTTGGTTGGCTTGCGCTCTCGGTCACAAGGCTTGCCGAGACGATCGCTCAGTTCTCTATCAGCGTGTCCCAAGGCTGTTTGCCCAGCTTGCGCTCGCGCGTGGTGACGGCCGGTATGCCCGGCTGCAACGGACCTTGGGCCACGTTCAGCTCCTGATACTGGATGATTGGGGGCTCGAACCGCTCAATGAACAGGCCCGTCACGATTTGCTGGAAATCCTCGAAGATCGCTACGGCCGTCGGTCGACGATCATTACCAGCCAACTTCCCGTATCCGCCTGGCACGGTGTCATCGGCGACCCAACCTATGCCGATGCCATACTCGACAGGTTGGTCCACAATGCCCACCGCATCGAATTGAGCGGCGATAGTCTGCGCCGAAACCTACCCCGCAAAGCTTGACACCTAGCCTAATTGAACTGACAACAATCATCGCCCGCAGACCTCCCTAGACAGGGGGCGAGATCATCCCGGAAACTGGGAGCGCAATCATCTCGGAACGAAGGGGCGGCTTCATCGGAATCGGCA
>NZ_JBQENM010000025.1:0-106982 GCF_052044795.1 Ensifer sp. 22521
GGGCAGCCGCATCACCACCCGCGATGGCGTCGAGATCTATTACAAGGACTGGGGTCCAAAGGATGGCCCGGTCGTCGTGCTCAGCCACGGCTGGCCGCTGTCGTCGGACAGCTGGGAAGCGCAGGCCTTCCACCTCGCCGCCAATGGCTTCCGCGTCATCACCCATGACCGCCGCGGCCATGGGCGCTCGTCGCAGCCCTGGGACGGCAACGACATGGATCACTATGCCGACGACCTTGCCGATCTGATCAATGCGCTCGATCTGAAGGGCATCTTCCTTGCGGGCTTTTCCACCGGCGGCGGCGAGATCAGCCGTTACATCGGCCGCCACGGCACCAGCCGCGTCGCCAAGGCCGGGTTGATCTCGGCGGTGCCGCCGCTGATGGTCAAGACCGACAAGAACCCCGGCGGCCTGCCGAAGGAGGTGTTCGACGGGCTGCAGGCGGCAAGCCTCAAGGATCGCTCGAAGCTCTACCGCGATATCGCCTCGGGTCCGTTCTTCGGCTTCAACCGCCCGGGCGCGGTCGCCTCTCAAGGCATGATCGACAGTTTCTGGCTGCAGGGCATGACGGGCGGCCACAAGAACACCTACGACTCGATCGTCGCCTTCTCGCAGACCGACTTTACCGAGGACCTGAAGAAGTTTGACGTGCCGACCTTGATCATCCATGGCGACGACGACCAGATCGTGCCGATCGATGCGGCCGCGCGGGCTTCGAAGAAGCTCGTCCCACATGCGGAACTGAAGGTCTATGCCGGCGCGCCGCACGGCATTACCGATACGCACAAGGACCAGCTTAACGCCGACCTGCTCGCGTTTGCCAAGGCCTGATGTGTCTGAAGTCACGGGAAGAGGCGCCTGCAACGGCGCCTCCTTCTCGCTTTTCGTGATAGGTGTTTCGCTTGTCGAGATGGCTGTCGTGTCGCGCCGTTTCGTGCACTATCTCCCGACGATTCTGTTCCGGAGGCAGGCATGAGCTCGAAACCCCGCATTCTCGTCACCCGTCGCTGGCCGGCGGCGGTGGAACAGGTGCTTGCAGAGCGGTTCGACGTCACCTTGAACGAAGGCGACGTGCCGATGACGGCCGAAGGGCTGGCCGATGCGCTGCGTACCTTTGATGCCGTTCTCCCAACCGTTTCCGATCGGCTTCCGGCCGAACTCTTCGCCGGCGGCGGCCTCCGGGCGAAGATCCTTGGAAATTATGGCGTCGGCTACAACCACATCGACGTCGCGGCCGCCAAGGCCGCCAATATCGTCGTGACCAACACACCGGGTGTTCTGACCGACTGCACCGCCGACATTGCCATGACGCTGCTGCTTGCAGTCGCGCGCCGGGCGGGCGAGGGGGAGCGCCAGGTTCGGGCCGGCGAATGGACCGGATGGCGCCCGACCCACATGATCGGCAGCAAGGTCACCGGCAAGACGCTTGGCATCATCGGCTTTGGCCGCATCGGCAAGGCGATGGCCAAACGCTGTCATTTCGGCTTCGACATGGATGTCGTCTTCTACAACCGTTCGCGCATCGACCCGGCGGAAGCGAGCCGCTACGGCGCCCGGCAATTGGACACGGTCGAGGATGTGCTGAGAGCTTCGGACTTCGTGTCGTTGCATTGCCCCGGTGGTGGCGAAAACCGGCATCTGATCAATGCGGAACGCTTGGCGCTGATGAAACCGGGTGCTTACCTCATCAATACGGCGCGCGGCGATGTCATCGATGAAGCGGCCCTGGTTGCCGCTCTCGAAAGCGGCGTCATTCGCGGTGCCGGCCTTGATGTCTTCGAGGCGGAGCCGAATGTGCCGGAGCGTCTGCGCAGGCTCGAAAATGTTGTGCTGCTCCCGCATCTCGGCAGTGCCACGGAGGAAACGCGGGTTGCCATGGGTATGAAGGTGGTCGTCAACGTCACCGCTTTCTTCGAGGGCCGCGAGCCACCGGATCGCGTGGCGTAAGCGGCTGCCTGTTTTCTGCGCAGCGCCTGCATGGAAATGCAGCATCCTGGCGATTTTCTTTGCAAAACAATAACTTGACTTGTCGTGCCGCGATGCGGACGATAGCGCGAAGGCAAGGCGACCGACCCAATGGGTGCAGCGCCAGGAATTAAAGGACACCGCTCGGCGGTCGAAACATGAACAAGGCAGCAAGCATCGCCCCGCAACGGGCCTGGGGTAAGGGCCGGGTGGTCGCCAAGACGGCGCTCGGCCAAAGCCGCATTGCCGAGCTCTATCAGGAAGGCTGCGCCAAGATCCGGCTGCCGAAGACCTTCGACGCCTCCATGGAAGCGGTGCTCATCAATTCCTCCGGCGGCCTCACCGGCGGCGACCGCATGGTCTGGGAGGTTGCGGCAAGGGCCGGAACCGATGTGGCGGTGACGACGCAGGCCTGCGAGAAGATCTATAAGGCGAGCGCCGATACAGTCGAGGTGGCCACGCGTATCGAGGTTGCCGCCGGCGCGCGGGTCGACTGGCTGCCGCAGGAGACGATCCTTTTCGACCGTGCCTCCCTGTCGCGTTCGCTGGAGGTGGAGCTTGCCACGGATGCAACGTTCCTGGCGGTGGAGGCGGTTCTGCTTGGTCGCAAGGCGATGGGCGAGGTGGTGCAAACCGGGCTCTTCCGCGACCGCTGGCGCATCCGCGCCGAAGGCAAGCTGCTGCATGCGGATAATCTGGCGCTTGCCGGAGAGGTCGCCAGCCTCGGCCAGCGCCGGGCGGTGCTCGACGGCGCGGCCGCCTTTGCCACGCTCCTCTATGTCGGCCCCGATTGCGAGCCCTTGTTGCCGCGTCTTCGATCGCTCATTGACGGCGAGGCTGGCGTCGGCATCAGCCATTTTCAGGTCGATGGACGCGACAAGCTGGTTGCCCGCTTCGTGGCGTCGGATGGGTTCGCGCTCAGAAAAATCCTCATCCCGGTTATTTCGCACTTGCGCAAGCAGAAGACAGTGCCGAAAGTCTGGGTTCTCTAGGTCATTTCATATTTTTATTGAAACAGTGAAATGATCTAACACGTTGAAACTTTGTAATTCCTGGCGGAAAACCGCTTCGCAGATTTCCTGGGAATTGCTTCACGAACAACCGGTGGCGACGCATGAATCTTACTCCGCGCGAAAAGGACAAATTGCTGATTTCCATGGCGGCCATGGTCGCGCGCCGGCGCCTGGAGCGCGGCGTGAAACTCAACCATCCCGAGGCGATCGCGCTGATCACCGATTTCGTCGTGGAAGGTGCTCGCGACGGGCGCTCGGTCGCCGAGCTGATGGAGGCGGGCGCCCAGGTGCTGACGCGCGATCAGGTGATGGAGGGCATCCCCGAGATGATCCACGACATCCAGGTCGAAGCGACATTCCCCGACGGTACCAAGCTCGTCACGGTTCACGAACCGATCCGCTAAACAAAGGAAACGCGGTCCTTTCCGGCCGTATCCCTCCAACCCTGATCTCAGGAGGCAAGCATGCTGGCTTTGCGCCCCAATTGCGAGTGCTGCGACAAGGATCTACCGCCGGATAGCCGCGAGGCGATGATCTGTACTTTCGAATGCACCTTCTGCGTCGATTGTGTCGATGGAAAGCTCGATGGCACCTGTCCGAATTGCGGCGGCGAATTCACCAGCCGCCCGGTGCGTCCGGCAGCCCTGCTTGAAAAATATCCGGCCTCAACCGAGCGGGTGCTGAAGCCGCAGGGCTGCGCCGGTTCGAAGGCGGCTTGAGGAGAGAACCATGATCCCAGGAGAAATCATCGTGGCTGCCGGAGAGATCGAGCTCAATGCCGGCCTCGACACGACAACCATCGAGGTTGCCAATACCGGTGACCGCCCGATCCAGGTCGGCAGCCACTACCATTTCGCCGAAACCAATGCCGGGCTGCAGTTTGACCGGAAGGCCGCGTACGGCCGACGGCTCGACATTCCGGCTGGCACCGCGGTGCGGTTCGAACCGGGGCAGACGCGCCAGGTGACGCTGATCCCTCTTTCCGGCAAGCGCGAAGTCTATGGCTTCCGCCAGCAGGTGATGGGCAAGCTATGAAGCGCCTCGCTGTACTTGCCATCGCTCTCGTTCTGCCGTTTGCGCCGGCTCTGGCGCAGGAGGACAAGGTCGACTGCCAGAATGCGGTGACGCAGATGGACATGAACATCTGCGCCAACAAGGACTACGAGGCGGCCGACACGGAACTGAACAAGGTCTACAAGCTGGCACTGGCAGCGACAAAGCAGCAGGACAAGGAACTCGCCGAGATCGATGCGAACTACGTTGGCGCGGAAGAGGCCCTGAAAAAGGCGCAGCGCGCCTGGATCGGTTACCGTGACGGCCAATGCGAGCTTTCGGGCTTCGAAGCCCGCGGTGGCTCGATGGAGCCGATGCTCGTCTCCGGTTGCCTCACCGAATTGACCAGGGCCCGGACCAAGGAACTCCAGGCCATTGTCGAGCCTGACGGAAACTAGACCTTGAGCGGCGGCCGCATCATCATGATCGTGGGCAATGGCGAAGTGCCTGACGGAGCTGGCGCGGTGATCGATGCCGCCGATATCGTCGTGCGTTTCAACGATTGCCGTTCCGTCGGCCCCGGAGGCCGCAAGACCAATATCGTCGCCGTCTGCAACACCGGTCGCCCCGGTCTCTCCATGCTCGGCGGTGGCCGCTGGAAGACGAGTGCGGCGGTGCGCCAGGCCCGCGAAATCTGGTGCGTCCGATCCGGCGCGAAGTTCGCCGCGATGCGGGCCGGGCTTGCCGAAACAAATCCGGATCTCGACGATTTCTGTGACGACTACACCATCGGTTTCGAAAGTTTCAGCCGCTCGACCAACCGCGGTTTTCGCGTCGTTCCGGTGGCAGTGCATGACCAGCTGGATCACGATCTCGGCGGCTTCTCACCCGATCCCTACGTCGTCCCATCCAGCGGCCTGATCGTCATTGCCGATATCCTGTCCAATATCGCGATGGCCGGTGACGACGTCGTTGTTGCCGGCTTCGGCCATGTCGGGTGGCAATGGCATCCCTTTGCCGCCGAGCGCCGCTATGTCGACGCGCTGGCGGCGAGCGGTCGCCTTCGCCGCCTCCACCCACTTTCTTCTTCGTCCCAAGGAGCCTGAACCATGCCCTACAAGATGTCGCGCGCGGCCTATGCCAACATGTTCGGCCCGACGGTCGGTGACAAGGTGCGGCTTGCGGATACCGAGCTCTTCATCGAGGTGGAGAAGGACTTCACCACCTATGGCGAGGAGGTGAAGTTCGGGGGTGGCAAGGTCATTCGCGACGGCATGGGGCAGAGCCAGACAACGCGCGCCGAGGGCGCCGTCGATACGGTCATCACCAATGCGCTGATCGTCGACCACTGGGGCATCGTAAAGGCGGATATCGGCCTCAAGGACGGGCGGATTGCGGGGATCGGTAAGGCCGGCAATCCGGATACGCAGCCGGGTGTCACCATCGTCGTCGGCCCAGGAACGGAAGTGATTGCGGGCGAAGGCAAGATCGTCACCGCCGGCGGCATGGACAGCCACATCCACTTCATATGCCCGCAGCAGATCGAGGAAGCGCTGGTCAGCGGGCTCACCTGCATGCTCGGCGGCGGCGCCGGGCCGGGACATGGCACGCTTGCCACCACCTGCACCTCCGGCCCGTGGCATCTCGCCCGCATGATCGAGGCGGCCGACGGGTTCCCGATGAACATCGCTTTTGCCGGCAAGGGCAATGCGTCGCGCCCGGGCGCGCTGGTCGAGATGGTGCTGGCCGGTGCCACCTCGCTGAAGCTGCACGAGGATTGGGGCTCGACGCCGGCGGCGATCGATTGCTGCCTGGGCGTGGCCGACGAATACGACGTGCAGGTGATGATCCACACCGACACATTGAACGAGAGCGGTTTCGTCGAGGACACGATCGCGGCGATCAAGGGCCGCACGATCCATGCCTTCCACACCGAAGGCGCCGGGGGCGGCCACGCGCCTGACATCATCAAGATCTGCGGCCAGCCGAACGTCATTCCGTCCTCGACCAATCCGACGCGGCCCTACACCAAGAATACGCTCGCCGAACACCTGGACATGCTGATGGTCTGCCATCACCTGTCGCCGTCGATCCCCGAAGATATCGCCTTTGCCGAAAGCCGCATCCGCAAGGAAACGATCGCCGCCGAAGACATCCTGCACGACATCGGCGCCTTCTCGATCATCTCCTCCGACAGCCAGGCCATGGGCCGCGTCGGCGAGGTGGCGATCCGCACCTGGCAGACCGCCGACAAGATGAAGCGCCAGCGTGGGCCCTTGCCGCAGGAAACCGGCGACAACGACAATTTCCGGGTGAAGCGCTATATCGCCAAATACACGATCAACCCGGCGATTGCCCACGGGCTCAGCCACGAGATCGGTTCGCTGGAGGTCGGCAAGCGCGCCGATCTCGTCATCTGGAACCCGGCCTTCTTCGGCGTGAAGCCGGACTTCGTGTTGCTCGGCGGCTCGATCGCCATGGCGCCGATGGGTGATCCGAACGCGTCCATCCCGACGCCGCAGCCGGTACATTACCGGCCGATGTTTGCCGCCTACGGCAAGAACCGCACGAGTTCATCGGTCACCTTCGTGTCGCAGGCATCGCTCGATGCGGGTCTTGCCGCCAGGCTCGGCGTCGCCAAGCAGCTGGTGGCCGTCAGGAACACCCGCGGCGGTATCGGCAAGGCGTCGATGATCCACAACAGCCTGACGCCGCATATCGAGGTTGATCCGGAGACCTACGAGGTACGCGCCGACGGCGAGTTGCTGACCTGCGAGCCGGCGACGATCGTGCCGATGGCGCAGCGCTATTTCCTGTTTTGAGCAAGCAGAGACGGAGGATGAAGCGCGGCCTGAAATGGGCCTTCTTCGGCCTGCTGGCTGCGGTCCTGGTGGTCGTTCTCGGAACGCTGCTGCCGCGGCCGCTCTTGCCGGTTTCCGCCGCTGCGGCGGGAGCAGGGACGACGCGCATCCTGGTGCTCTTGGGCCCCATCCACACGGATATCGCCGTGCCCTTGACGGAGGAAACGAGGGCGCGGTTCGGCTTCATCGAAGCGGCCGGCGTGTCGCTCAATCATCCGCAGGCACAATGGCTGATCTTCGGCTGGGGCGGGCGCTCCTTCTATCTGGAAACGCCGACCTGGTCGGAGCTGAAGGCCATGCCGGTCTTCAAGGCGCTGACGCTCGACCGCTCGGTCATGCATGTGGATATCGCCGGCCGGATCGTCGAGCCGCAAGCCTCCGTTGCCAGCTTCGAACTGGACGCGGCCGGATATGAACGACTGCTTGGCTTCATTGCCGAGAGTTTCATACGCGACGCCGGGACTGTCGTTCCGGTCGACGGCTTCTCCTACAATGGCAATGACCGCTTCTTCGAAGCCGAGGGCAGGTTCAACGCGCTCTTCGGCTGCAACACATGGACAGCGCGGGCGCTGCGTGAGGCGGGCTTGAGAACCGGCCTATGGAACCCGGTTCCGCCGAGCCTCGGACTATCCTTGCGCATCCACAATTGAGGTGTCACGCAGCCATGCGATCATCGCATGGCTGCCATGCCCGCATGTGAATCGAGGCCTTTCGTGCTGCGCCGCAGCGCAATATCCGATAGGAAAGCGGCTGATCGTTCTCGGTTGTCAGAAATCCTCCCAAGACCTGCCGACCGAGAGCCGAACGAGAGCGGGATGCGGAAACGTGTTTGCGGTTTTCCGCCGGCATCCCGCTCTAACTTGATGGATGTGATCACGTTCATGGTTTTGGGTCGAGCCGGTCCAAATTCATCGTGATCCAAAGGAGATGACGATGCTTGGCAGAAAAGTACCCGCTGTAACGTTCCGCACCCGCGTTCGCGACGAGGCCGTTGGCGGCCCGAATCCGTTCCGCTGGGAGGACGTGTCCTCCGACAATTACTTCGCCGGCAAGCGCGTCGTGCTGTTCTCGCTGCCGGGCGCGTTCACGCCGACCTGCTCGACCTACCAGTTGCCTGATTTCGAAAAGCTGACGGCCGACTTCCGCGCCGAAGGCATTGACGAAATCTACTGCATCTCGGTCAACGACGCCTTCGTCATGAATGCCTGGGGCAAGTCGCAGGGCCTCGAAAACGTCAAGCTGATCCCGGACGGTTCGGGCGAGTTCACCCGCAAGATGGGCATGCTCGTTGCCAAGGACAATCTCGGCTTCGGCATGCGCTCCTGGCGCTACGCCGCCGTCGTCAACAACGGCGTCGTGGAGCAGTGGTTCGAGGAAGAAGGCTACTCCGACAATTGCGACAGCGACCCCTACGGCGTTTCCTCGCCGCAGAACATTCTGGAGACGCTGAAGTCTCAGAAGCTTGCTGCCTGATGCGGCCAGAACGCTTCTTTTTCTGAATTGAAAAAGCCCGAAAATCGGATCCGGTCTTCGGGCTTTTTGTTGTTCGGGAGCTGCATGCCAGATGGTTGAAAACCGGCTCTGCGACTGGCGCAGAAGCGAATTCTTGATACACTGGCGGGCACAAAAGATATCGAGGGTTCAATGGTTTACATTATCGCCTACCTGACCGCGCACAAGGGCAAGGGAGATGACGTCGTGTCGCTGGCAGCACCGCTGATCGAGGCCACGCGCCGCGAGGCCGGCTGCATCAGCTACGACCTCTACCGCAAGCCTGCCGATCCGGACGCGCTGGTGTTCGTCGAGACCTGGAAGGACAAGGCGGCTGTCGATGCGCATTTCGAAGAGCCGCATCTGAAAGCCTTCCAGGCAGCCATGGCCGATCTGCTCATCGAGGCGCGCATCGAGCTTGTGTCGCCGGAAAAGGTCGAGGTGCTCTGAAGATGCCGTACCGCTCCACCCAGGTGCTTTCGCCGGGCCCAGCCGGCACGACTCCGCTTCACAGCGTGACGCTTGCGCACGACGCCCGTCATCTTCGCCGCAAGTTGCTGCACCTCGAAAACGACGATGTGGTGATGCTCGACCTCAAGGAAGCGGTGATGCTCGCCGATGGCGACCTTCTGGTGCTCGAAGGCGGCGGCTATATCCGGATCGTTGCCGCACCAGAAATGCTCTTCGATATCCGTCCGCGTGATCCGCTGCATCTCATCGAACTCGCCTGGCATCTCGGCAATCGCCATCTGCCTGCGCAGATCGAGCCGAACCGCATTCTGATTGCCCGCGATCCGGTCATCCGCCAGATGCTCGAAGGCTTGGGCGCGCAGGTGAGCGAGGTTTCGGAACCCTTCCAGCCGCTGCGCGGCGCCTACCACGCCGGCGGTCACAACCATGGCGACAGCCATCACCATCATGGCTGAGCGGCTCGATACGCAAGCTCTGCTTCGCCTGGTCACCTGGATGTCCCCGGCCTTCCCGGTCGGTGCCTTCTCCTATTCCAGCGGACTTGAACAGGCGGTTCATAATCGCTTGGTCACGGACGCGATGGAGCTTCGCTCCTGGTTGGAGACAGTCCTCTGCCACGGCTCCGGCTGGAACGATGCGCTGCTTTTTGCCGAGAGCTATCGTGCCGTGAATGACAGCGTCCGGCTGGCCGCGGTCGCAGACCTTGCCGAAGCTCTGGCGGGAAGCCGCGAGCGGCATACGGAAACCATGCTGCAGGGCCAGGCGTTTCTGGCGGCCGCACGGTCGTGGCCGCACCCGGTTCTTGATGTGCTCCCGGAGACTGTCGCCTATCCGGTGGCCGCCGGTGCCGTTGCCGGCGCCCATGAGACCGGTCTTGAGCCGGCACTTGCCGCCTTCCTCAACGCCGCCGTTTCGAACGCCGTTTCGGTGGCGATCCGCTGCGGCGTCATCGGCCAGCGGGATGGCGTCGGCGTGATGGCGGCGCTCGAACCGATCATCGCGGCGACGGCAGGGAAAGCGGCCAACGCCTCGCTCGACGATCTGGGCTCGGCCACGATCATGGCGGATATTTCGGCTTTGAAACACGAAACCCTGCATTCTCGGCTCTTCCGATCCTAGGAAGAGGCCCTCGAAAGGACATTCAGATGGCATCGAAGAACGGTCCCCTTCGCATCGGCATCGGCGGGCCGGTGGGCTCGGGCAAGACGGCGCTGACCGACAAGCTTTGCAAGGCGATGCGGGATAAGTACTCCGTCGCCGTCGTCACCAACGATATCTATACCAAGGAAGATGCCGAAGCATTGGTGCGCATGCAGGCCCTGCCGTCCGACCGCATCGTCGGGGTGGAAACCGGTGGCTGCCCGCACACGGCGATCCGCGAGGACGCGACGATCAACCTGCAGGCAATCGCCGACCTCAACCGGCGCATTCCCGACCTCGACGTCGTCTTCATCGAATCCGGCGGCGACAATCTCGCGGCGACCTTTTCGCCCGACCTTGCCGATCTGACGATCTATGTCATTTCCGTCTGCCAGGGCGAGGAGATCCCGCGCAAGGGCGGGCCGGGCATCACCAAGTCCGATCTGCTCGTCATCAACAAGAAGGATCTTGCTCCCTATGTCGGGGCTGATCTCGACGTCATGCAGCGGGATGCGACGCGGATGCGGGCGGAAAAGCCCTTCGTGTTCACGGACATGAAACGCGGCGACGGCATCAACCGGATCGTCGATTTCCTGACGCTGCACGGCGGGCTGTGATGCCGCCAGGCTTCTGACAGCCGAACCTTGGTCGGCGCGTCAGAAGCGTTCGAGCGCCTGCCGGTCGTGGATTTCGATCACGCGGCCCTTGACCGTGACGCCCGAGCGGCGAAGTGCCGAGAAAGCGCGCGAGAGTGCTTCCGGCGCCAGGCCAAGCTTGCCGGCCAGCACATTCTTCTGGAAGGGCAGGCGGAAGGAAAAGTTCGTGATGCCGTCCGGGCAGTTCCCGAGAATATAGCTCGCGACCCGCTGCGGGGCCGTCAGCAGCCGGTCTTCCGCCAGGCAATCTTCCGCCATTTGCGCGTGCCGGCACAGGAGCTGCATTAACGCGTCGGCGACTTCAGGCGTTTGCTCGGCGAGTTTGCGCAGCTTGCGGCTGTCGATGCGGGCGAGCATCGTCGTTTCGATCGTCTGGGCGTTGGCTGTGGCGCGGTTGCCGAGGAACATGGCGCTTTCACCGAAAAGCTCACCTCGCGGAAAAACGGCGATATCCGCCTCGCGTCCGTCCTTGCCCAGCCGGTAGAGACGCACCAGGCCGGAAAGAACGAAAAAGACGTGATCGAGCGGCTCGCCCTGGCCAAAGAGGATGTCGTGCTCCTCGTGGGTTGAAACGACCACATCCTCCAGAATTGCGTTCGTTGCCGCCATCGGCAGCTTCCCGAAGAAGCAAGAACCGAGCAGCACCGCCCTATCGTTCGAGTTCAATCGCAACGTCTTCATCACACCCGTCCTGAGTAAGATCCAAGTGCAAGGTAATAAAGCTTGGCGGAAGGTGGTTTGACCTCGATCAAATAAGAATGACAAAAAGCCCGCGCTTGCAGGGCGCGGGCTCGTTCCTGGATTGTGACAGTCCCGGGCGAAGCGCCGCTTCAGACCTGGCCTATTCGGCGGCGAGCGCCGGATGGTTGATGACCTTGCCGCCGGGTCGTCCCTTGCTCTGGTCCGATTCCAGCGTCTTCAGCCGGTCTTCCAGGCCTTCGATCGTCTTGCTCTGCTCATGCACCAGACCCGTCAGGGCTTCGCGGTCGAGCGGAAGGTTCTCTTCGTCCTTCTGGCCGACGAACCGCCCGAAGAGGCGGGCGAGTAGCCGCGAGAGGTCGTCCATGATCAGGAAGAACGACGGCACGATCACCAGGCTCAGCACCGTCGAAACGATGATGCCACCGATCACGGCGGTCGCCATCGGCGCGCGGAACGAGCCGCCTTCGCCGACGCCAAGCGCGGAGGGCAGCATGCCCGCCGACATGGCGATCGAGGTCATGATGATCGGACGGGCGCGTTTGCGGCCGGCCTCGATCATTGCCATCTGGCGGTCCATGCCGTGGTGCATCATCTCAATGCCGAAATCGACGAGCAGGATCGCGTTCTTGGTGACGATGCCCATCAGCATCAGAATGCCGATCAGCACCGGCATGGACAGCGCGTTCTGCGTCAGGATCAGCGCCGCAGCAACGCCGCCGATCGCGAGTGGCAGCGAGAACAGGATGGTGAACGGCTGGATCACGTCCTTGAACAGCAGGATCAGCACCACCAGCACCAGCATTAGCCCAAGCAGCATGGCGTTGCCGAAGCTCTGCTGCATCTCCGCCTGAACCTCAGCGTCACCGCTTTCGAGGAACTCGACGGACTTCGGCAAACCGGCCTGGCCGGCGATCTGCTTGAAGCGGTCCGAGGCGGTATTCAGTGCGACGCCGACCGGCAGGTCCGCCCCAAGCGTCACGACGCGGTTGCGGTCGTAGCGCTTGATCGAGCTCGGACCTTCCGAATAGTTGATGTCGGCAACACTCGAGAGCGGCACCGTCGTGCCCGAAGCGGTCGTGATCTTCAGGTTGCGGATGGCGGCGATATCGGTGCGGAAATCGCGGTTGATCTGAACGCGGATCGGGATCAGGCGGCCGTCGAGCGCGATCTTGGTCAAAGCCGCATCGATATCGCCGATGGTGGCCACACGGATCACTTCGGAGATCTGCGCCGTGGTGATGCCGAGGCGCGACATCTGCTCGTCACGCGGACGGATCTGCAGTTCCGGGCGCGGAAGCGCCCCGTCTGGGCTGACATTGGCCAGCAGCGGGTCGCTCCGCAGCTTGCCTTCCAACGTCGCCACCGCCTGGTCGAGATCGGCCTCGTTGTTGGAGAGCAGGTTGAAGGAGAGATCGCGCTCACCGCGGTCGTTGAGCTTGATGACCCGGACGTCCGGTATGTCACGGACGCGGGCGAAGATTTCCTTCTCGATCTGCGACTGCGGGATGATGCGACCAGCGGGGGCCATCTTCGGTAGGTGGGGGCCGATCAGTGGCGTGCGGCCGATAACGTCGTTGACGATCTTGTTTACGAGCGAATGGTCGAGCTTTTTCAGAAGCACAGTCACGGTCGCGCGGCGCAATTCCAGGTCGCCCTTCGGCGAAGCGCCGCCAAGGACGAATATGTTATCAACCCCTTCGATATTCTTGACCCGGTTGTAGATCTCCGTGGTCGTGCGGTCGGTGTCCTCGAGCATGGCGTCCGGCGGCAGCTCGATCGACAGGCTGACGCGCGAGGCGTCTTCCGGCGGCAGGAAACTGCCGGGCACATAGAGGATCAGCGCGAATACCGACCCAACGGAGAAGGCGATCGCGGCAAGCAGCGTCAGGTAGCGCGTGTACCAGTAGTGTGTCGTGGCGCGCACGAGACGCGTGTAGTTGCGCATCATGAAGCCGTCTTCGTCGTGGTGACCGCTGCCTGCGTCCGAGGGACGCATCAGGTAGGCCGCCATGACCGGCGTGATCAGGCGGGCGACGAGCAGCGAGAAGAACACCGCAACGGCAACCGTCAGACCGAACTGGATGAAGTACTGGCCCGGAATGCCCGGCATGAAGGACACAGGCACGAAGACCGCGATGATCGTGAAGGTCGTCGCGATAACCGCCAGACCGATCTCATCCGCCGCCTCGATCGCGGCGCGATAGGGCGATTTGCCCATGTGGATGTGCCGCTCGATGTTCTCGATCTCGACGATCGCGTCGTCGACGAGGATACCGGTTGCGAGCGTCATCGCGAGGAAGCTGACGAGGTTCAGCGAGAAGCCGAGCAGGTCCATGATCCAGAAGGTCGGGATCGCCGAGAGCGGCAGCGCCACGGCCGAGATCAGCGTGGCGCGCCAATTGCGCAGGAACAGCATGACGACGATGACGGCGAGCAGTGCGCCCTCCATCAGCGTGTGCAGCGCTGCCTCGTAGTTGCCGTAGGTGAAGTAGACGGAATCGTCGACCATCTCGATGGTGACATCGGGATTTGCCGCACGGATCTTTTCGAGCGATTTGGCGACGGTCTCCGCGACGCTCACTTCGCTGGCGCCCTTGGCGCGGAAGACCGCGAAGGTCACACCGGGATTGCCGTTGAAGCGCGAGAAGGAGCGTGGCTCCTCATAGGTGTCGGTGACCGTGCCGAGATCGGAAAGGCGAACGAAGCGGCCGCTCGGCACCGAGATCATCGTGTTGGCGAGCTGGTCGACATTGCGGGTGTCGCCGAGGGTGCGGATGGCCTGCTCGCTGCCGCCGACCTGGCCGCGGCCGGAGCCGAGGTCCATGTTCATGCGGCGGAGCTGGCCGTTGACGTCGGCGGCGGTGATACCGAGCGAATTCAGCTTGTCTTCGTTGAGCTCGACGCGAACCTCGCGGTCGGCGCCACCATAGCGGTCGACACGGCCGATGCCCTTCTTGCCCTGGATCTCGCGCTTGATGACGTCATCCACGAACCAGGAGAGCTCTTCCAGCGACATGCCGGGGGCGGAGACGGAGAAGGTCTGGATCGCCTGGCCCTCGACGTCGACCTTGGAGACGATCGGCTCCTCGATCGAGGTGGGGAGATCGCTGCGGATGCGGTCGATCGCGTCCTTGACGTCCTGCACCGCCTGGGTCGTCGGCACTTCCATGCGGAAGATGACGGCGGTCGTCGACGTGCCGTCATTGATCGTCGACTGGATATGGTCGACGCCGGTGACGCTCGCGACCGCGTCCTCGATTTCCTTGGTGACCTGCGTTTCAAGCTCGGCCGGCGATGCGCCGCTC
Organism: Ensifer sp. 22521; assembly: GCF_052044795.1. NCBI lineage: Bacteria > Pseudomonadati > Pseudomonadota > Alphaproteobacteria > Hyphomicrobiales > Rhizobiaceae > Ensifer > Ensifer sp. 22521. The sequence continues at coordinate 14,599 of NZ_JBQENM010000025.1, forward strand.
TGCGTCACGTTGATCGAGACGATCGGCACATCGATGTTGGGGAAACGGGTGATCGGCAGCGATACGAAGGACTGATAGCCGAGCACCATCAGAACGACGAAGGCAAGGATCGGTGCGATCGGATTGCGTATGGACCAGGCTGAGAAGTTCATGGTCACGGTTCCTGTCAGTTGGTCGCTGGTTCAGCGGACTTGACGGGGTTGATGCGGTCGCCGTCGCGGACATAGGCTCCGGCCCTCGCCACCACTTCCTCGCCGGCCTTCAAGCCTTCGAGGACTTCGATGAACTTGCCGTCGGAAATCCCTGTCTTGACTGGCAGGATGCGGATGACGCCGTTTTCGACCTTGCGGACGATCGTGCGGCCGTTCTCATTGGTAACGGCCGTTTGCGGCAGGACCACTGTCTGCTTCTGTTGGGCGGTGATCAGCGCGCTAGCATACATGCCGGCGCGCGCCTTCTCGGTATCCGCCAGGCTGATGAATACGGTTCCGAGGCGGCTGACGGGATCGACGGTCGGGGCGATCAGGCGGATGGTGCCCTCGACCTTGGTGTTGCCGCCGGCGAGCGTCACGATTGCCGGCTGGCCTACAGCGAGCTTGATGATGTCGGCTTCGGCGACGTCGGCCTTCATCTCGATCGCGCCATCGCGGATCATGGCGAAGAGCGGTTCGCTATTGCCGGTGGCGATCGCGCCGACCTTGGCGTTCTTGGCGGAGATCACGCCGGCGACGGGCGCCTTGACCTCGGTACGAGCGAGGCGAAGGTCGATGTCGTCGATCTGCGCTTCGGCCACCTTGATGTCGGCATTGGCGACGGCGGCGGCCTGCTCCGCGGAAAGGACGCGGGCCTGCGTCGCAATCGCGAGCGCCCGCACCCGGTCGGCCTCAGCCGTCGAAACCGTGCCGTTCTTCGAAAGTCCCGCTGCGCGATCGCTGACGCGTTTGGCCTCGTCTGCGTTCGCCCTGGTTTCGCTGAGCTGTGCGTTCAGTTGAGCAAGCCCGGCCTCCGCCTTGGCAAGCGACGCTTCGAGTTCGCTCTTTTGCAGGCGAAGCGCGTCGTCGTTCAGGACCACGAGCACGCTGCCGGCTTCGACCTTGTCGCCGACATCGACATTGAGCGTCCGGATGGAAAGGCCGTCGACCATGGGGGCGACATAGACCTGCTCGACCGCCTGGATGGTGCCGGTCGCAACGACGCGGTCGCTGATCGACTGGTCGACCGCTGTGGTGACAACGATGGAGGGGAGGTTTTGCGTCGGCTTCGGTTGCGTCGCTTCCTCCGCCCAGGCGGACGAAAGCGAACCAAAGGTCATCGCAGCGCACACGCTGAGAACGGGCAGTACTTTTAGAGCCATCGGCTTCACAGTCCCGGCAATGGAAACAACATCGAGCGGATCACCGCTCGATGCAGGATCCACGGGCAATCAGGCGATTTTATCACGCCGACATCTCGCCCCGGCGGATTGCGCGGGGACAGGAGACTGCGCTTTCCTCATTTCGCGCTCCGCGTGCACGGTATCAGACCGTAGACGCGGGCGGAACTGGGACCGGTTACCGCAGGCAAAACATCGGGAAAAGGGTGCCCTCCACCATGCCTGCCTCCAACAAACATCGGGGCCTATGTAATCTCGGCCTTCGACGCTTACAAGTGCGCATGAAGCGATGGTGCCTCAATATTCGACCTGTTCTGCGGTTATGGTTGCGATCTTGACACGATCTTGACAATGGCAAGCAAGGGTAGCGCCGTTGCTTCCAGGGTTACCACCCCCACGCCCGGTACCCGGCAGCAACTTGGCGGATGCGAACGGCCGCCGAGAAAACGGAAGAGGGCCGCACGATCGTGCGACCCTCTTCTGACGATTTGGCGATGTCTACTTCAGTGCGGCATCGGTGATCTCGTGCGTCCAGGCGCCTTCCGGCTCCTTGGAGATCACGGGATCGGAGCCGCCCGCGAGCAGCGATTGCACCGTGCGCTTGTAGTCGGCCTCATCCAGCGCGCCGTTCGAGCCGGCCGTGAGCTTGGCCACTTCGCCCATCATGCGCTTCTGGTGTTTTTCCGTCTGGGCGCCGGTGGAGTCGTTTTCGAGCACGATGCCTGCGGCTTCATCCGGGTTCTCTTCCGCGAATTTCCAGCCTTTCATCGAGGCGCGCACGAACTTGACCATCTTTTCCTTGAAGGCGGCGTCCTTGAGCTTGTCTTCAAGCACGTAGAGGCCGTCTTCGAGCGTCGCCACGCCCTGGTCCTCGTATTTGAAGGTAACGAGGTCGTCCGGCTTGATGCCGGCGTCGATCACCTGCCAGTATTCGTTATAGGTCATGGTCGAGATGCAGGCGGCCTGCTTCTGGATCAGCGGGTCGACGTTGAAGCCCTGTTTCAGGACCGTGACGCCGTTCGGGCCGCCATCCGTCGGGATCTTCAGATGCGCCATCCAGGAGAGGAACGGATACTCGTTGCCGAAGAACCAGACGCCGAGGGTCTGGCCCTTGAACTTGTCGGGGCTGGTGACGCCGGTTTCCTTGAGGCAGGTCAGCATCATGCCCGATTTCTTGAAGGGCTGGGCGATGTTGACGAGCGCGACACCCTTTTCGCGGGTGGCAAGGGCAGAGGGCATCCAGTCGACGATCACATCGGCGCCGCCGCCGGCGATCACCTGTGCCGGTGCGATATCAGGACCGCCGGGCTTGATGTCGACGTCGAGACCTTCCTCCTCGTAATAGCCCTTGTCCTTGGCGACGTAGTAGCCGGCAAATTGCGCCTGGGTCACCCATTTCAACTGCAGCGTCACCTTCTCGGCGGCTTCGGCCTGGAACGCTGCGAGCGAAAAGACGCCTGCGGCGAGAAGCGATGCAAGTCTTTTGTTCATGTCAGTTCCCTCTTGTTTTTGTTTCATTTTCTTTCAACTGCGCAATTCCGGACGGAAAACCGTTTCACACTTTTCCTGGAATTGCTCAGGCAGTATGCGTCAGGCGCGCCCTCCGCGGATGGAAGGATGCCAGAAGGTGACAGCACGCTCGATGAGCGCGACTACCCCGTAGAAGGCGGAGCCTGCGACCGCCGCGACGGCGATCTCGGCCCAGACCATGTCGACATTCATGCGTCCCACTTCCGTGGAAATCCGGAACCCCATGCCGACGATGGGAGTCCCGAAGAACTCGGCGACGATGGCGCCGATCAGCGCCAGCGTCGAGTTGATCTTCAGCGCGGTGAAGATGAACGGCCAAGCGGCCGGCAGGCGCAGCTTCACGAGCGTCTGCCACCAGGAAGCCGCATAGGTGCGCATCAGGTCGCGCTCCATGTGGCTGGCGGCGGCAAGGCCGGCGACCGTGTTCACCAGCATCGGGAAGAAGGTCATGATGACGACGACCGCGACCTTCGACTGCCAGTCGAAGCCGAACCACATGACCATGATCGGCGCGACGCCGATAACGGGGAGGGCGGAGACGAAGTTGCCGAGCGGCAAGAGGCCCTTCTGCAGGAACGGCGAGCGGTCGATGAGGATCGCGACGGCAAAGCCGAGGCCGCAGCCGAGCGCGTAGCCAATCAGCACCGCCTTCAGGAAGGTCTGGCGGAAGTCGGCGCCAAGCGTCGGCAGCGAATTGATCAGCTTCTGCCAGATCATGGAGGGTGCCGGCAGCAGCACGGACGGCACGGAGAAGCCGCGAACGATGCCTTCCCAGAGAACCAGGATGGTGATGCCGAAGAGCAAGGGCACGGCAAATCGTGCGGCGCTGTTGGCGACGTCGCTTTGGAATTTTTGGCGCACCAGCCACTCGTTGAAGGCCCAGGCGGCGAGCCAGAAGATGATCGCTGCTGCAAGGACTGGCAGGTTCATGGCTTGGCTCCCATGCGCTTCAGGACGGCGGTGTGGGCAAAGCCGACGATCATGACGAGGACAGCGGCGAGTGCTGCCGCCATGAAGAGGGCCGCCCAGATCTGCACCGTCTGGCCGTAATAGGAACCGGCGAGCAGGCGGGCGCCGAGGCCGGCGACAGCACCGGTCGGCAGCTCGCCAACGATCGCGCCGACCAGCGAGATGGCAACGGCAACCTTCAGCGAGGTGAAGAGATAGGGCATGGACGACGGCCAGCGCAGCTTCCAGAAGGTCTGTGCCGATGAGGCGTAATAAGTGTGCATCAGATCGAGCTGGATCGTTTCCGGACTACGTAGCCCCTTCACCATGCCGACGACGACGGGGAAGAAGGAAAGGTAAGTGGAAATCAGCGCCTTCGGCAGCAGGCCGGAGATGCCGATGGCGTTCAAGACGACGATGATCATCGGCGCGATGGCGAGGATCGGGATCGTCTGGCTGGCGATCACCCACGGCATCAGCGAACGATCCATGGCGCGGTTGTGCACGATGCCGACCGCGAGCAGGATGCCGAGTGCTGCACCGATGCCGAAGCCGAGCAGGGTTGCCGAGAGCGTGATCCAGGCGTGGTAGACGAGGCTGCGTTTCGACGTGATTGCCTTGTTGAACGTCGTATCCCAGATCTCGGCGATCACCTGGTGCGGCGCCGGCAGCACCGGTCGCTCCTGCGCCATGGTGTTGCGCATGATCTCGGAGAAGGTGATTTCGGTGCCGGCGCGCGCCGCCGTGTCGCGCTCGAAGGGCGCGTTCAGGAACACGACTGCGACGTACCAGAGCGCGATCAGCAGCACGACGACGGTGCCGACCGGCAGCAACTTGTCCCTGAGAAAGCTTGGTTCCTGCATCGTCACGCCTTTCCGCTTGCGGGGAACAACATCAGGCCCATGGCGAGGATGCCGAGAAGGACACCGGCGGCCTGTGTGAGGCTCAACCGTTCACCAAAGACCGCAAAGGCGATGATGTTGACGAGCACGAGTTGCACGATCGCCGAAAGCGAGATTGCAAGGCCGAGACCACCTTCGCGCATCAGCTTCACCATGATGATATTGCCGATCACGTAGAGCCCAAGCGCGAGGAAGAGCATGCCGAGGTGATTGTTCGAAACATAGGCGCGCGAGGCGGTCGCGCCGCCGAGGAAGATCGTCGTTGCCAGCAGCATCCAGAGGCCATAGGCGAGGTTCATGCCTGCATCTCCCTGGCCTGCCAGCGATAGAGGATATCCGGCAGCTTCTCTTCGTTGTCGCCGTCCGTGCGCCGCACGACTTCGAAGCCCTGGTGCTGGTAGAAGCGCTGGGCATCACGATTGTGTTCGAAGGTCCAGAGATTGAGCTCTTCCGGAGACAAGTCCCTGGCGGCCTGCACGAGCTGCGAGCCGATGCCGGCGCCGCGGTGAGGCGCATCGATGTAGAGCGCCGTGACATAGCGGTCGTCGGAAAGCGCAAGGAAGCCGGCGACGTCGTTCTTCCGCTCTGCCACGATCACCCTGCGTTCGGCAAACACTATGTCGGCGTAGTAACGCTCGACATCGGCATGATCGTGCACGCGCGGCATCCACGGTGTGGTGTCGATCCAGCGGTTGAGGATGCCGGCGCAGGCGGCCATGTCGGTCCGTTCGGCCGGGCGGATTACGGCACTATTCGTCATAGCTGTGTCCCGCGCGCAGGCCCTCGCGAACGCGATGGGCAATCTCCAGGAATTCCGGCGTCTCGCGAATGCCGAGCGGGCGTTCGCGCGGCAGCGTCGATTCGATGACGTCGGTGACGCGGCCGGGACGCGGGCTCATCACCACGATCTTGGTCGAGAGATAGACAGCCTCGGGGATCGAGTGGGTAACGAAACAGATCGTCTTGTTGGTGCGGGCCCAGAGCTTCAACAGCTGTTCGTTGAGGTGATCGCGGACGATCTCGTCGAGCGCGCCGAAGGGTTCGTCCATCAGGAGAAGATCGGCATCGAAGGCGAGTGCACGGGCGATCGAGGCGCGCTGCTGCATGCCGCCAGAGAGCTGCCAGGGATATTTCTTGCCGAAGCCCGTGAGATTGACGAGGTCGAGCGTGCGCTCGATGCGCGCCTTCTTCTCTTCCCTCGAATAGCCCATGATCTCCAGCGGCAGGGCGATGTTGTTCTCGATCGTCCGCCAGGGATAAAGCGCTGCCGCCTGGAACACGTAGCCATAGGCGCGCTGTTTGCGTGCTTCCTCGGGCGTCATGCCGTTGACGCTGATCTTGCCGGAGCTCGCCTTTTCGAGATCGGCGATCACTCTGAGAAACGTCGTCTTGCCGCAGCCGGACGGGCCGATGAAAGAAACGAAGTCACCCTTGGCGACGTCCAGATTGACGCCGGTCAGCGCATGCACCGGTCCATCGGCGGTTTCGAAAGTCAGGCAGAGGTCCCGGGCCGAAACCACGGATGCGGTATTGGACGTCATCGGCGAATACTCATTCTGGCTGGTCTGTGTCAGACTGCTATCCGGACCGGCAACATGCAATCGCGGATTTGTGTGCGGGGCCGTTTGTTGCTGGTTTTTCAGGGAATTCTGGAGAACGGTCATGTCTCGATCATCCAATCCGGGCTGTCGCGTGGTTCGTCCTGAAGGCGTGCAGGCCGGCCAGCAGGGGCTCAACTATTTCGAGGGCATTGCGGCCGAGACCGTAGGTGCGACCGGGCCCTGCATGCATATCGTCACGATCCCGCCCGGCGCGCGCGCCAAGGCGCATCTGCATGAGAGCCACGAGACGGCGATCTATGTGCTTTCGGGCGAAGCCTGGACCTGGTTTGGCGAGAAGCTGGAGGAGCACGTCGTCGCGCGGGTCGGTGACATGGTCTATATCCCCGCCGGCATGCCGCACCTGCCGGAGAACCGTTCGAATGAGCCCTGTTCGGCCGTCATCGCGCGCACCGATCCGAAGCAGATGGAAAGCGTTGTGCTTCTGCCCGAGCTCGACGCGCTCGTGCCCGCCTGACGCCGCCCGCGCCGAAGTGCCCCGCCGATTTGGCGGGACATGTCCGTTGGGACAGAGTTGCGGGGGGAGATCAGCCAAGCTGACAGAGGGAGGCAAGCGCAGCGACCGGACAGACAGCACGCGGACCATTAGGATCGTCCTCCGCTTGTCTTGGTCGCTGAGGTTACGGGAAATCCCAGCTTGCGTGAGAAATAGAAGGCTGCTCCGCCTGCGGCACCGCCGATCGCACAGGCCGTGAGAAGCAGGTGATCCTGTAATCCCATCGTGGGATCGAACAGGCCTGTTTCCTCTATTCTCGCGTGTGTTTCTCCGAGCCACGATGTCGCGAGCCCGATCAGAAGGACGGCTGCGAACGTTAACCCGACGCACATCACCCCCTGCGACGCAGTGATAGGCCAAGTTTCGCCGGTCAAACCGCTCCATGAGCAAATAAAGGCCGAAACTCGCCGGAGCAAAGACGACCAATGCGATGAACGATGCGCAGAAAGGCACGAGGATGCCGGCAGGAATGAGAACCTGTAACGGAACGCTGGCAACCGATTTGGGATCAACGATCATCAGCAGTGCAGATGCCGTATACGTGCCGGCGAGGGCAGCCGCGGCGTGGAGCCGCGGAAACCAAACCTGGCGCTGAAGGGCAGGCATCGGCAACACCCAGTTCGCGTTCTCCTTCATTCAGACGCCGGTGGCCGGAATGCCGGTGCGCTGGACGGCGCGCGGTGCCGTGACTTCCTTCCAGGTAGAAAGAGCGGAGCTGACGGCCGGGAACGGATCGCGGCGGACGAATTCGCCGTGGCCTTCGCGGGTCTTGATCGTGCTTTCCTCGATCGCGACGACGCCGCGGGTCAGCGTGTAGCGTGGCAGGCCCTTCACCTCCTTGCCCTCGAAGACGTTGTAGTCGATCGCCGACTGCTGGTTCTTGGCCGAGATGGTCTTGGTGCGCTTCGGGTCCCAGACGACCAAGTCGGCATCGGCGCCGACGAGGATCGCGCCCTTCTTCGGGTAGATGTTGAGGATCTTGGCGATGTTGGTCGAGGTGACCGCCACGAACTCGTTCATGGTGATGCGGCCGGTGTTGACGCCATGGGTCCAGAGCATCGGCATGCGGTCTTCGAGACCGCCGGTGCCGTTGGGGATCTTGGTGAAGTCGCCGAGGCCGGAGCGTTTCTGTTCGCTTGTAAAGGCGCAATGGTCGGTCGCGACCACCTGCAGCGAGCCCGAGGCGAGACCGGCCCAGAGTGAGTCCTGATGCAGCTTGTTGCGGAAGGGTGGCGACATCACGCGGCGGGCCGCATGGTCCCAGTCCTTGTTGAAATATTCGGTTTCATCCAGCGTCAGATGCTGGATCAGCGGCTCGCCGAAGACGCGCATGCCCTTGGCCCGGGCCCGGCGGATCGCCTCATGCGCCTGCTCGCAGGAGGTGTGCACGATATAGACCGGGCAGCCGGCCATGTCGGCGATCATGATCGCGCGGTTGGTTGCTTCGCCCTCGACTTCGGCCGGCCGCGAATAGGCGTGTGCCTCCGGACCGTTGTTGCCTTCGGCAAGCAGCTTCGCCTGGAGCTGGGCGACGACATCGCCGTTTTCCGCGTGCACGAGCGGCAGCGCGCCGAGGGCTGCGCAGCGCTGGAAGGACGAGAACATCTCGTCGTCGTCGACCATCAGCGCGCCCTTATAGGCCATGAAGTGCTTGAAGGTGTTGATGCCCTTGTCCTTAACGATGGTCTCCATCTCGTTGAAGACCTGCTCGCTCCACCAGGTGATCGCCATGTGGAAGGAATAGTCGCAGTTGGCGCGGGTAGACTTGTTGTCCCACATGGTGAGCGCTTCGAGCAGCGACTGGTTGGGGGAGGGCAGCGCGAAATCGACCACCATGGTCGTGCCGCCGGCAAGTGCCGCACGCGTGCCGCTTTCGAAATCGTCCGAGGAATAGGTGCCCATGAAGGGCATTTCGAGATGGGTGTGCGGGTCGATGCCGCCCGGCATGATGAAACAGCCGCTCGCATCCAGCGTCTCGTCACCGGAAAGATTGGGGCCGATCTCGACGATCCTGCCGCCCTCGATCTTGACGTCCGCCTTGTAGGTCAGGTCGGCCGTGACGATGGTTCCACCCTTGATGACAGTGCTCATGGTACTTGATCCTCGCGATTGCGCTTCCGGCGCCTACAGCGCCGCGCGTGTTTTAATACGCGCTAAGGTCGTTGTAGCATTTTAGATTTGCTGCATAATTTCCCCTTAAATCGATCCCGATTTAAGGAATTATGCAGTAGGCGGCCGCCACGAAAAAGGGCGGAACTTTCGTCCCGCCCGCAAACTCATTCGACGATTTCAGCCGTTTCGACGACGGCGTGGAAGAGGACGTCGGCGCCGGCGCTGGCCCACTCCTTGGAGATATCCTCCGCCTCGTTGTGGCTGAGGCCACCGACGCAAGGGCACATGATCATCGTCGTCGGCGCCACCTTGGCGGCCCAGCAGGCGTCGTGGCCGGCGCCCGAGATGATGTTCATGTGGCTGTAGCCGAGCCGTTCGGCGGCATCGCGCACGGCGGTAACCAGTTTCGGGTCGAAGGTCACCGGTTCGAAGTGGCCGATCGCCTCGATGGAACAGCCGACGCCGAGCGGCTCGGTGATCTTTGGCGCTTCGGCCTCGATCCTGGCGCGCATGCGATCGAGCTTCTCCTTGTCGGGCGAGCGGATATCAACGGTGAAGACCACCTTGCCCGGCAGAACGTTGCGGGAATTGGGGGAGAAGACCACCTGGCCGACGCCACCGACGGCACCCGGCTGGTTCACCATGGCAACACTCTGGACCATTTCCATGATGCGGGCCATGGCGAGGCCGGCATTGACGCGCATGTTCATCGGCGTCGAGCCGGTATGGGCTTCGCGTCCCGTCAGCGTGAACTCCAGCCACCAGAGGCCCTGACAGTGGGTGACGACGCCGATGTCCTTCCCCTCGGCTTCGAGGATCGGGCCCTGCTCGATATGGTATTCGAAATAGGCATGCATCCTGCGGGCGCCGACCTCTTCGTCGCCGACCCAGCCGATGCGTTTCAATTCATCGCCGAAGGTCTTTCCTTCCGGATCCTTGCGGCCATAGGCGAAGTCCTGGCTGTGCACGCCGGCAAAGACGCCGGAGGCGAGCATGGCCGGCGCGAAGCGTGCGCCTTCCTCGTTCGTCCAGTTGGTAACGACGACCGGGTGCTTGGTCTTGATGCCGAGGTCGTTCATCGAGCGAATGACTTCGAGGCCGGAGAGCACGCCCAACACACCGTCGAACTTGCCGCCGGTCGGCTGGGTGTCGAGATGCGAACCGACATAGACGGGCAGAGCGTCCGGGTCGGTGCCGGCGCGTGTGAAGAACATGTTGCCCATACTATCGACGCCCATGGTGAGGCCGGCCGTCTCGCACCAGGACTCGAACAACCGGCGCCCTTCGGCGTCCGCGTCGGTCAATGTCTGGCGGTTATTGCCGCCAGCAACGCCAGGGCCGATCTTGGCCATTTCCATAAGTGAATCCCACAGGCGGTCGGCATTGACACGCATGTTCTCGCCAGGTGCAGCCACGGCGGTCTCCTCATCTTTTCAGGGCCTTGCCTCAATCGGCGCGCCCTTATGTTCCCTTGGTCAAATCCAGGCTTGGTTTTTTCTGGTGCCCTTCGATCAGCCGTTGCCTTTGGCGGTGAACTGGCTGATAATTTGACCGGTTGGTAAACATTACAACTTCCATTGCGGCACTCAAGCCGGAAAAGCAAAAAAACGAAGTTGTTGCCCAAGAAGATGGCGAGGCCGGAAATTGGGCAGATCGGTTCTTGCGCGGCGAGGCGCGCGGGGATCGCCAGGGGGACAGATGGTACTACCGAGAGCGGCCAGGACCCAGAGGCGGACACGCATCCAGGAAGAGAAAGAAGAGCGCATTCTGGAAGCGGCGCTTGAAGTCTTCTCCGCCAATGGTTTCCGCGGCGCGACCGTCGACCAGATCGCCGAAGTGGCGGGCATGTCGAAGCCCAATTTGCTTTATTATTTCCGCACGAAGGAAGCGATGCACCGGGCGCTGATCGACCGGGTGCTCGATACCTGGCTCGATCCCCTGCGCGAGTTCAATGCCGAGGGAAATCCGGTCGCCGAGATCCGCAGCTACATCCGGCGCAAGCTCGAAATGGCCCGCGACTATCCGCGCGAAAGCCGGCTCTTCGCCAACGAGGTGCTGCAGGGTGCTCCGCATATCGAGGACGAGCTCAAGGGGCCGTTGAAGGCGCTGGTCGACGAGAAGGCGGAGGTGATCCGCGCCTGGGCGAAAGCCGGCAAGATCGCCAAATGCGACCCCTACCACCTGATCTTTGCGATCTGGTCAACGACCCAGCATTATGCCGACTTCGACGTGCAGGTACGCGCCGTGCTTGGCCAGGGCAATGCCGGCGAGGGACGGTTCGAAGACGCAGCGCGCTTTTTGGAGCGGCTCTTTGTCGACGGGCTGCAGGTCAGCGAGCAGCCGGCGGTCTGAGCCGCCCGCACATCTTCAATCGGGCAGCAGCGCCATCAGGAGCAGGCCGCAGCCCGTGGTCAGCGCGCCGGCAAGAACCGGCAGGCTGGTCCAGCCGTGGCCGAGCAGCCCTTCGAGCAGAATGATGAAGCTCGGCGTCAAATAGCCATAGCCGAGCACCTTGGATGCCGGCAGCCGCATCGAAGCATATTGCAGCAGCAGGAAGGTGATGGCGGTGGTGACGACGGCGAGATAGAGGACGGCGACCCAGACGATCGCGGGAAGCGCTGTAAAGTCCGTGGTGATGAGACCGATGCCACCGGGCACCAGCAGCCAGGGCACGGTGAAGACCGCGACCCAGAAGCCGAAGGCGAAGGGGTTTTCCTGTCGGCCGAACTTGCGGATCAGCGGCACATAGATCGCGTGGCAGACGACGCCGACGAAGAAGATTAGCTCGCCCTGGCCGATATCGAAGGCAAGGATCGCCTGGATATTGGCGCGGAAGATCACCCAGACGGCGCCGAGGGCTGCGATGATGAGGCCCGCGAGCACGCCCGGGCGCGTGCGCTGGCCGAGCAGCAGATAGGCGAAACCGGCGCTGAGCAACGGCATCAGGGTGAAGACCGCGCCGGTGGAAACCGGGTTGGTGAATTCCAGCGCCTTGAACATCGTCAGCATGTAGACGGCGATCAGGCCGCCGAGGATCACGAAGCGCCACGATTGCTTGGGGAAGTGAAAAGGCACGCGCGCATAGCCGAAGGTCATCAGCCCCAGCACGATGACAGTCAGCAGATAGCGCCAGAGCGTCAGCGGTCCGGCGCCCATGTGCTGGGTTGCAAGACCACCGAAAGAGAAGGAACCGGCGATCAAAATGGCAAAGCTCATCATCGCCAGATGTGCCCTCAGCTTCTCGATGCCTTTGGCGTGAACCTGATGGGGCGTTTTCGGGGATACGTCCTGCTTCATTCACGATTCCGGGGAGTATGAGGGCGGGGATACCAACCTAAGCGTTTGACGGCGTTGGTTGCAAGGCCGCGGAGATTCGCGCGGCATCCTCGACGATCCAGGTTTCGAGTGTCGCCTGCCGGCCGCGCAGGCCGATGTCCAGCCGCTCGTGTCCTTCGATCACGAGACCCGCCCGATTGACGAGTTCGGCGGAGACGGCGAGTTGCACGTCGTGCTCTTTGGCGAGGCCTTCCAAGCGGCTGGCGGTGTTGATCGTGTCGCCGACGGCCGTCAGCGACGTCGCCTGGCCGTAGCCGATCTCACCGATGATGGCTGGGCCGGAGTGCAGCCCCATCGCGATGCGCAGCGGTTCGTCTAGTTCGCCGCGGAAGGTCTGGTTGAGCGTCTCGATGCCCTTGGATATCCGCACGGCGGCGGCGAGCGACTGCCGGCAGGCCTCGGTATAGGAACTCTTGAGGCCGAAGATCGCGAGCGCGCCATCGCCGATAAACTTGTCGATGACGCCGCCGGAATCCTCGACCGCTTCGCCCACCATCTCGAAGTAGCGGTTGAGCAGGAACACTGTGTCGAAGGGCAGCTTGTGTTCGGCAATGCTGGTAAAACCGCGCATGTCGCAGAAGAGCACGGCGATGCGTCGCTCCCGGCCTTCGCCGCCCTCGCGTCCGATCTGTTTCTTGATGCCGAGGCTGTCGCTGTCGAGGATCGGCACGACGGTCACGTTGTGCACAGGGCGGAACTGGCAGGCGAGACGGACATTGTCGGGCGCGCCGATACGGGTCAGCGTCGCAAGCTCGGCGTCCTCGGGGGCAGGCTGGTCTTCCAATCCCTGGATGACGCGGACGCGGCAGGTCGAGCAACGCCCGCGGCCGCCGCAGACCGAGACATGCGGGATACCGGCGGCGCGGCTTGCTTCCAGCACGCTGAAGCCGAGATTGACGGTTGCGGTCCGCCCATCGGGATAACGGACGCGAATGCGGCCACCCTTCGGCATGGCCCGCAGCAGGAAGGTGCCACCGATCAGCCCACCGAAACCGAGATAGAGGCCGAGGCGGATGTCCTCGAGAAGCGTGAGATCGACCGCCGGCTTGGTGTAGGCCCTGTCGCCGTAGCCACCGTGTTCTTCATAGTTGCTCTCGATCGAGCGGGCGCCGCTGACGAAGCCGAGCAGCGCGAAGATCGGCACGAGGATTGCGACTGTGTAAAGCAGGATTTCATAGCGCGGGAACCAGGGGCGACCGCGCATCCAGAACCAGGCGCCGAGGCAACCATGGCCCCAGACGAGCAAGAGGGCGACCGATTGCCTGATGGCGTTGACGGAGTTCGACCAGAGTATCCGGAGCATGTCCGGGTAATCCGTATCGACGCCTGTGAAGAGCGGTTCGACGCGCGCGGCGGTAACATGGCCGATCAGCAGAAACGGTAGGCTGAGACCGAAGATGATCTTCAGCGCTTCGCGTGCCGGCATTCTGAGCGTCTGCCGGCGGTAGATGCTTTCGAGCGCCATGGCGAAATGCAGCAGCAGGGCGCCGTAGAGGAGCACCGTGCCGGGGACGCTGTGCCAGATGAGATTGAACGCCTTGCGGGCGGTTTCCATCGCTTCGATGGAAATGAGACCGAGCGAATGGTTGAAGAAATGGGCCAGCACGAACGAACCGAGTATCGCCCCGGATACGAGGTGCATTCGCTTGCGTCGGTTGGCCGAAATGATCGTCAAGCAAAAGTCCGGCTCTGCCGGAGCTTTGTCCGGCCGCAGTTTCAAAACCGTCGGAAGATGCGTCGCCGATCCCGGATCGAACGTCACGCACCCCCGGTGTGAGTTCTCCCTTATTATCCAGATCGCGCGGGCCGACAACTTACCATTTTTACACAATCTGTTTCGTTTTCGTGTCCTGTTCGTTATCGGCGGGGAGCGCTATTGAGCGGGGTTCGGTGCCGTCGTTCGAACGGGTTCGCCACATGCATGTCGAACTCCCCATGCTTTTGGCTTGTGATGGCGGCGCCGGAAACAGCGGCCACCGCTTGCTTCATTCCATCATGGCCGGCAGGCGTGCGGCAAGCGTATCGATGAGCAGCCGCAGCTTTGGCGGCATGTATTGGGTTTTCGGCCAGACGACATAGGCGCCATAGGAGAGCGCCGGCGCATCGGCGAGAATCCGGACCAGCGAGCCGGCGGCGATTCGGTTTCCCACGAGCCAGCACGGCAGCCAGGCGATACCGAAGCCGTCGGCTGCCGCGTCGGCGATTGAGGTCAGGTCATCGAGCCGCAGCCGCGCCGGCGGCGTGATCGCCTGGGGCTGGCCGGCCTTGACGGGAAAAGACCAGGCGAGCGGCTGTCCGCTGCGCCGATAGAGGATCGCCTGATGCGACATCAGGTCATCGATCGTTCCAGGCGTGCCGTTTGCTTCAAGATAGGCCGGTGAAGCGCATACGATCATGCGCTGGTCGGCGATCTTGCGCGTCATCAGTTCGGGATCGCTCCTCAGCGGGCCGGAGCGGATGGCGAGATCGAAGCCGTCCTCGATGAGGTCGACGTTGCGGTCGCTGAAGTTGAGATCGAATTCCAGGTGCGGATGCAGCCGGAGCAGTTCCGACAGCAGCGGCATGATGCATTGGCGGCCGAAATGCACAGGCATCGACAGGCGCAGGCGGCCCCGGATCTCCTGTTTGCCCGATTCCAGCAGCGCCTCTCCGGCCCTGATTTCGCCGAGCGCCCTCAGGCAGTTTTCGTAGAACAGCTGGCCTTCGTCGGTCAGGCTCTGGGTGCGGGTGGTGCGATGGAAGAGGCGAACGCCCAGCCTCTGTTCCAGCTTGGCGACCGTTTTGCCGACTGCCGAGCGCGACAGGTTGAGCCTTTCGGCCGCTGCAGAAAAGCCGCCGGCGTCTACCGCTTCCACGAACACCGAAACTCCGTTCAGGTAGCTCATATTTGTATCCCTGGTGGAACCAATATGGCGAAATCATATCGCAACTGGAGAGATAAATTCAACGCTATGGTTTCTTCATCAGCTCAAACCGATGAAAGGAAAGATTATGGCAAGACTAATGAAGGAATGGACGATCGATACATTCGGCGCCTCGAACCTGAAGGTCACCGAGCGGCGCGTTCCTGAGCCGGGTGCGGGCGAGGTGCTCGTTCGCACCACCGCCTTGTCGCTCAACTTTCGCGACAAGCTGGTGCTGGAAAACGGCATGGGCATGCCGCTCGTCTTCCCCTTCGTCCCAGGATCCGACATGGCCGGTGTGGTCGAAACGGTCGGCCGTGACGTCACACGGTTTCAGCCGGGCGATCGCGTCATCTCCGTATTCGACCCAACCTGGGTTGACGGTCAAAAACCAGGGACCGCCCGACATCCGACGTCGTTTGCACTCGGCGGCCTCAACCCAGGCGTCGCTTCCGAATATGTCGCCTTCCCCGAGAACTGGTTCGTGAAGGCGCCCGAGAGCCTCGACGATGGCGAGGCGAGCACCTTGCCCTGTGCCGGGCTGACCGCCTGGTTCGCGCTGGTCGAGAAGGGGCATCCGAAGGCCGGTGACCGCGTCGTCGTGCAGGGCACCGGCGGTGTTTCACTGTTCGGGCTGCAGATCGCCAAGGCGCACGGGGCCGAAGTGATCGTGACATCGGCCAGTCAGGAAAAACTCGAACGTGCGCGCGCGCTTGGAGCCGATCATGGCGTAAACCGGCTGTCGGAAGACTGGGCGGAGCGTGTTCTCGAGATTACCGGCGATCATGGCGCGGACCATGTCCTCGAGCTTGCCGGTGGCGCCAATCTCGGCAAGTCGCTGCAGGCGGTGGCAATGCAGGGGCGGATCTCTGTCATCGGCGTGCTCGAAGGCGGCGAGATTTCGGCGCCGGCGCCATTCGTGCTGTTGAAGTCGCCGGTCATCCAGGGCATCGGCGTCGGCCATCGCCGGGCACTGGAGGATCTGGTCGGTGCCATCGATCGGACCGGGATCAAGCCGGTCATCGATGCCCGCTACCGCTTTTCTGACTTGCCCGAAGCGTTAGCGCATCTCGATCGCGGGCCGTTCGGCAAGGTGGTCGTCGAGTTCCGGGGTTGAAAGACAAAGCCGCCGGATGGATTTTCCGGCGGCTTTGCTTGATGCGATCGCGGGCGAACCCTTGTGGGCGCCCTTACTCCGCGGCCTGGCGGGCCATCGGGTTATTGGGATGGGTCGTCCAGTTGGCGTAGTTCGGGTCGACAGGCTTGCCGGTGCGCTGGTCGATTGTGCCGGCCGGCAGTTCTTCCATGGTGATGCAGTTTTCGACGGGACAGACGCTGACGCAGAGATTGCAGCCGACGCACTCGTCTTCCATTACCTCGAAGTGGCGTACGCCGTTGACGAACTGGGTGATCGCCTGGTGCGAGGTGTCTTCGCAGACGATGTGACAGCGGCCGCATTTGATGCAGGCATCCTGATCGATCTTGGCCTTGGCGATGTAGTTGAGGTTGAGGTACTGCCAGTCGGTGACATTCGGCACCGCGCGGCCGGTGATGTCGTCGAGGTCACGGTGACCCTTCGCATCCATCCAGTCCGAAAGGCCCGAGATCATTTCCTGGACGATCTTGAAGCCGTAGGTCATCGCCGCGGTGCAGACCTGCACGTTGCCGGCGCCAAGCACCAGGAACTCGGCCGCATCGCGCCAGGTGGTTATGCCGCCGATGCCGGAGATCGGCAGGCCGTAGGTTTCGGGATCGCGGGCGATTTCGGCGACCATGTTGAGCGCGATCGGCTTGACCGCCGGGCCGCAATAGCCGCCATGGGTGCCCTTGCCGCCGACCGTCGGGTTCGGGGCGAAGTTGTCGAGATCGACGGACACGATCGAGTTGATCGTGTTGATCAGCGACACGGCGTCGGTGCCGCCGGCCTTGGCGGCGCGGGCCGGCTTGCGGATGTCGGTGATATTCGGCGTCAGCTTGGTGATGACCGGCATGCGCGTGTACTGCTTGCACCAGCGCACGACCATTTCGATGTATTCCGGCACCTGTCCGACCGCAGCACCCATGCCGCGCTCGGACATGCCGTGCGGACAGCCGAAGTTGAGCTCGATGCCGTCGGCGCCGGTTTCTTCCACCAGCGGCAGGATCGCCTTCCACGCCTCTTCCTCGCAGGGCACCATGATCGAGGCGATCAGGGCCCGGTCCGGCCAGTTCATCTTGACCTGCTTCATTTCCCGCAGGTTCACATAAAGGTCGCGGTCGGTGATGAGCTCGATATTGTTGAAGCCCAACAGCCGGCGGTCGGCACCCCAGATCGCGCCGTAGCGCGGTCCGTTGACGTTGACGACCGGCGGTCCTTCTTCGCCGAGCGTTTTCCAGACGACGCCGCCCCAGCCCGCCTTGAAGGCGCGCTCGACGTTATAGGCCTTGTCCGTCGGCGGGGCGGATGCCAGCCAGAACGGGTTCGGGGATTTGATGCCGACGAAGTTATTGCGAAGATCAGCCATTGGTTTCTCCTCCCGATCCTTTAGGCAACTGCGCTCGCATGCGGCGCTGCCGCGGCGAGGGCCTGGTTGATCGATTCAGCCGCATCGCGGCCCATGGCGACGGCCGAGACGGTGAGGTCTTCGCCGCCGAGCACGCAGTCGCCACCGGCCCAGACGTTGTCGATCGAGGTTCGCCCTTCGGCATCGGTGACGATACGGCCGCCTTCAAGCTGCAGGGCGCCAAGGCCGCTTCCGAGGAAGCTCTGGCCGATTGCCTTGAAGATCTGATCGGCGGCAATGATACCCGTTTCGCCGGTCGCCGTCAGCTTTCCGTCTTCAAGCGTGGTGTATTCCAGCTCGATGCCTGCGACCTTGCCGTCCTTTTCGGCAATGCGCTTCGGCTGCAGCCAATGGCGGATGGTGACGCCCTTGGAGGTGGCGAGATCCTGCTCGAACTCGGAGGCGTTCATGTGCTCTTTGCCGCGGCGATAACAGATCGTTACCTCTTCGGCGCCGAGCAGCTTTGCCTGGACGGCGGCGTCGATCGCGGTCATGCCGCCGCCGAGGACGACGACACGGCGCCCGACGGGGATGTCGGCCTTCGTCTTCGACTGACGCAGCGCTGCGATGAAGTCGACGGCATCTTCGACGCCCTCGGCGTTCTCGCCTTCCATGCGCAGGGCATTGACGCCGACGAGGCCGAGACCGAGGAAGACGGCGTCATACTGCTCGGAAAGCTCGGCAAGGCTGAACTCCCGGCCGAGTGCCTGGCCGTTGCGAACCTCGATGCCGCCGATCGACAGCACGTAGTCGACTTCCTTCTGGGCGAAGTCGTCGACCGACTTGTAGGCGGCAATGCCGTATTCGTTGAGGCCGCCCGACTTCGGACGGGCGTCGTAGATCACGACGTCGTGGCCCTTGACGGCGAGCCGATGGGCCGCCGCCAGTCCCGCCGGTCCGGCGCCGACGACGGCGACCTTACGGCCGGAGGAAGCGGCGCGGGTGTAGAACTGCTTGTTCTCCATCATCGCCACGTCGGTCGCATAGCGCTGCAGGCGGCCGATCTCGACGGGCCGTTCCTCGGCGGTGTTGCGAACGCAGGCCTGTTCGCAGAGCGTTTCGGTGGGACAGACGCGGGCACACATGCCGCCCAGGATGTTCTGGTCGAAGATCGTCTTGGCCGATCCGATCGGGTTTCCGGTCGATATCTGCCGAATGAACAGCGGGATATCGATGGAGGTGGGACAGGCCGTCATGCACGGCGCGTCATGACAGAAATAACAGCGGTCGGAAGCGACGAGGGCCTCGTGCTTGTCGAGCGGCGGATGGAGGTCGGAGAAATTGTTCTCGTACTCCCCGAGCGGCAGGCGGCCGCCGAGGATCCCAGATTGTGTCGTTCCCATTTTTGGCTCCCAATGTTTTCTCAGGATGATGGAACGGTAACACGCTTTATTTTTTTATCAAACGGTAAAAGTTTGCGGTCGAAATCACCGGAAAGCCTTGTGATCCCGGGCTTTTCTGCCGGCGCGCCAAGCCATTGTTCTTGGCCGATGTTTGACAGGACAGGACAAATAGTGGCAGCAAATTAGAGCGGGATGAGGAATGGTGTTTGCGGTTTTTCGGCCGCTCCCCGCTCTAACTTAAGAGAATCGATCACGATGTCTTTGGGGAGTTCGACCCAAAATCATCGTCATTCGGGGGAACGGAGAACAGGCATGGCGCGCAGGGGCGAGGCGAACAACAGGCTTGATGATGCCGCCCGGGCGGGCTGGCTATACTATGTCGCCGGCCGCACCCAGGACGAGATCGCGACCGTCATGGGGATTTCGCGCCAATCGGCGCAGCGGCTCGTTTCTCTCGCCATGTCCGAGCGGCTGATCAAGGTTCGGCTCGACCATCCGATCGCCGCATGTCTGGAGGCGGCGGCGGGCCTGCGCGACAGATACGGGCTGAAGCATGTGGAGGTCGTGCCGAGCGATCCGGGGTCGACCTCGACGACCGTCGGCATTGCCGAGGCGGGTGCTGCCGAAATCGAGCGCTGGCTGAAGTTGCCGGAGCCGCAGGTGTTGGCGATCGGTACCGGACGCACGCTGAAGGCGGCGGTCGACCAGCTGCCGCCGATGGAATGTCCGCAGCACCGCATCGTTTCGCTCACCGGCAATATCGGCCTCGACGGCTCGGCCGCCTATTACAACGTCATCTTCAGCATGGCCGATGCGGTCAAGGCGCGGCATTTTCCGATGCCGCTGCCCGTGCTCGCCGCCTCGCCGGAGGAGAGGGAAGTGCTGCACAGCCAGAGCCTGGTTCAGGTGGCCCTGAAGCTCGGCGCAGAAGCCAATGTCGCCTTCGTCGGCGTCGGCGAACTCGGCCCGGACGCGCCGCTTTGCCAGGACGGGTTCCTGGCGCAGGACGAGATGGCCGGTCTTACCAGAGCTGGCGCGGCCGGCGAAATCTGCGGCTGGATGTTCGACCATGACGGCGTATTGCTCTCCGGCAGCTTCAACGAACGCGTCGCTTCGGTGCCGCTTCCCTCGCGGGACAAGGCGTCGGTGATCGGCCTTGCCAAGGGGCGGCGCAAGTACGAAGCGCTGTGGGCGGCCGTGAAGGGTGGAATCATCAACGGTCTTATCACCGATGAGGCGACGGCGCGCTATCTGCTCAACGCCTGATCGCAAAGAGCGCGTCCGTTAAAAGGCCGGCCCAGCGCCGGCCTTTCGCACTTGCGTAAAGAAAAAATCGGCAATCAAAACAATCTTCTAATGTTTCTGTGTGCGGCGCAGCAACGATTGCGCATTGACAATTTGTCATGAGAAGTGAGTAATTGCCCATGAGCGAGGCAAATGCTCAATTCTTCTGGGAGGAAGTCGATGAACTTGAGAACTTTCCTGCTGGGCACGTGCTCGGCAGTCGCGCTGTCGGGTCTGGCCCAAGCAGAAACCCTGACGATCGCGACCGTGAACAACGGCGACATGATCCGGATGCAGAAGCTGACGGAGGATTTCACGTCCAAGAATCCGGACATTCAACTCGAGTGGGTGACGCTCGAGGAAAACGTGCTGCGCCAGCGCGTGACGACCGACATCGCCACCAAGGGCGGCCAGTACGACATCATGACGATCGGCACCTATGAAGTGCCGATCTGGGCGAAGCAGGGCTGGCTGCTGCCGCTCGACAATCTCGGCGCCGACTACGACGTCGACGACCTCCTGCCGGCGATCCGCTCCGGCCTGACCATCGACGGCAAGCTCTATGCTGCGCCGTTCTACGGCGAAAGCTCGATGGTGATGTACCGCAAGGACCTGTTCGAGAAGGCGGGGCTCACCATGCCCGACGCGCCGACCTGGGACTTCATCGCCGACGCGGCGCGCAAGATCACCGACAAGAACAACGAACTCTACGGCATCTGCCTGCGCGGCAAGGCCGGCTGGGGCGAGAACATGGCCTTCCTGACGGCGACCGCGAACGCCTTCGGCGCCCGCTGGTTCGACGAGAACTGGAAGCCGCAGTTCGATCAGCCGGAATGGAAGAACGCACTCGACTTCTACGTCAAGCTGATGAACGACGCCGGACCGCCCGGCGCTTCCTCGAACGGCTTCAACGAAAACCTGTCGCTGTTCCAGACCGGCAAGTGCGGCATGTGGATCGATGCGACGGTTGCGGCCTCCTTCGTCACCAACCCGAAGGAATCGACCGTTGCCGACAAGGTCGGCTTCGCGCTCGCTCCGGACACCGGCCTCGGCAAGCGCGGCAACTGGCTCTGGGCCTGGAACCTCGCGATCCCCGCCGGCTCGCAGAAGGTCGCTTCGGCCGAGAAGTTCATCGCCTGGGCAACCGGCAAGGACTATCTGAAGCTCGTGGCTGACAAGGAAGGCTGGGCGAACGTACCTCCGGGCACGCGAACCTCGCTCTACGCCAACCCCGAGTACCAGAAGGCGGCGCCGTTCGCGAAGATGACGCTCGACTCGATCAACGCGGCCGATCCGAAGAACCCGGCCGTCAAGCCGGTGCCCTATGTCGGCGTGCAGTTCGTGGCGATCCCTGAATTCCAGGGTCTCGGCACGGCGGTCGGCCAGCAGTTCTCGGCGGCCCTTGCCGGTCAGATGAGCGTCGACGATGCGCTTGCCAGCGCCCAGAAGCTGACCGAACGCGAAATGACCAAGGCCGGTTACATCAAATAGCGCTCCCAAGGGCCCGGGGTGCCGGCCGCAAATGGCTGGCGCCCCGGTAATTCCCGGAGGCGGCCACTGGGCTCGTGCGGACAAACGCGCCGGCCCGGCCCGATCTCGAAACAGCATTGAATTCCTTCATTGGGGGGACGCCATGGCGACCTTGCACACCCGCTCCGCCGCGCGGCTGATGATCGCGCCTTCGGTGCTTCTGCTTCTGGCCTGGATGATCGTTCCGCTGGCCATGACCATCTACTTCTCGTTCCTGCGCTACAATCTGTTGATGCCGGGGATGGAGGAGTTCGCCGGCTTTTCGAACTACAGCTACTTCCTCACCGATCCCGCCTTCTTCCAGGCGATCTTCAACACGCTCGCGATCGTGCTCGGTGTGCTGTTCATCACCGTCGTCGGCGGCATCGCACTGGCGCTGTTGCTCGACCAGCCGATGTTCGGGCAGGGGATCGTGCGCATCCTGGTGATCGCGCCGTTCCTGATCATGCCGACGGTCGCCGCACTCGTCTGGAAGAACATGTTCATGAATCCGGTCAACGGGCTCTTCGCCTGGGTGGCCAAGCTCTTCGGGCTGCAGCCCTTCGACTTTCTCGCCAATGCACCGCTGATGTCGGTGATCCTGATCGTCGCCTGGCAATGGCTGCCCTTTGCGACGCTGATCCTTCTGACGGCCCTGCAGTCGCTCGATGAAGAGCAGAAGGAAGCCGCACAGATGGACGGCGCCGGCGCCTGGAGCCGCTTCATCTATCTGGTGCTGCCGCATCTCTCGCGCGCCATCACCGTGGTGATCCTGATCCAGACGATCTTCCTGCTCTCGGTCTTCGCCGAGATCCTGGTGACGACCAATGGCGGGCCGGGTACGCAGAGCACGAACCTCACCTTCCTCGTCTATGCGCAGGCCCTGCTGCAGTTCGACGTGGGCGGCGCATCCGCCGGCGGCATCATCGCCGTCATCCTCGCCAACATCGTCGCATTCTTCCTGATGCGCATGATCGGCAAGACGCTGGAGGCTTGAGAACCATGGCACGCAATGTCTCCACCCAAAGAAAGATCGTCGTTACCGTCGTCGCCTGGACGATCGGCATCCTGATCTTCTTCCCGATCCTCTGGACGTTCCTGACGAGCTTCAAGACCGAGGCCGAGGCGATCGCCTCGCCGCCGTCCCTGTTCTTCTTCGACTGGACGACGGAGAACTATCACGAGGTGCAGAGCCGATCGAATTACTTCCTGCACTTCATGAACTCGGTCGTCGTCTCCTTCGGCTCGACGCTGATCGGCCTGATAATCGCCATTCCGTCCGCCTGGGCGATGGCGTTCTCGCCGACCAAGCGCACCAAGGACGTCCTGATGTGGATGCTCTCCACCAAGATGATGCCGTCGGTCGGCGTTCTGGTGCCGATGTATCTGATGTTCCGCAACACCGGCCTGCTCGACACCCGTACCGGCCTCGTCATTGTGCTGACGCTGATCAACCTGCCGATCATCATCTGGATGCTCTACACCTACTTTAAGGAGATCCCCGGCGAAATCCTGGAGGCCGCCCGCATGGACGGCGCCTCGCTCTCCAAGGAGATCATCTATGTGCTGACGCCGATGGCGATCCCCGGCATCGCCTCGACGCTTCTGCTCAACATCATCCTCGCCTGGAACGAGGCGTTCTGGACGCTGAACCTCAGTGCCGCGAAAGCCGCGCCGCTGACTGCCTTCATCGCCTCCTATTCGAGCCCCGAAGGCCTGTTCTACGCCAAGCTCTCGGCCGCCTCGACCATGGCGATCGCCCCCATCCTCATACTCGGCTGGTTCTCGCAGAAACAGCTCGTACGCGGCCTCACCTTCGGCGCGGTCAAATAAGGGATACGACAATGGGAAGCATTACACTCAGCAAGGTTTCGAAGGTCTTCGGCGCCCATGCCGTCATCCCCTCGATCGACCTCGACATCAACAATGGCGAGTTCGTCGTCTTCGTCGGCCCGTCCGGTTGCGGAAAGTCGACGCTGCTCAGGCTGATCGCCGGCCTGGAAGATGTCAGCGACGGCGACATCGTCATCGATGGCAAGAACGCCACCGAACTGCCGCCGGCACAGCGCGGCCTGTCGATGGTGTTCCAGTCCTACGCGCTCTATCCGCACATGAGCGTGCGCTCGAACATCGCCTTTCCGCTGAAGATGGCGGGCGAGGACAAGGCCGTCATCGACAAGAAGGTGTCGGATGCGGCGCGCGTGCTGAACCTTACCGATTATCTCGACCGCAAGCCGCGGCAGCTTTCCGGCGGTCAGCGCCAGCGCGTCGCGATCGGCCGGGCGATCGTGCGCCAGCCGAAGGCCTTCCTGTTCGACGAGCCGCTGTCGAACCTCGATGCAGCGCTTCGCGTCAACATGCGGCTGGAGATCAGCCAGCTGCACCAGGACCTGAAGACGACGATGATTTACGTCACCCACGATCAGGTGGAGGCCATGACCATGGCCGACAAGATCGTGGTGCTCAATCGTGGGCGCATCGAGCAGGTCGGCTCGCCGCTCGACCTCTACCACAAGCCGGACAATCTGTTCGTCGCGGGCTTCATCGGTTCGCCGCGCATGAATATCGTCACTGGTCCTGCGGCTTCTGCCTATCAGGCGCATACGATGGGCATCCGCCCCGAGCATCTGGCGCTCTCCAAAGATAGTGGCAGCTGGCAGGGCACGGTCGGCGTCGCCGAACACCTCGGCTCCGACACCTTCCTGCACGTCAATGTCGACGACGGCATCGGCACGGTGACGGCGCGCGTCAGCGGCGACTTTGCCGTCACCCACGGCGATCGCGTGTTCCTGACGCCGGACCCACAGCGCGTCCACAGGTTCGACGACAAGGGGTTGGCAGTGCGATGAGAAGGCTCGAAGGTAAAAGCGCGCTGATCACCGGGTCTGCGCGGGGGATCGGCCGTGCCTTCGCGGAGGNTCCGCGAAGGCGCCACGGTCGCGATCGCCGACATCAATATCGAACGGGCACGGCAGACGGCCTCCGAGATCGGTGCCGGCGCCTACGCGGTCGAGATGGACGTGACGCAGCAGGCATCGATCGATGCTGCGATCGCAGCGGTCGTCAGGCAAGCGGGCGGCCTCGATATCCTCGTCAACAATGCAGCACTCTTCGACCTTGCGCCGATCGTCGAAATCACCCGCGAAAGCTATGACCGGCTGTTTTCGATCAATGTTGCCGGCACGCTGTTCGCGCTGCAGGCGGCCGCAAAGCAGATGATCGCCCAGGGCAGGGGCGGCAAGATCATCAACATGGCGAGCCAGGCGGGCCGCCGCGGCGAAGCGTTGGTCGCGATCTATTGCGCCACCAAGGCGGCGGTCATCAGCCTTACCCAGTCGGCCGGCCTCAACCTCATCAAGCACGGCATCAACGTCAACGCGATCGCGCCCGGTGTGGTCGACGGCGAGCACTGGGACGGCGTCGACGCGCTGTTTGCCAAATACGAAAACCGCCCGCTCGGCGAAAAGAAGAAGCTGGTTGGCGCGGAGGTGCCCTATGGGCGCATGGGAACGGCCGAGGACCTGACCGGAATGGCGATCTTCCTCGCCTCAGCCGAGAGCGACTACGTCGTCTCGCAGACCTACAACGTCGACGGCGGCAACTGGATGAGCTGAGCCTGCGCAGCCGGTGAAGCCTCGAAAGGATACGGGATCATGACGACCAAACTCTCACTTGCCGCCCTCGACACGATCAAGGCCAAGGCCGGCGTGCCGAACTACGACCGGTCGCAATTGACGGCGGGGATCGTGCATTTTGGCGTCGGCAACTTCCATAGGGCGCACCAGGCCGTCTATCTCGACGATCTCTTCAATGCCGGCCACGACCGGGATTGGGCCATCATCGGTGCCGGCGTACTTGCCTCCGATGCAACGATGCGGGCGAAACTCGCGGCGCAGGATTTCCTGACGACGGTCGTCGAGCAGGACAACAACCGCACCGGCGCCCATATCACCGGCGCGATGATCGACTACCTGGAACCAGGCGACATCCCGGCGATCATCGCGAGGCTGACCGATCCGGCGATCCGCATCGTGTCGCTGACGATCACCGAAGGCGGTTATTTCATCGATCCGGCGTCGGGTGTATTCAACCCGACCCATCCGGCAATCGTCGCCGACGCGCAGAACCCGGCTGCTCCGAAGACTGTGTTCGGACTGATCGTCGCCGGCCTGAAAGCGCGCCGCGACAAGAACGTTCCGCCCTTCACCGTGATGTCCTGCGACAACATTCCCGGCAATGGCGAGGTCACGCATGCCGCTGTTTCCGGCCTTGCTCGGCTCGTCGATGCTGATTTCGCTGACTGGATCGATGCCAATGTCGCTTTCCCGAACGGCATGGTGGACCGGATCACGCCGGCAACCGGCACACGTGAAATCGGCATTGTCGCCGACGATTACGGCATAGAGGACGCCTGGCCGGTGTTCTGCGAGGAATTCAAGCAATGGGTGCTTGAAGACCATTTCCCGCTCGGCCGTCCGGCGCTGGAGAAGGTCGGCGTCCAGTTCGTACCCGACGTCGCGCCGTACGAACACATGAAGATCCGCATCCTCAACGGCGGCCATGCGGCGATCGCCTATCCGGCGGCTCTGCTCGACATTCATTTCGTGCATGAGGCGATGGAAGAGCCGCTGATCCGTGCCTTTCTTGCCAAGCTTGAACATGACGAGATCATTCCGGTCATTCCGCCCGTGCCGAACACCGATCTCGGCGATTACTACAAGCTGATCGAGACGCGCTTTGCCAATCCGAAGATCGGTGACACGATCCCGCGTCTGGCGCAGGACGGTTCCAACCGCCAGCCGAAATTCATCCTGCCGTCGACGGCCGATCGCCTAGCGCGCGGCGAAGATGTCGTCGGTCTGTCGCTGGTTTCGGCACTGTGGTGCCGCTACTTCGCCGGCACGTCCGACAGCGGCAAGGCGATCGTCTTCAACGACCAGAGCGCCGACCGGCTGAACAAGGCGGCGCTTGCTGCCAAGAACGATCCGGTGGCCTTCCTGGAGCTCGGCGATATCTTCGGCGATGTCGCGCGCTCCGATCTCTTCCGCCGCCGTTTCAGCCATGCATTGAAAACCCTCTGGGAAAGGGGTACGCGCGCTACGCTCCAGCTTTATCTGGACGACAAGCTCACCGCATAATTCCCTGGATCACATCGAACCAGGGACGAGATTATGCGCCAATTCAAAGCGTTACAGCGACCTTGGCGCCTTATATCGCGCGTAGCTGTAAGGGGTAGGGTGCGATGGCGGACACAGCGTCCAGGCTGGTGATTTTCGATTGCGACGGCGTGCTTGTCGATAGCGAGCCGATCTCGCTGGAAGTGCTGGTGGACGTGCTCTCGGCCGCCGGCGTTCCGATGACCGCCGAAGAAGCGACGGAACGATTTCTCGGGCGCAGCCTGAAAAGCATGTCGGCGATCCTCCACGACGAATATGGCCTTGCCACCGACGATGCCTTCCTCGAGGGCATGCGCCTTCGTCTGTATCAGCGCTTCCGCACCGAATTGCAGCCGATTGCAGGTATCCGCGAAGCGGTCGAAGGGCTCGAGGGTGCGTGCTGCGTCGCCTCGTCCAGCCAGCCGGAACGCATCCGCCTGTCGCTGACCGTCACCGGGCTCATCGACCTCTTCGAGCCCAATATCTTCTCCGCCACCATGGTGAAACACGGCAAGCCGGCGCCTGATCTCTTCCTGCATGCGAGCCGCGAAATGGGTTTCGCGCCCAGGGATTGCGTCGTCGTCGAGGACAGTCCGGCGGGTATCGAAGCGGCGAAGGCGGCGGGCATGCGGGTCTTCGCCTTTGCCGGCGGCAGCCATGCCCGATCCGACCGGCACCGCCAAAGTCTCGCGAATCTCGGTCCCGACGTGCTGTTTGACGACATGGGCGAATTGTTACAGTTTGTCCGCCGATAGCAGGGACAAGAGGGGCGGGACTTTCATTGATGCGTGAATTCGTCGTTGCGGTCGATGTCGGCACCGGCAGTGCGCGCGCCGGTATCTTTGACCGGAAGGGCACGCTGCTCGCGCGTGCCGACCTGCCGATTGCCATGAACCGGCCGGAAGAAAACCACGCCGAACATGATTCTGAGGATATCTGGCGCGCCGTCTGCGGCGCGGTCAAGGCGGCCAAGGACAAGGCCGGGATCGCCGCTGAAAGCGTTGCCGCGATCGGCTTCGACGCCACCTGCTCGTTGGTGGTGCGCGACAGCGAAGGCGAGCCGCTATCCGTCAACCGCAAGGGCGAGGCGCGCTGGGACACGATCGTCTGGCTCGACCATCGGGCGCTCGCCGAGGCAGATTTCTGTACGGCGACCGGCCATCCGGTGCTCGACTTCTCCGGCCGCGTCATGTCGCCGGAAATGGAAATGCCGAAGCTGATGTGGCTGAAGCGCAACCTGCCGCAACAATGGCAGAAGGCGGGTTTCTTCTTCGACCTGGCCGACTATCTTTCCTGGCGAGCGACGGGAAGCGCTGCTCGCTCGCGCTGCACGCTGACAGCGAAGTGGAATTATCTGGCGCATGAGAAGCGTGGCTGGCAGCCGGACTATCTCGAAAAGATCGGGCTTGAAGATCTCATCGAACGCGGCGGGCTGCCGGAAGAAACGCTGCCGATCGGAAGCTCGGTCGGTCATTTGAGCGCTGCGGCGGCCGCAGAGCTTGGGCTCGACGAAGCCTGCCAGGTGGCGCCGGGCCTGATCGACGCCTATGCTGGTGCGCTCGGCGTCGTCGGCGGGTTCATCGGGAAGCCGGAGACGCTTGAAAAACAACTCGCGTTGATCGCCGGTACATCGAGCTGCATTGTTGCCTTTTCCAAGGATATGAAGCCGGGCTTCGGCATGTGGGGCCCCTATTACGAAGCGGTTCTTCCGGGCGCCTGGCTGATCGAGGGCGGGCAATCGGCGACAGGTGCGCTGCTCGACCATATCGTGCGGCTGCATGGCGGCGGCCTTGAACCGACAGCAGAGACCCACGGCCGGATCATCGCCCGGGTGCAGGAACTGCGCGCCGAGCAGGGCGCCGCTTTTGCCGATCGCCTGCATGTGCTTCCCGATTTCCACGGCAACCGCTCGCCGCTCGCCGACCCGCATGGGCTCGGGGTTATCAGCGGCCTGCCCCTCGATTCCTCCTTCGATGCGCTCTGCCGTCTCTATTGGCGCAGCTGCGTCGCGATCGCGCTCGGCATCCGTCACATCCTGGAGATGATGCGGGAGGTCGGCTACCAGCTCGACACCCTGCACGTCACCGGCGGCCACGTGCGCAACACGCTTCTGATGGAGCTCTACTGCGATGTGACCGGCTGCCGCGTGGTTGCGCCGCAGGCACCGGACGCGGTGCTGCTCGGTACGGCGATGGCAGCTGCGGTTGCCGGCGGCATCCACCGGGATCTCGCCGCCGCAGGGGCGGAAATGGCGTCGGAGGGGCACGAGCGCCTGCCGAACGCAAGTGCTCGCGGCACCTATGACCGCGATTACCGCCGCTTCCTGGCGCTCTACCGCCATCGTGACGAACTCGACAAGATGCAGTGAAGCGGTAGGCCGAAACGGTCAGGGCGGGTGCTTGGAACCTTTTGCCCCGTCGCGCATTCTGTTTGCGACCGGACGGTGGCGCGCATAGCCCCCAATGCCGCGCCGGAGGCAGACCGCCGGCCTACAACTCACACTCCCCGAGTGAGTTGCACATACCAGCCAGTGCCTTCCCTCGGCACTGGCTGTCGTGTTTCCGGGGTAAGCCAAAGAGATGCTGCGGGAAATGTGAAACGGCGGGGTGAGGCCGGCTGACATGAAGTCGCGCCGGCGAGTGTGCCTCCGCGCGAATATCGGGAAGTGGCGCAAATATCAGGAACGGCTGATTTCGGGAAAACCGGCCATTCGCCGCTTCGACGAAACGGTAAAATGGACTACGGCGTCGCGGCCCTTTGTGACGCGCGACGCTGTAGCCCTTTGAATGACCTGCATGTTCTTGCCTTTGATCGGTTGCGATCAAAGGGAACATGCAGGTTGCACTCAGGCCGCCGCCTTGGTCGATTCGTTGAAGAACAACGCCTGACTGATCAGTGCCTTGACCATATCCGGGTTGAACGGCTTGGTGACCAGGAAGGTCGGTTCCGGCCGCTCGCCGGTCAGGAGCCGTTCCGGGAAAGCGGTGATGAAGATCACCGGAATGGCGCTCGTCTTCAGGATGTCGTTGACCGCGTCGATGCCTGAGCTGCCGTCGGCGAGCTGGATATCGGCAAGCACCATGCTTGGCCGCGTCCTCTTGTAGAGGGCGATCGCTTCGTCGCGCGTCCGGGCGATGCCGGTGACCCGATGGCCGAGGCTTTCGACCATCTGTTCGATATCGATGGCGATCAGCGGTTCGTCCTCGATGATCATGATATCGGTCGCGACCTGGCGCGAGATTTCCTGCGAGGCGCGGTCGAGCAGGCTGCCGACCTTATCGGTGGACACGTCGAGAACCTCGGCGGCTTCCTCGGGACGGAAACCTTCGACCGAGACCAGCAGGAAGGCCTGGCGGGCAAGGGGCGAAACGGTTGCGAGATTGATCGATGCGCGCTGTTCCCAGGCAAAAGGCGAGATCGGTTCCGGCACAAGCACGGACGAGGAACCGAAGAGTGAGGTGAAGAGCCGGAACAGGCCAACGCGATCATTGCTCGCTTCCGGGAAAATCGACGTGTCGGCGATCAGCGCTTCGAGAACGGCAGCGACATAGGCGTCGCCTGATGTCTGCGAGCCGGTCAGCGCGCGCGAATAGCGGCGCAGATACGGCAGAAGCGGTGCTATCCGCGTGGACAATGTCATAGGGGAACTCCCTCGGGTATCTTTCTACGGTGACGTTGCGAGAACGCCGGACGTAAAAAAAGGTTCCGCGAGGGAACATTTCAATTTTCTGCTGCGTTATGGCGGCTATGGACACTCGAAGGCGACAGTTTGACAATGAAATATAAAACAGGGGCAGGGCGGACTACCGGCACGACCTTATGGACAGAAGACCCAAATGCGCAGATCGCAGCAAAGCTGAAAGCGCTTTATCAGTCCGTGCAGGAAGAGGCGATACCCGCGCGTTTTCTCGATCTTCTGGAAAAGCTCGACGCAGCCGAGCAGCAATCGGCGCTGCAGGGCAGGGAGTAAGTGCCAGAATGTCGTCCGAAAAAAATGATTTCAAGCGAGAGATGCTTGCCGCCTTGCCGAGCCTGCGTGCCTTCGCCATGTCGTTGATCGGTCGCCACGACCGTGCCGACGATCTGGTGCAGGACACGATCATGAAGGCCTGGGCGAAGCAGGACCATTTCGAGATGGGCACCAATATGAAGGCCTGGCTCTTCACGATCCTGCGCAACGAGCTCTACAGCCAGATGCGCAAGCGCGGGCGCGAGGTGCAGGACACCGACGGTCACTTCACCGAGTCGCTGGCCCATCATCCCGAGCAATACGGCTCGCTCGACCTGCAGGATTTCCGGCGCGCGCTCGAGATGCTGCCGCCGGACCAGCGCGAAGCGATCATCCTGGTCGGAGCTTCCGGCTTCTCCTACGAGGAGGCGGCGACGATCTGCGGCTGTGCCCTTGGCACGATCAAGAGCCGGGTCAACCGCGCGCGTCAGCGGCTGCAGGATATCCTGCAGGTGAAGGGTGAAAACGACTACGGGCCGGATGAAACCTCGGCTCCGATCACGTCGCGGGCCTTCATCTCCTGAGGGAAGAATTTCGGGCAGGACACCGTTGCAAAAGTGGCGGTGTCCTGCTTTCACTGGCGGCTTGAGCCCAAGGGGGACACGCCGTGACGGCTGGCATCGACTGACGAATGCGCAGTGATGACGATTTTGGGGCGAGACGCTCCAGAATCGAGCGGGATGCGGGTGGATCGCCAGGGCTTCCTCATCTCGTTCAGATTGAGAATTGAGACCGTATGCACGTGAGGACAGAGAAAACGGACCCGCCCGTGACGAAGCTGCTCGACGCGCCCGAGCGTCTTGGCGTTCTGCATGCGACCGTCCCCGACATGGCCATCCCGGATCGGGATTTCGACGGGATCGTCGAAATTGCTGCCGGGCTTTTCGACGCTCAGATCGCACTGGTGACGCTGATCGACCGCGAATGGCAGTGGTTCAAGGCGGCTGTCGGCACCGATGAGACCCGTGCCCCATCCGAAGACGCGTTTTGCCCGCATGTGACCGCTGCGGCCGACTCCAGCCTCGTCGTGCTCGACGCTTCGACCGATCCGCGGTTCGCGCGTCACCGACAGGTCAAGGGGCCGCCATTTCTGCGCTTCTATGCCGGTGCGCCGATCGTGCTCGACGGGCAGGCAGTGGGCACGGTTTGTGTGTTCGACGACAAGCCGCGCGCTGAGGTGTCGCAACCGCTCATCCACCAATTATGCCGGCTTGCCGCGCTCGCAGCCTCGCTCTTCAAGGTCAAGGACGAAGCCCGTCGGCGCGCTCTAAAGGAGGCGGCGTTGTCGCGCGAGGAGCAGCGGCACGCGATGGCGCTCGAAGCGGCCAACATCGGCAGCTGGCTTTGGGATATCCGCTCAGGTGCGATCGCCGGCAACAGCGCATTGAAACGTATGTTCGGACTTTCGGCCGAGCGTTCGGTTGGCGTCCGGGACATCTTCGGCGCGATCCACGTCGACGACCGCGGCGCGACTTTCGCCAAGCTTCGCCAGGCGATGAAGGCTGACGATGAATATGACGGCATGTTCCGCATTGGCGATACCGGTCGCTGGCTGCTTGGCCGCGGCCGCGTGCACGACCGTGACGGCAAGGGCAATCCGCTTACGTTCATCGGCGTGACGATCGATGTCACCGACCAGCAGGCTTCGGCGCAGCGCACTCGGCTCCTGCTCAAGGAGCTCAATCATCGGGTCAAGAACACACTGGCCATGCTGCAATCGCTTGCGCGCCAGACGCTTCGCCAGACGAGCGACCCGGCCGAATTCATGACCGCGTTTGCCGGCCGCTTGCAGGCGATCTCCGAGGCGCATGGTCTGCTCTCTGATCACGAGTGGGGCACCATCCGGCTTGCCGACCTGATCGCCAAGCAACTGCTGCCGCATGTGAGCGCCTATGCGGACCAGATCGAACTGCACAAGGACGAAGTGTCGCTTGGTCCCGACCAGGCCGTCGGCCTCGGGCTGGTCCTGCACGAGCTTGCAACCAACGCCGTGAAATACGGATCGCTGTCGGTGCCGAAAGGCAAGGTGGTATTGACGGCGCGAAACGTCGTCGAAGACGGCGACACCGTTCTTCATCTCACCTGGACCGAGGTTGGTGGGCCGCCGGTGCGCGAGCCAAAGCGGCGCGGCTTCGGCTCCATCCTCATCGAGCGCAGCCTCGACAAGGTGCTGGGTAGTTCGGTGAAGGTGGAGTATCTCCCCGCCGGGGTCACGGCGCTGATCCGGTTGCCGCTCTAACGGGATCGCACCCGCCATTGAGACGACTGGCTTGCTGCGTGCATCAGTCGTCGTGTTTGCGTCCGCGTCGCTTGCCGGTGCCGAGAAGCGCGCCGATCGCAACAGCCGTCGCGACGGCGAGAAGCGGCTGTTTGCGCAGGATGCCGGCGGCCGCGAGCAGGGTCAGATTGGTCTGCATTTGCGTGCGACGGCGGCGTTCTTCCTGGCGCCGCCGGTCACGGTTCTGCAGAGACATGAGGATGCCAACCAGCACCAGCGCGGTGACGACCAGAGCCCCGGCGATTGCCGCCGCGGCCGCGACCGGGGAATAGCGCGCGCTGAGATAAAGAAAGGCTGCGGCTAGCGCGAAGACATAGGCGGTGACGAGCAACAGCCCTATGACGCTCCATAGGGCTGCGTCGCGCTTCACACGAGAGGCGGCGGCGCTGATATCGGCGGCCAAGAGGCTGGCCAGGGCGGCCGTCAATGGTCCCATGCGTTACTCCCCGTCGTGATAGGGCCTCTTAGGCTAGGTCGGGATACGGGCGGAAAACCTATCTGTTTTTCCTCATCTCGTTCGAAACCGCGAGCCGTTGCCCGCGGGTCCGGTTCGACCGACTGCAAATCAGCGCCGAAGCAGCGCCGCCACCGCGAGCCCAATCAGGGCGGCGGCGCCGAGCGTGGCGATGGGATGCTCGCGAACGGCGTGGCGGACCTGTTTTTCTGTGCCGGCATAACGGTCGCGAAGTTCGGCCAGCAGGTCTTCGCCGCTTGCCAGCAATTCGCTGATGCCGGCTTCGGCCTGTTCACGGGCGTCCTGTGCCTTGCCACGTGCCTGCTTTGAGGCGGCCGCTCCACGATCGGCCAGCAATGCGACGAGCGTTGCCACATCACTGCGCAACTCGCCCAGTTGTTCTTCGATGGAGATATCGGCGAGCTTGCCGTTGCTTTTTGTCGATCGCGAGCTCGAGCCGGAGAAGAGGCTAGGCGCCATGATGGATACTCCCTTTCACGCATGCGCCGGCCGCGAACGGTCGGCGCTGTCTGACGGTACCGGCGAGCACAACTAGAGGCCCTTGCCGGCGCTTCGGGAGAACAACGCACAAGTGCGGAAATTGTTTCGATAAATCTTGGTGTTGAGGCTTGAGAAATCCGGAAGCCCCAACAGGCATCTACCGGGTCCTCGGGCGTGGCGTCAGAGCGATGCTGTCTGCGGCAGGACGAACGGCACGTGCGGCGCCGGTGCGACACCCACCTGCATGCGGCAGCCGAAGACGGCTTCCATCGTCTCGTCGGTCAGAACCTCGCGCGGCGTGCCGCAGGCGCGGACCTTGCCGGCTTTCATCATCACCATTCGGTCGGCGAACATGGCCGTCAGGTTGAGGTCGTGCATCACTGCGACGACCCCGCCGCCGCGTTCGCAGAACTTGCGGGCGAGCTGCATGATCCCGAGCTGGTGGCGGATATCGAGGCTCGACACCGGTTCGTCGAGCAGCAGGTAGCGCGGCTCGCCGTCGATGACCGGATCGGTGATCTGGCAGAGGACGCGGGCAAGCTGCACGCGCTGCTGCTCGCCGCCCGACAGTTCCTGGTAGAAGCGTCCGGCAAAGCCGGCCAGGTCCACCGCTTCCAACGCCTCGGCCGTGACCCGGTCGTGCACGGCGGGATCCACATTGGCACCGGCGGCAAGACCCAATCTCACGACCTCGCGCACGGTGAAGGGGAAGGAGATGACCGTAGACTGGGGCAGCACGCCGCGCATCAGCGCGAGCTCCCATGGCTTCAGCCCCCGCAGGTCGCGGCCATTGATGCGGATCGTTCCGCTCGACGACGAAAGCTCCCCGGAGATCGCCTTCAGCGTCGTGGTCTTGCCGGAGCCGTTCGGGCCGACGATGGCGGTCAGTGCGCCGGGCAGCGCCTCGAGCGAGACGCCGTGGATGACGGGTCGCCCGCCAAGGCGAACGGAGAGATTGGAAACGTTGATCATGGTTTCGCTCAGAGTCCCATGTTCGAACGGCCGCGCAGCAGGATCCAGAGGAAGAACGGCGCGCCGATAAAGGCGGTAACGATGCCGATCGGCAGTTCCGCCGGAGAGACGATGGTGCGGGCGATCATGTCGGCGAGGATCAACAGCGTGCCGCCGAGCAGCGCCGAGGTGGGCAGCAGGTAGCGATGATCGGGACCGATGACGAGCCGCAGCAGGTGCGGAACCACGATGCCGACGAAGCCGATGCCGCCGCTGACCGCAACGGATGCGCCGGTCGCCGCGGCGACACTGACGATCGCAATGTTCTTCAGCCGCTGGACAGGAATGCCCATATGGAAGGCGGCCGCTTCGCCGAGCGTGATGGCATTCAGCCCGCGCGCCAGGAAAGGGGTAACCGCGAGCGAAGCGAGGATGATCGGCGCTGCAGCCAGGATCTTAGTCCAGTTGGCGCCGGCGAGCGAACCGAGGCCCCAGAAGGTCAGGTCGCGCAATTGCTTATCGTCGGCCCTGAAGACGAGAACGCCGGTGACCGCACCGGTCAGCGCGCCGAGCGCAATGCCGGCGAGCAGTAGCGTGGCAATCGAAGTCTGGCCGCCGCGCGTGGCGATACGGTAGAGCAGCAGCGTGGTGACGAGACCGCCGACGAAGGCTGCGACCGGCAATGCATAGAAGCCGAACAGCGCGAAGAGCGGCCCGAAGGCGGCGGTTCCGAGCACAATCAGCAGCACGGCGCCGAGGCTCGCGCCTGAGGACACGCCGACGAGGCCGGGATCGGCCAGCGGATTGCGGAAAAGGCCCTGCATGACGACGCCGGAAACCGCGAGCGAAGCGCCGACGAGCATGCCGAGCACGGCGCGCGGCAGGCGGATATCGAGAATGATGATGCGGTCGCGGATGCTCAGGGCCTGATCGGCCTCACCCATCAGCCAGCGCCAGACGTTGGCGAGCGATGCATCGGCGGCACCGGTCATGATCGAGCCGACGAAGGTCGCGACCGCAAGCGCGATGAGGGCGACGATGACGAGACGTGCCAGCCGGGACCGGTTGCCCGAGCGCCACTCGTTGCGGATATCGGCGGCAAAAGCGGTCAGGCGCATGCCGCGGGCCAATGCCTCACTGCGAGGCATTGGCCTTCTTCCCGTAGATTGCGGCATTCAGTTCGCGGACGGCGCTTGCGGTGCGCGGGCCGAAGCCGAGCAGGTGCAGGCCGTCCATGCGGATCAGCGCCTTGTTCTTGGCGGCAGGGGTAAGGCTGAGCGCCGGCAGGGCGAAGAGTTCGTCCGCCTCGGCGGAATGTTCGCCGCCGCGGTCCATCATCAGGACGACATCTGGCTTGGCCTCGATTATTGCCTCGTCGGTCAGGGCCTTGTAGCCGGGGAAGGTGCCGACCGCGTTGATGGCGCCCGAGAGCTCGATGATGCCGTTGGCCGCGGTTCCCTGTCCCGATGCCATGACCTTGCCGCCCTGCGTGCTCAGGATGAAGAGCACACGCTTGCGTTCGGCTTCCGGACGGGCGGCATTCTCGGAGACTGCCGCATCGAGATCGGCTTCGACGCTCTTTGCCAGGGTTTCGGCCTTTTCCTCGACACCGAGGAAGGTGCCGACCGCACGGATCTTGGCGGGGATGCCGGCCTTGTCAAAGGCCTCGGGCACGCTGGTAAAGGCGATGTTCGCTTCCTTTAGCACCGCCAACGCCTCCGGCGGACCGCTGCCTTCGACGGCGATGATTGCGCTCGGGTTGGCAGCGATGATGCCTTCCGGTGCGAGCTGGCGCATGTAGCCGACATCCGGCAGCGCCTTTGCCGCTTCCGGATAGGTGCTGGTGGAATCGCGACCGACGAGGCGACCTTCCTCGCCGAGCGCATGGATGATCTCGGTTATCGCTCCGCCGACCGATACGACGCGCGAGACGTCGGCCTTCTGCATGTCCTCGGCCATCGCCGGCCGGATGAAGGAGGGGGCACCGGGTGCCACCGCTGGCAACAGGAAGGGAGCCGAAAGGGCGAAGGCGGCAAGCGCCAGTTCCCAGCGGCGAAGGCGTCGGAAGTCGAGACCCTTGATCATCTGAGTGTCCTATCCTGTCCTCAGGCGGCGACAGTCGTGTCGAGACGCGGCAGGTCTTCGACGATGGAGCGCCATTCCGGCCGTTCCGCGAGACCCTCTTTCCGCTTGCCGAAGAACTGGATGATCATCTCGCCCTTGGCGTCGAGCGCCTCGATCGAAGTGACATGGCCGTCGGCCGTCGGCTTGCGCACGGCCCAGAGTTCGGCGATGTGGTCGGTGCGCAGGTGCAGATGGAAGGTCGGGTCCATGACGTTCAGCCACGGGCCCATCGGCGCGATCTTGGCAATCGGACCGGAATGGATCTGGATCATGCCGCGGTTGCCGACGAAGCACATGATCGGCAGTTCGACTTCGGCGCTCTCGCGCATCATGGCTTCGATGCTGGAGGGGTCGAGCTGCCAGGCGAAATCCTCGCCGATGTTGCTGAGCGCCTGGCGACGGCCGATCTTCAGCTTGCGCAGCATGCCGTGGAACTGGTGCGTGTCCGTCATTTTCGTCCAGCGGTCGCGCAGTTCGACGACATCGACCACGGTTTCCGGCTTGTCGTCGGCTGCCGGCACACTCGCGTCGGCGGTGAAGTCCTGCGTCTGGTCGTCAAGGCGGAAGTCCGCGACGATCTTGTCATAGGCCGCAACATTCGATTCCGGGCGCAGATGCACCTTGTGCACGGCGTTGCCCCACTTGTCGAAGAACTGCAGGCTCTTTCGGGCTTCACCCTGGTCGTCCGTCTTCGTCACGGCGAAAGCGTGTGCCCAGGCGCTCGGGAAGACCCGGAGGTCGATCTGCTCGCCGAGCACGATGCTCGCCATCTCGCCCGTGGTGATCTTCTGGTAAACGCCGATCTTCTCGTGGACCGCGCTTTCGTTGCGGGTCAGCGCCATGACTTCGCCGAGTTCCTCGACGCGAGAGAGGAAGCGGTTGGCATCGGCATCGATGCGCACGGCGGTCAGCCCACATTCGGCAGCAACGAGAGCGGCTTCGGAAACACCGAGCTGGGCTGCGATATCACGCTCGCGCATCTTCGGGTTCTCGGCGCGGTAGGCGCGGATTTCGGAAGCAATGGGGCGGAGGCTCTCGGTCATTTTCATCTGCCTATTTGTTCAGGATCAGTTTGCCTTGGCGGGTGATCTTCATGCGGTAGATCGCGCCGTCGTGGGAAATGAGGATCTCGTTTTCGCTGCCGAAAAGTTCGCGACTTTCGATAATCCGCTGCGTGCGCCCGGCCAGGATCGGCGGCTCGGATGGGCGTGCAAGGTCACTGTCGTTGGTCACTGCGTTTGGCCGTTTCGAGAGGGCAGGCCGCGCTGTTTTTCCAGCATTTCCTGCCATGCAATTCGTTTACTATCTTGACTTTACTACTCATATTTATTTATGGACGCAATACAGGACTTATGCACTCAAGTTAGTTATTGCCGGCTTGTGGACAAGGGCGTGCGGACCTCGTTCGGTGGTTCGCTGCAACCTTTGGGGTGATGTCGATATGAAGTTTTCCAGCCTTCCAGTTGTTTCCGCTGCTCTTGCGGCCCTTATCGCTGCGGGCAGTGTCAACGCCCAGGAGGCTGTGCCCGCCGCCGGGCTGACGATCGAGTTGAACGACGTCGCGCCGTCGCAGAAGGGTTGCAAGCTCACCTTTGTCGCCGGCAACGCGCTTGCGCTGTCGCTGAGCAAGGTTTCCTTCGAGTTCGTGATCTTCGATCAGAAGGGCCTCGTCGAGCGCATGGCCGTGCTTGACTTCCGCGATCTGCCTGCCGGCAAGACCAAGGTTCGCCAGTTTGATCTCCCCGGCACCAACTGCGATGCGGTGAAGAGCCTGCTGATCAATGATGCGCCGGCCTGCGTCGGCAACGGCGTGCAGCCGGGCGCCTGCATGAGCGGGATCAAGACCGGCTCGAAATCGGCGGTGGAACTCAAGGGCTAAGTGAGGCCGCTCCTTCGGAGCGTGAAGTTTGCGCCGCCCGGTGCGGCGAAGGTAAGGCTGTAATGAAGCGTATCGTCATCTGGGCTGGGGCCGCCATCATCTCGCTTGCAACGCATGGCGTCGTGCTTGCTACCTTGTTTGGCCCAAGGCCGCCGGAAAAAGAGCATGCCCTCATGCTCGGCGGAGAGGCGACCGAGGTCGCGGTCCTTGGCGATGCCTTTGAAGAGACACTACAATCCGGCGATCCCGCGGAGATCGTCGAGCCGACCGAGGACGTTCCGGATGAGGTCAAGCCGGAGGAGATATCGCCCCTCGAAGATCTCACGTCGACAACTCAGGAAATCGTTGCCGAACAGCCGCATGATCTGACCGCGACCGAGGCTGACGTGATTTTGCCGGCTGAAGAGATGCCGACCCTTCAGGTCGCCGAGGCCGTCGTGACGGCGAGTGTTGCGCCGGTCGAAACCGTGATGCCTGAAGAAAAACCCGAGATCGAAGAGCCCAAGAAGGAGAAGGTTGAAAAGCCGGAACCGAAGAAGGAGCCGGTCAAGAAAAAGAAAGTGACCCGCAAGAAGACGGGTGACAAGGGCGAGCAGGCGCAGAACCAGGTCAAGGGCAAGCAGGACGGCCAGGAAAGCGGCAGTGCCGCAGCCGCGACCGGCAACAGCCGCGCATCCGAGGTCGGCAATGCCAATATGGAAAATTATGACGGCAAGGTCCGCAGGAAGATCATGCGGAGATTCAAGGTGCCGTCTTCGGCAAGGCGCGAAGGCGTTTCCGGCACGGCGACCGTCCGCTTCACATTGACCGCCAACGGTGAGCTGACCCGGGTAAACGTCGCCGGCAGCTCAGGTTCTCCCGCCATCGACGACGCAGCCGTCGATGCCGTGCGCAATGCGGCGCCGTTCCCGGCCTTTCCTGCCGGGGGGCCGAGCTCCAAATCCTTCATCGTTCCGATGGTTGCCAGCGTCCGCTGAGGCGGGCGCCGTTCCGTATGCTCATTTGTGCGGGCCGGGATTTGGTTGAAAAAATATGATGAAAAAACTCATGTTTATACTTTACTCCGTTTATCAAGTTTAATAGGTTGCGCTCGTCACGCAGCCGAAGGGCGTGTGTCGAGATGATGTCCCGATGCGACCGGCTGCCTGTGAAGGCCCTTGTCGCACGATCACGCGGAGAGGATTGCATGCGCGGCAAGCGTCACCAGAATGCGGCGAAAATTGGCAAGGGTCGTTCGGGTTCAGAACCGACCGAAGCCCGCCAGGAGGCCGGCAAGGCAACGCTCGAAGGGCGCAGTTTTCTCTATGTCGGCGGCCGCGATTGTCAGGTGGCGCATCTGCGCGAAATCGCCAGCTCGTTTGGCGCTGAGCTGCTTCACCATGATGGCGGCCTGCGCGAAGCCGTTTCCCGCATCGACCGGGTGCTGCCGTCGGTCGACTGCGTCTTCTGCCCGATCGACTGCATCAGCCATGACGCGTGTCTTCGCGTGAAGACCGGCTGCAAGAAGTGGGGCAAGGCCTTCGTGCCGCTGCGCAACGGCTCGAAATCGAGCCTGGAGCGGGCACTTCAGGACCTCACCGCCAGCCGCGACGAGCGGTAACCCTCCCAAGACAAGACGAGAGTTTGCACAATGAACGAAGAACGTCCTGACCTGTGCATGATGATCGGTCTGCACAAGCTGGCGGCGCAGCATGGCGATGGCCTGGTGCCTGAACTCTACGAGATCCTGACGCGCCGCGCGCGCATGCTGGACGACGCCAACGTCGCCGAGTTTCCAACCTGGCAGACGCGCCCGCCGGTTCGCGACCCTCTCGGTCTTGCAGAGCCGAAGGAAGGAACTATTCTCGCCTTTCCGCGGGCTGCAAACGATGCCGCCCGCAAGAAGGAAAGCGCATAAGAGCAATTCCAGGAAAAGTGCGAAGCGGTTTTCCGTCCGGAATTATGCAGTAGTTCAAGGTCGCTGTAGGAGACCAAGATGTACGTTGCCATGAACCGTTTCCGTATCGCCATCGGCCATGAAGAGGCCTTCGAAGCCGTGTGGAAGGGGCGCGATTCCAGCCTTTCGGAAATGCCCGGCTTCGTTTCCTTCCACCTGCTGCGCGGCGACAGCGTGCCGGAGGAGGGCTATACGCTCTTCGTTTCGAATTCGGTCTGGAAGGACAGGGATTCGTTTTCAGCCTGGACGAAGTCTGAGAATTTTCGCGCGGCGCACAGGAATGCCGGCGAGAATAAGGCGATGTATCTCGGTCCGCCGAAGTTCGAAGGTTTTTCGGCCGTCGAAGGCGCCTGATCAGGCGGCCTCGCGCGTGATAGGCCGCGTAAATTTTTGATTTTATATGCCATTCACCTCCCAAATGGGTCCATTCGGGAGGTGAATTTTTTTCTCAGGCTGTCTTTCGCGGCAGGAAGGCGCCGAGGGAAACGGCAAGCCAGCCCGCCATGATCGTCGTGCCGCCGAGCGGAGCGGACATCGGGAACAGGCCGTGACCCGAGATGTGGCGCATGGCGAGATCCGCCGAGAACAGCGCCGTTCCAACTGCAATCAGCAACGCCGCAGCGGCCGCCGTGCGAAAGCTCGGCCAGGCTGCGTAGAGCGCGATCAAGGCCGGGGCATGCGCCAGGCACATCGCGGAAATGCCGGCGAGCAATCTTGGATCGTCGCCGTGCGAAGCGGCGGCCGCGCTGACAACGCCGGTCAGGCCCATCAAACCGGCAACAAAAAGCGTCGTTGCGCGAAATCCGCTGTGCGACATCACGGCTATTCCTTGTTCTGCATATGAAGGGCGAGGCGGGTGATCGGGTCGAGAATGATCTGCCTCAGCTTCGGATGGGCGATCGCTTCTTCAAGCGCTCGGGTAAAGCAGAGCAGCCATTCGTCCCGCTCCTCGGGGCCGATCTCAGCGACGAAATGGCGGCGGCGCAGCATCGGATGGCCGCGCTTCTCGACATAAATAGGCGGTCCGCCAAGCCAGCCGGTCAGGTACTCGTAGAATTTCTCTTCACTGCCCGAAAGGTCGGGCGGATGCACGGCGCGGCATCGTGCCGCTTCCGGCAGCGTGTCCATCAACTCGTAGAAGCAGCGGGTCAGCGCGCGAACTGTCGGGTCGCCACCGATCGCTTCGTAGAGGGTCGTGGTTTCCGTTTCCGCCATGCTCGCGTCCTTCATTCCCTGCGGTCCTAGCGTGCGGCGACGGGGCGGACAACGATTTTCAGAGCACCGGTTTGCGGCGTTTCATCGCGGTCGACCAAGGTCCCTCTTGACAAACCGTCCAGACGGTATCTTTATGGAGCATGACCGAAGCTCATCGTCGCAAGAAACA
Source organism: Ensifer sp. 22521 (assembly GCF_052044795.1). Classification (NCBI taxonomy): domain Bacteria; kingdom Pseudomonadati; phylum Pseudomonadota; class Alphaproteobacteria; order Hyphomicrobiales; family Rhizobiaceae; genus Ensifer; species Ensifer sp. 22521. The sequence continues at coordinate 57,168 of NZ_JBQENM010000025.1, forward strand.
GCCGGAACGGGTGCGCCAGCAATTGCTGGAGGTTGCTGCACGTCTTTCGCATGAGCAAGGCGTTGCGGGCATCACCCTCGATGCCGTGTCGCAGGCGGCGGGCGTCAGCAAGGGTGGGCTGCTGCACCACTTCCCGAACAAGCTCGCTCTGCTGGACGGGCTGTTCGACGACCTGGTGACGCGGTTCGATCGTGAGATCGAGGCGGCGATGGCGCACGATCCGGCGGCGAAGGGGCGCTTTACCCGTGCCTATATCGACGTCTGCTTCGCGCTTGATCCCGCCACCGACGTGCCGGGCTGGCGCATGCTGACGATCGCCCTCATTGCCGAGCCGCATCTGAAGAGCCGCTGGCGCGATTGGGTCAGCCGGCGATCAACGGAGTTCGCAGAAACGGACGCCTCGACCGGCTGCGTGCTTGCCCGCTTTGCCTGCGACGGCGTCTGGCTGGCGGATCTGATGCAGAGCCACGATCTCGATGCCGAGGCGCGGGCCGGTCTGGCTGAAAATCTCAAGGCGCTTTCGGCGCAGTAACCCGGATGGAGTCCCCGATGAACCCCGCCATGCTCTATACCGTCCTGGTTGCGGCGATCGTTTTCGAAGTGCTCGGCACCTCGGCGATGCAGGCAGCGCAGCATTTCACCCGCCTGGGGCCGACGGTCCTGATGGTGGTCTGCTACGCGATCGCCTTCTTCTTCCTCTCCTATACGCTGCGCTTCATCCCCGTCGGCATCGCCTATGCGGTCTGGAGCGGGCTCGGCATCGTCTTGATTTCGCTTGTCGGTTACTTCGCCTTCGGGCAGAAACTCGACCTGGCGGCGATCCTGGGGCTGGGCCTCATCATATCCGGCGTGGTTGTGCTCAACCTGTTCTCCAAGTCCACCTTCCATTGAGGCGGTCGGCGGCCAGTCCTCAGGCGCCCTCTGGCGGGGGTGCGGTCGATTCCCGCAGGATCAGTTCCACCGGCCAGAGTTCGTGAACCTCTTCGGTCGGCCTGCCTGAGAGAAGCTGCAGCACGAGATCGGCCGAGCGTGCGCCGGCCGCGCGCATCGAAGAGCGCGTCGCCGAGAGCGACGGCACCATGTTTTCCGCCGTCAGGTAGGGGAACACGTCATCATGGGCGATGACCGAGACTTCGCGACCGATTTCCAGGCCTATGGACCGCGCCGCCCGATAGATGCCGAGGGCCGTCATCATCGAGCCTGCGACGAAGGCCGTCGGCCGCGGCGTTTGTTCCAGGAAGGAGCGTGCGAAGCGGAAGCCGAGTTCGTCGGTGAAGTTGCCGTGGGCAACGAGGCGCGGATCGAACGGGAGCCCGCGCGCCTGGAGCGCGTCGCGGTAGCCCTTGTCGCGGTGAAGCGAGAAGGTGCGTCCTTGCCTGCCGTTGATCATGGCGATGCGGCGATGGCCGAGATCGATGAGATGCGAGGTCGCGCGGCGGATGGCGCCCTCATTGTCGATATCGAGCCACGCATGCGGCACGTCGATATCGGATCGACCGTGGACGAGAAAGGGCATGCCGAGCTTGTGCAGGAGTGCGATGCGTTCGTCGTTCGGCTCGGGAGAATGCACGATCACGGCGTCGACGCGGCCGCTGACGGCGAGCCGGCTGTAAAGCTGGATTTCGCCCGTAGGGTTCTTGTCATCCATCGGGCTGACGAGGATGTCGATGTCCTCGGTGCCGAGCCGCTCGGCCAGGCCGCCCATGAATTCGGAGAAATGGAATTCGCCGGAGCGCCCCATGACGACGCCGATCGCACCGGCGCGACCGGTAGCGAGCCTCACGGCATTGATGTTCGGACGATAGCCAAGGCGAGTTGCCTCTTCGGCCACGCGCTTGCGAGTCTTTTCGCTGACCTCGGGATAGCCGCTCAGCGCTCGGCTGACGGTGGTCGGCGAAAGGCCCAGTTGTTGTGCGAACTCCCTCAGTTTCATTCGGTATGCGTTTCCTCAGCCTAGCCCGGTCCCAGAAGTATACACCTTCGTTGCCGGTAACAATCGGTTTGTCGCGTGCATGCAGCGCCTCGAACTGCGATGGAATTTTACCAAACCGTTTTAAATTAATGCAGTTCCCCTTTGATTTTATGGGTTGTTGTTAGGTGCGGGTGAAATTTCTCCTCATCCGCTATAATATTGAAATTAAATAATTATTTTAAATGATTCACGGCCGAACGACTTTTTCTGATGTATGGATTGACAGTTTTTCCGTCTTCTGCCAACTTTTTTCAATCCAAACCGCTTTCGAATTTGCTGAGGAGCTTTCGTGCGGTGGAGGGGGAACAGGAGGAGTCGACCCAATGACAGCCATGCTCAATGCCCTGAGTTTTTGTGCCGCAATCGTTGCAGCCGGAACGGCCAGCGCCGCCGAGCTCTCGCTCGCCGCCAACACGACCGGCAAGAACGTCAATTTCATCCGCGAGCAGCTCGCCATCTTCGAGAAGCAGACGGGGCACAAGGTGAGCCTGGTCACCATGCCGCCGTCGAGCAGCGAGCAGTTCAGCCAGTACCGCCTATGGCTCGCCGCCGGAAACAAGGATGTGGACGTCTACCAGACCGACGTCGTCTGGGCGCCGCAGCTTGCCGACCAGTTCGTCGACCTCTCGGAAGCGGCCAAGGACGTTGTCGGTCAGCACTTCCCGTCGATCATCGCCTCGCAGACGGTCAACGGTCGTCTCGTGGCCCTGCCTGCTTTCACCGATGCGCCGGCGCTCTTCTATCGCAAGGACCTCTTGGAAAAGTACGGCAAGGCGCCGCCGAAGACCTGGGATGAACTGGCGACGACCGCCAAGGAAATCCAGGAGAAGGAGCGCGCCGCCGGCCAGGCCGACCTCTGGGGCTACGTCTTCCAGGGCAACGCCTATGAAGGGCTGACCTGCAATGCGCTCGAATGGGTCAAGTCGTCCGGCGGCGGCCAGATCGTCGAACCTGATGGCACGATCTCGATCAACAACGAGAAGGCGGCCGCAGCGATCGACCGCATCAAGGGGTGGGTCGGCACGATCTCGCCGCAAGGCGTGCTCGCCTATCAGGAAGAGGAATCACGCGGCGTCTGGCAGACGGGCAATGCCGTCTTCATGCGCAATTGGCCCTATGCCTATGCGCTCGGCAATGGTGACGACAGCGCGGTGAAAGGCAAGTTCGCCGTGACGCCGCTGCCGACGGCGACCGATGGCGATCAGCCGTCCTCGACGCTCGGCGGCTGGAACGTCGCCGTCTCCAAATATTCCGACGACCAGGAAGCAGCGATCGCGCTTGCCAAATTCCTCTCTTCGGCAGAGGTGCAGAAGCGCAGGGCCATCGAGCTCTCCAACCTGCCGACGATTGCCGCACTCTACGACGACGCGGAGGTCGCCAAGGCCCAGCCGTTCATGCCGGCCTGGAAGCCGATCTTCGAGAGCGCCGTGCCGCGCCCGTCGGCGGTCACCAAGGTCAAGTACAACGAGGTTTCGGCCAAGTTCTGGAATGCGGTCCATAACTCGCTCTCCGGCAACGGCACGGCCGCGGAAAACCTGGAGCTGCTCGAAGTTGAGCTCACCGAGATGAAGGGCGATAGCTGGTAATCCTCCCGGGGGCGAGGGAGCGCCTCCGGGCCTTCCCTCGCTCCACCGAGCAACCGCCGACGACGCCCAGCGCTCTGAACAAGTGCTTTGAAAGCAAGCAATTCCGGATGGGAAAACGCTTCACACTTTCCTGGAATTGCCTGGTGGCGTCGTTCCTCTCGGGCCAACCGCTCGGCCGCGCGCCGAATGGCAGGAGTGAGCCAAGACAATGACCGATCTTTCACTCGCAGATCCCCCTTCCGCCCTCGGACAACAGGCAGGGATCCGTTCCGACCTCAACGCCAGCCGCATTCGCTCCGCCTGGATCTTCCTCGCGCCGACCTTGCTGGTGCTCGCGCTCGTCGCCGGCTGGCCGCTCATACGCACCGTCTATTTCAGCTTCACCAATGCGTCGCTGACCAATCTCGAAGGTGCCGAGTTCGTCGGCTTCAAGAACTATCTGAGCTGGATCACGCTGAAGAGCGGGCGCACGGTCTATAATGGGCTGCTTGCCGATCCGGCCTGGTGGAATGCCGTCTGGAACACGCTGAAGTTTTCCGCCGTCTCCGTCACCATCGAGACGGTGCTCGGCCTGATCGTTGCTCTGGTGCTGAACGCCCATTTTCCGGGCCGCGGGCTGGTGCGCGCCGCGATCCTCATCCCCTGGGCGATCCCGACGATCGTTTCCGCCAAGATGTGGGCCTGGATGCTCAACGACCAGTTCGGCATACTCAACGACCTTTTGCTCGGCCTCGGCCTGATCAGCCAGAAGATCGCCTGGACGGCCAATCCGGAGACCGCGATGGTCGCGGTGCTGATCGTCGACGTCTGGAAGACGACGCCGTTCATGGCCCTGCTCATCCTTGCCGGCCTGCAGATGGTGCCAACGGATATTTACGAGGCGGCCAAGATCGACGGCGTGCATCCGCTGAAGGTCTTCTGGCGGCTGACGCTGCCGTTGATCCGTCCGGCGCTGATGGTCGCGGTGATCTTCCGCATGCTCGATGCGCTGCGCATCTTCGATCTCATTTATGTGCTGACGCCCAACAACGCCCAGACCAAGACGATGTCGGTGCTGGCGCGCGAGAACCTGTTCGACTTCGACAAGTTCGCCTATGGCGCCACTGCCTCGACGATGCTGTTCCTGATCATTGCGGCGATCACGGTCGCCTACATGTGGTTCGGCCGCGTCAACCTCGAAGGAGGAGAGCGCTGATGGTTGCCACCTTTGCCAAGCGCACGGCGTTCTACGCCCTCGTCGCCGCCATCATCATCATGGCCGTCTTCCCGTTCTACTACGCGGTGCTGACAAGCTTCAAATCCGGAACGGCGCTGTTCCGGGTCGACTACTGGCCGACCGAGATCTCCTTCGACAACTACGCCGGCATCGTCACGAGCAGCGGCTTCCTGCGCAACCTCGCCAACTCGCTGATGGTCGCGACCATCGTAGTCTGCGTGTCGCTGCTGCTTGCGGTTACCGCCGCCTATGCGCTGGCGCGGGTGCGGTTTCGCGGGCGCGGACTTCTGCTCCTGACGATCCTATCGGTGTCGATGTTTCCGCAGATTGCGGTGCTTGCCGGCCTGTTCGAGTTGATCCGCGCCGTCGGCATCTTCAACACCCCCCTGGCGCTGATCTTTTCCTACATGATCTTCACGCTGCCCTTCACCGTCTGGGTGCTGACCACCTTCATGCGCGATCTGCCGGTCGAGATCGAGGAGGCGGCGATCGTCGATGGTGCGACGCCCTGGGTGATCATCACGCGCGTGTTCATGCCGCTGATGTGGCCGGCACTGGTGACGACGGGGCTGCTCGCCTTCATCGCCGCTTGGAACGAGTTCCTGTTCGCGCTGACCTTCACGTCATCAGACAGCCAGCGCACCGTGCCGGTCGCGATCGCGCTGTTGTCCGGCAGCAGTGAGTACGAAGTCCCTTGGGGCAACATCATGGCCGCATCGATCATCGTCACCGTGCCACTGGTTATCCTCGTGCTGATCTTTCAGCGGCGGATCATATCCGGGCTCACGGCCGGCGGCGTCAAAGGATAAAGGGAAAAAAACATGGCAGAGCTTCAATTGCGCAACATCCGCAAGTCCTTCGGTGCCTTCGAGGTGATCAAGGGCGTCAGCATGGATATCCGGGCCGGCGAGTTCATGGTCTTCGTCGGACCTTCCGGCTGCGGCAAGTCCACGCTGCTGCGCCTGATCGCCGGGCTTGAAGACATCTCTTCGGGCACGCTTTCCTTCGACGGACAGGTGGTCAATCAGTTGACGCCGTCCAAGCGCGGCATCGCGATGGTGTTTCAGTCCTATGCGCTTTACCCGCATATGACCGTCTTCGAGAACATGTCCTTCGGCATGCAACTCGCCGGCAAGGATAAGGAGCAGTGCAGGAAACGCGTCGAGGCGGCAGCGGAGATGCTGCAACTGACCCCCTATCTCCAGCGGCTGCCGCGGCAGCTCTCGGGTGGCCAGCGCCAGCGCGTCGCCATCGGTCGTGCGATCGTACGCGATCCCAAGGTCTTTCTCTTCGACGAGCCGCTCTCCAATCTCGATGCAGCGCTTAGGGTTGCGACCCGGATCGAGATCGCGAAACTGCATCGCAGCATGCACAACACGACGATGATCTATGTCACCCACGACCAGGTCGAGGCGATGACACTGGCTGATCGCATTTGCGTGCTACGAGATGGCCGGGTCGAACAGATTGGCACGCCGCTCGAACTCTACGAGAGCCCGAACTCGGTCTTCGTCGCCGGCTTCATCGGTTCGCCGAAGATGAACTTTCTCTCTGGTGCTCTTGCTGCTCCCTATGACGCCCACACGATCGGCATCAGGGCCGAGCATCTGGAGATCAGGTCGGGCGACGGCAGGTGGTCAGGGACGGTGGTGCACTCCGAGATGCTGGGATCCGACAGTTATATCTATCTCGACATCGGTGCCGCGGAACCGGTCATCGTCCGGGAAGGCGGCACCTCGCACCACCAGCCGGGAGACACAGTGCAGATCTCGCCGGTCGGCGACAACATTCACCGCTTCGATGCGGCGGGGCTGGCTTTGGGTCGTGCGCCCATGAGAGGGGCTGCCTGAAAGCTCAGGCGAACCTGGAGCTTCGGGGTCGCCAATTCCTGGCGACCCCATCAATCGCAGGACGACATGCCCGTGAGGGCAAACGCTAAGGAGAATGAACGTGCCTATCAGAACAGTTGTTTGGGGCGAGAATATCCACGAGCAGACCAACGAGGTGGTCCGCAGCATCTATCCGAACGGGATGCACAACACGATCGCGGCGGCGCTGAACACGGAAAGCGCGATCGAGGCGACGACGGCGACGCTGCAGGAGCCGGAGCATGGTTTGAGTGTCGAGCGCCTTGCCAATACCGATGTGCTTCTGTGGTGGGGTCACAAGGACCACGGCGCCGTCAGCGACGAAATCGTCGAGCGGGTCGCCAAGCGCGTCTGGGAAGGCATGGGTCTGATCGTGCTGCATTCCGGCCACTTCTCCAAGATCTTCAAGCGCCTGATGGGAACGCCCTGCGCACTGAAGTGGCGCGAGGCAGGCGAACGCGAGCGCGTCTGGGCGATCAACCCGCGCCATCCGATCGCCGAGGGGCTTGACGAGAACTTCGTACTTGAGAACGAGGAGATGTATGGCGAGCAGTTCTCGGTGCCCGAGCCGCTCGAAACCGTGTTCATCTCCTGGTTTGCCGGCGGCGAAGTGTTCCGTTCGGGGCTCACCTGGCGCCGTGGCGCCGGCAACATCTTCTATTTCCGCCCCGGTCATGAGACCTACCCGACCTATCACGACGCCAATGTCCAGAAGGTGCTGCGCAATTCGGTGAAGTGGGCCTACAACGCCGATAACCGCTACACGGCGATCCACGATGCGCCGAACGTGCCGGTCGAAAAGGCGCTGGAGCCGATCGTCGAGCGTGGCCCCCGGCTGCACCAGGCCGGCGAAGCAGGATACAGGTGAGCATCATGCGTCTTCTTGTAGTTGGAACCGGCGGCATGGCGAACAGCCATGCCCAGGCCTTTGCCAAAATCGAAGGCGTCGAGATGGTCGGCGCGGTCGATGTCGACCCCAAGCGTGCGCGTGCCTTTGCCGACAAGCACGGCATTGCCGAGACCTTCACCTCGCTCGACGAGGCGATCGCTTGGGGCAAGTTCGATGCGGCGACGAACGTGACGCCCGACAAGGCGCACCACCCGACGACGCTAGCATTGCTTGCCGCCGGCAAGCACGTGCTTTGCGAAAAGCCGCTTGCGGAAAACTACGCCAAGGCGGCGGAGATGGCGGACGCGGCCGAGCGTTCCGGCCTGGTGACGATGGTGAACCTCACCTATCGCAATGTCGCGCCGCTGCAGAAGGCACGGGCGATGGTGCTCGCAGGTGATGTCGGCCAGTTGCGGCATCTGGAGGCGTCCTATCTGCAGAGCTGGCTCGTCTCCCAGGCCTGGGGCGACTGGGCAACGGAATCGCAATGGCTGTGGCGACTTTCGACCAAGCACGGCTCGAACGGCGTGCTCGGCGATGTCGGCATCCACATTCTCGACTTCGCCGGCTACGGCGCCGGCACCGACGCGTCGCGGGTTTTCGCCCGTCTGAAGACCTTCGACAAGGCACCTGATAACCGCATCGGCGAGTATGATCTCGATGCCAATGACAGCTTCGTCATGACGGCGGAGTTCGGCAACGGCGCCATGGGCGTCGTCCATGCCAGCCGATGGGCGACCGGGCACTTGAACGAGCTCAGGCTCAGGCTGCACGGCGACAAGGGTGCGCTCGAAGTGGTGCACACGCCCGATGGCTCGACGCTCCGGGCCTGCCTCGGCACTGACGTTGAAACCGCGACTTGGCGCGATGTCGACGCGGGTACGGTTCTGACCAACTATGAGCGCTTCGTTGCGGCAGTCCGCGAGGGCAAGACCGAAGAGCCCGGGTTTCGTCACGCGGCGAACCTGCAGAAGGTGCTCGACCTCGCGATGGTGACGGAAGCCGAGCGGCGCGAGCTGCCCGTCTAACGTGAGTGACGGTCGGGGGAGCTGCTTTTGGCAGCTTCACCGCCCTCCGGCGGTACCCAAGGGGTCACTGCCGAGCCGACGGTGTTTTCCATCGATTGACCCAGACGGCGCAGCTGCGCGTCGTAGTTCTTGCGGGTGTTGGGATCGAAGATCATGATCGGCGTCGAGACCGCTAGACTTGCGGCACTGCCGACGGTCTGCGTTGCGCCGAGCGTGACGGCGCCCAGACGTTCGCCGAGCCCGACATCGGAATCGGTCACGGTCTGGCCGGCGATCAGCCGGTTGCCAAGCAGGCGCACGACTTCCGGGCTTTCGGCGAACTTGCCATGGTTCAGCTTGTCGCCGCCCTTCAGCGCCGTCAGATCGATGACGCTGATACCTGCCTGTTCGAGTTGTGTGCGATAGGGCTCGGCGGTCGGATCGATCTGGCCAAGACGGTCGACATTGCCGGAAATGCGCCGGGAGAGCGTCAGCGCCCGGTCGTCGCGCGACACGAACAGCGTGAATTTCGGGCGCTTGTCGCCCATGGCGCGGATCTGCTGGCCGAAGACGTCGACGTCGAGATCGGGCGAGGCCAGGATGACGTCGGTGATCTTGGGCGCGATGCGTCCGTCGCGGATCGCCATCTGGCGCAGAGCTTCGACCGTCACCCATGAGCCCATCGAATGGGCCATGACGGTGATTTCGCCGACCTGAGGATTGCTCGACGCACGCCGAAGCAGTTCCTCCAGCGCGTCACGCGAATAGTTGGTGCTTTCCTTGTCGTAATTGTAGTCGAAGATGCTGGCCCGCGAGGGCCAGGTGAAGATGACGGGGGCGACGTCCGTGCCGCTATCGTGGACGATCTGGGCAAAGCGGTAGACCGCGTCCTCGTAGCGGTTGTTGAAACCGTGAACGAAGATCAGCACGCGCCGGCTCTTCGGCAGGTTACCCTTCAGCCAGCTTTGGACGTCGTTGCCCTCACGCAATGGCGTGACGCTGACCGTGGAGAAGTCGCGCTCCGGATTGGCCGGAAGCTTCTTCGGCCATTGCACCTGGCCGACTTGCCGGTTTTTCTCCGGCGGAATTGAAACGACGATTTCCGTCAGGGAAAGCTGGTCCGACCGTTCGCCGCTGAAAAGCACGCCCGGTTCCGCCGTGGGCGCGCGCGTTGTCGCGACCATCAGGTCGACCTGGGAGGCGCCACCCGTCGTGCCCGAAGGAACGAGCACGCCGACCGGCCGGCCGGCACAGGCCGCAAGGGTTACGGCGAGGAGGAGCGTGGCGGCGATGCGGCTCCAATGCCCTTGCGAACCTGCGAGTGAAAACGGACGCAGCAACCAAACCCCCAGTACCGCATCATGCGGTGCGACATCCCTGCGAGCGGGACCGAGCCAATTCCTTGCATTAGAAACGCCAGATTTTCATCCCTTGATCGGCATTGCACACCTGTCGCCGCTGTGTTTGACGGCGAGATTGCGACAATCATGCAACATTTCGCTACAGGCAGCCCTGGGTAAAACCCCCTGATATTCATTGAAAAGGCTTTGGCCTTTCACTAGCATCGCCACAACCTTTCCCCGGACGCGGCCGTAGGTGCTCCGTTCGATCTCCCTGAAATGATGAAGGAATTCAGGAATGCAGGCGGTTTTCGATGGCCATAACGACGTGCTTCTGCGCCTGTGGCAGAACGCCCGAAAGGGGGCTGACCCGGTCCGCGAATTCGTCGACGGTATCGGCGAGGGCCACATCGACGCGCCGCGCGCCAAAGCGGGCGGCCTCATCGGCGGCATTTCGGCGATCTACGTGCCCTCGGGCGATCTGGTCCTGCAGCCGCCGGATGAAAACGGCCATTACGAAACGCCGCTCTCCGCGCCCCTCGAACACTTGCCGTCGCTGGCGATCGCCATCGAGCTCGCCGACATCGCCGTTCGCCTCGACCGGGCAGGGGCCTGGAAGCTTTGCCGCTCGACCGCCGAAATCCGCGGAGCGGTCGAGAGAGGTGTCTTCGCCTCGGTGCTCCACATGGAAGGCTGCGAGGCGATTGGTGCGGATCTGTCGGCGCTCGAAACCTTCTATGCCGCCGGCCTGCGCTCGCTTGGGCCGGTCTGGAGCCGCCACAACGTCTTCGGCCATGGCGTGCCGTTCTCCTATCCGAAGTCGCCGGACACAGCGCCGGGGCTGACGGATGCGGGTTTCGAACTCGTGCGTGCCTGCAACCGGCTGGGCATCCTGATCGACCTCGCCCACATCACAGAGCAGGGCTTCTGGGACGTCGCGAAAACCACGGACCAGCCGCTGGTTGCCAGCCATTCGAACGCGCATGCGCTGACGCCGGTTGCGCGCAACCTGACGGACAAGCAGCTGGACGCCATCCGCGAAAGCAAGGGGCTCGTCGGGCTCAACTATGCGACAACGATGCTGCGCGCAGACGGCCAGGAAAATGCCGCGACGCCGCTTTCCGACATGGTTCGCCATGTCGACTACATGGTCGAGCGCATGGGCATCGAATGCGTGGCGCTCGGATCGGATTTCGATGGCGCAACGATCCCCGTGGGGATCGCTGACGCAGCCGGTAACCATGCGCTCGTTACTGCGTTGAGAGGCGCCGGATATGGTGACGCCGAACTGGCAAAGATATGCCGGGAGAACTGGTGGAGAGTTCTGGGGCAGGCTTGGCACGAGGCCGCCTGAACCCATGAAGAAGGGCCCAAAAGGGCGCAAACGAGGGAACTGCAAAAAATGATGCACAAGCTCAATGGACGTCTTCGTCTTCTGACCGCTTCTGCGGCGCTTGCCATGGTGATGGCCGCGACCGCACCGGCCTTTGCCGAAACGCCGAAGGACACGCTGGTCGAAGCCTTTGCGATCGACGACGTCATCTCCATGGATCCGGGCGAAGCCTTCGAGCTGACCGCGGCCGAAATCACCGGCAACACCTACAGCATGCTGGTGCGCCTCGACATCAACGACACAACCAAGGTCGTCGGCGACCTCGCCGACAGCTGGACCGTGTCCGATGACGGCCTGACCTATACGTTCAAGCTGAAGTCCGGCCTTAAGTTCGCCTCCGGCAACCCGGTAACCGCCGAGGACGTCGCCTGGTCGTTCGAGCGCGCCGTCAAGCTCGACAAGAGCCCCGCCTTTATCCTCACCCAGTTTGGCCTCAACGGCGACAACGTGACGGAAAAGGCCAAGGCTACCGACGAGACGACCTTCGTCTTTACCGTCGACCAGCCCTATGCTCCGAGCTTTGTTCTGAATTGCCTGACGGCGACCGTGGGCGCAGTCCTCGACAAGAAACTCGTTCTCGAACACGTCAAAGTGGTCACGCCGAGCGACGACTTCAAGTACGACAACGACTTCGGCAACGAATGGCTGAAGACCGGCTACGCCGGCTCCGGTCCGTTCAAGCTGCGCGAGTGGCGCGCCAACGAGGTTATCGTGCTCGAGCGCAACGACAACTACTATGGCGAACAGGCCAAGCTCGCCCGCGTCATCTATCGCCACATGAAGGAAAGCTCGGGCCAGCGCCTGGCGCTCGAAGCGGGCGATATCGACGTCGCACGCAACCTCGAGCCGGGCGATTACGACGCCGTTTCGAAGAACGCCGACCTCGCCACGACGAATGCGCCGAAGGGCACGGTCTACTACATCAGCCTCAACCAGAAGAACGCCAACCTCGCCAAGCCTGAAGTGCGTGAAGCCTTCAAGTATCTGGTCGACTATGATGCGATCGGCTCGACGCTCATCAAGGGCATCGGCGAGATCCACCAGAGCTTCCTGCCGAAGGGCGTTCTGGGTGCCCTCGACGAGAACCCCTACAAGCTCGACGTCGCCAAGGCGAAGGAACTGCTGACGAAGGCCGGCCTTGCCGACGGCTTCACCGTCACCATGGACGTTCGCAACGGCCAGCCGGTCACCGGTATTGCCGAATCCTTCCAGCAGACGCTAGGCCAGGCCGGGGTGAAGCTCGAAATCATCCCGGGCGACGGGAAGCAGACGCTGACGAAGTATCGTGCTCGTAACCACGACATGTATATCGGCCAGTGGGGCATGGACTATTTCGATCCGAACTCCAACGCTGAAACCTTCACCAGCAACCCTGACAATTCCGACGAAGGCAAGAACAAGACGCTTGCCTGGCGCAATGCCTGGGACGTTCCGGAGCTGACGAAGAAGACCAAGGACGCTCTGCTCGAGCGCGACAGCGCCAAGCGTGCCGAGACCTACAAGGAACTGCAGAAGACCGTTCTGGGCGAAAGCCCGTTCGTCATCATCTTCCAGCAGACCGAAGTCGCCGGCTACCGCGGCAACGTCAAGGGCCTGAAGCTTGGTCCGAGCTTCGACACCAACTTCGTCGCCGGAATTTCGAAAGAATAAGCCGTCTCGAAGGAATAAACCGAAAGGATCGTTCCCTTGAGCATGAGCGCAACAGGGACAGTGGACGGGCGCAAACGCGCCCGTCCCGGCAAGATCGTGTCAGCCGTGCTGCGCTTTCTTGTCGTTGTCGTCACCACCTATCTCGGCCTTCTGGCCGTCACCTTCTTCATCGGCCGGGTGATCCCGATCGACCCGGTTCTGGCCGTTCTCGGCGACCGGGCGCCGACGCACGTCGTCGAAAGGACGCGCGAGGCGATGGGGCTGAACCTGCCCCTCTACCAACAATTCTTCATCTATGTCCGCCAGGCGCTGACCGGCGATTTCGGCGTTTCGGTGCTGACCACGAACCCCGTCATGACCGACATCCGCCGCGTCTTCCCGGCGACCATGGAGCTTGCGACGCTCGGCACCCTCATCGGCGCCATCTTCGGCGTGCCGCTCGGCGTTCTCGCCGCCGTCAAGCGGGGCAGCATCGCCGACCAGATCGTCCGCGTCATCGGCCTCGTCGGCTACTCGGTGCCGATCTTCTGGCTGGCGCTCCTGTCGCTGCTGGTCTTTTACGCGCGGCTGAAATGGGTCGCCTATCCCGGCCGCATCGACATCGTCTTCGAATATACGTTCACGCCGATCACCGGCTTCTACCTGTTCGACGCGCTCTGGCAGCGGCAGTGGGACGTGCTGTGGGACGTTTTCCGCCACATCATCCTGCCGGCGTCGCTGCTCGGTTACTTCTCGCTCGCCTATATCAGCCGCATGACGCGCAGCTTCATGCTCAATGAGCTGCAGCAGGAATATATCGTCGCCGCGCGCGCCAAGGGCCTTTCCGAGACCCGTATCATCTGGGGTCATGCGCTCAGAAACGCGGCGGTGCCGCTCGTGACCGTGATTGCGCTTTCCTATGCCGGCCTGCTCGAAGGCTCGGTGCTGACAGAAACCGTGTTCGCCTGGCCGGGCCTCGGCCTCTACATCACCAACTCGCTGCAGAATGCCGACATGAACGCCGTGCTTGGTGGCACCATCGTCATCGGTTCGGTCTTCATCGGCATCAATCTCCTGTCCGATCTTCTCTACCGGACGCTCGACCCGAGGACGCGCCAGCGATGAGCACCGTTACCGAAACACGTCCCCCGACACGCCCGATGACGCGGCGCGAATGGCTGCTGTCCGATCGCCCGCAGTCGCGCACCCAGGCCCGTCTCGGCCGCGCCTACATGACCTGGCAGCGCTTTGCCGCCAACAGGCTTGCCGTTCTAGGCCTCATCATCCTGCTGGCGCTGGTCTTCGTTGCGGCCTTCGCCGATGTCCTGGCGCCGCACTCGCCCTATATCGGCGATCTTGCCAACGCCCGGCTGCAGCCACCAGGAAGCCCCGGCTACCTGCTCGGCACCGACGATCTCGGTCGCGACATCCTTTCGCGGCTGATCCATGGTTCGCGGCTGACGCTTGCCGTCGTGCTGCTGGTCGCTGTTATCGCAGCGCCGATCGGCCTGATCGTCGGCGCGGTCGCCGGCTATGCCGGTGGCTGGGTCGATGCGGTGCTGATGCGCATCACCGATATCTTCCTTGCCTTCCCGAAGCTGGTGCTGGCGCTCGCCTTCGTCGCGGCGCTCGGACCGGGGATCGAAAACGCTGTCATCGCGATCGCGATCACCTCCTGGCCGCCCTATGCACGCATTGCCCGCGCCGAGACGCTGACGGTTCGCAACTCGGACTATATCTCGGCGGTGCAGCTCATGGGCGCGTCGCCGATCCGCATCGTCTTCCGGCACGTGATGCCGATGTGCATGTCGTCGCTGATCGTGCGCGTCACGCTCGACATGGCCGGCATCATTCTGACGGCCGCTGGCCTCGGCTTCCTCGGCCTCGGCGCCCAGCCGCCCTTGCCGGAATGGGGTGCGATGATCGCCTCGGGCCGCCGCTTCATCCTTGATCAGTGGTGGGTTGCAACGATGCCCGGCATTGCGATCCTGATCGTCAGCCTCGGCTTCAATCTGCTCGGCGACGGCCTGCGCGACGCGCTCGATCCCCGGGAGAGCGGCCAATGAGTACGCTGCTGACGGTAGAAGACCTCAAGGTCTCGTTCCCGACCCGTACCGGCCTCATCGAGGCGGTACGTGGCGTCTCCTTCACGCTCGGCCGCGAACGCCTCGGCATCGTCGGCGAAAGCGGCTCCGGCAAGTCGCAGACGGGCCGGGCGATCATGGGGTTGACGCCGGGCCATGCGCAGGTGACGGCCAAGCAACTGTCCTTCGACGGTATCGATTTGCTCTCGGCATCGCCAAAGGTCCGTCGGGACCTCCGGGGCAAGCGCATCGCGATGATCCTGCAGGACCCGAAATATTCGCTGAACCCGGTCATGAGCATCGGCCGGCAGATCGTCGAGACGCTCAGGCAGCATGAGAGTGTCAGCCGCGGCGAAGCCCGGGAGCGGGCGCTCGACATGCTCGCGGCCGTGCAGATCCGCGATCCGAAGCGTGTCTACGATCTCTACCCGCACGAGGTTTCGGGCGGTATGGGCCAGCGCGCGATGATCGCGATGATGCTGGTTGCCGGACCGGAACTGCTGATCGCCGACGAACCGACCTCGGCGCTTGACGTCACCGTGCAGCTCGAAGTGCTTGGTATCCTCGACAAGCTGGTTGCCGAGCGCGGCATGGGCCTGATTTTCGTCTCGCACGATCTCAGGCTCGTCTCGTCCTTCTGCGACCGGGTGATTGTCATGTATGCCGGCAGGATCGTGGAGGAACTGGCTGCGTCCGAACTCGCCAACGCCAAGCATCCCTATACGCAAGGTTTGCTGAACTGCATGCCGGCGATCGGATCCGATCGCCATCCCCTGCCGGTTCTCGACCGCAAGCCGGAGTGGGCTCAATGACATCAGCCGTTTCCGTTTCGAATCTCTCCGTCACCTATGACGAATTCAAGGCGCTGAACGACGTTAGCGTCGAGATTGCGCCGGGCGAATCCTTTGGTCTCGTCGGCGAGTCCGGATCGGGCAAGTCGACCTTGCTCCGGGCAATCGCCGGTCTTGCGCCTGTTACGGGCGGTACCATCCGCGTCCATGATCGGGTGCTCAAGGGTGCCAAGCGCGACAAGGCCTTCTATCGCGCCGTGCAGATGGTGTTCCAGGATCCCTACGGCTCGCTGCACCCGCGCCAGACGATCGACCGGCAACTGCTTGAGCCTTTGGCTATCCACGGCGTGGCGGACGGCGAACGCCGCATCCTCAAGGCGCTCGACGAAGTCGGTCTCGGGTCGGGGTTCCGCTTCCGCTATCCGCATCAGCTTTCTGGTGGGCAGCGCCAGCGTATCGCCATTGCCCGGGCGCTGATCCTCGAGCCCTCGACCCTGCTTCTCGACGAACCGACGTCGGCGCTCGACGCTTCGGTGCAGGCAGAGGTCCTGAACCTACTGGAGCAGGTCAGGCGCGACCGCAAGCTCACCTTCATCATGGTCAGCCATGACCTCGGCGTCGTCACCCATATGTGCGACCGGCTGGCGGTCATGCAGGGCGGGCGCGTCGTCGAGTACCTGTCTTCCGGCGATCTCGTCGCCGGGCGGATCGGCGAGGACTATACGCGCAGCCTGATGGTGGCGAGCAAGGGGTTCCAGCGCAAGGACGCTGCCGCGACCGCGTGACGGTACCAGCGCAAGCGGGACGAGCATCCCGCTTGCGTAACCCTTGTTGGGGGGAACCGCGCCCTACAGCGCCGCGCGTCTTATCAGACGCGCAAAGGTCGCTGTAGCACTTTGAAGTGCTGCATGTTTTTGTCCTTTAATCGGGTACGATTGAAGGAAACATGCAGGAGCCGGCACGTTTACGCGCTTTGCCGCCAGATCGAGGCCGAGTCGGTGATCACCTTCCGGATGCGGCGCTGTTCGCGGCATTCCCGTCCGATGTCCTTGATGACCGGGCGGGCCTCAGGCGAGAAGATGTAGTTCCGGCACCGGGCGACGTAGGTTTCCATTGCCGGATTTACGCCGGAATAGAACTGCTTCTCGGGGTCACGAGAAAAATCCATCAGCCCGGCGCAATGGCGCGCAAAGCCGCCGCGAAGGATGGAGGGAGACGTTGTGAATTTCGGGAAGGTGCGAAACAGCGGGATCTTGATCCCGAGGAAACGCGCATACTCGTTTCGCCGGTGGAAGTGACCCTTGCGGCGGATATCCCAGTTCTGGTCCGCCGTATGGAATGACACCTGGGTGATCGCCGGATCGGCAAAGGGTGCCAGCAATTCCTCTCCCATGTCCCTCAGGGCAATCCAGTCGTCTTCCAGATGGAAGACCCAGTCGGCGCTGGTCGACGACCAGAGTCTCGCGACAGCCGCGCAGAAGCCGGGGTTCTCCGGTTGGAAGACGATGCCGTCGGGGAAGTGGCTGCGGAAGATCTCCACGCAAGTGCTGTGATCCTCGGGCGATCCGAAGATCGGATCAAGGTTGAGATAGGCGCCGCGCAGCTCGAGCCTGAGAAAGATCCTGTCCCGGAAGCTGGCCAGCGTCTGGGCAAGCAGGTCCGGTCGCCGGGTGGCGACAAGGCATAGGTCAATAGTGGACATTGCACCTCCTTAGGGTGCTAATTTGCAACTGTTGGAACCCACGCCATCGCCGAATTTCAATCTGAACACGTCAAATTTGGGGCAGACCAACCCCAGGCGATATACATTATGGATTTTCGCTGCTTGGTGTGGGGTCCGGGCGGAAGTATGTCCACATTTTCTCCGCCCGGCGCCGGGAATCAGAAGATTTTCAGCTCCGGAATTGCAACGACGAACTGTCCGTCCCAGTCGCGGATTGCGGCATTGTCCGCAACGATTTCCGTGGTCAGGTTCCACGGCAGGATGACGAGATAATCGGGCTTCGCAACCTGCAGGTGGGCCGGTGCGTGCACCGGGATATGGGTGCCCGGCAACAGCTTGCCCTGCTTCAGATCGTTGCGGTCGACCGCGAAGGCAATGTCGCCCGGCTTTACGCCGCAGACATTGAGGAAAGTGTTTCCCTTGGCGGCGGCGCCATAGGCGGCCACCGTCTTGCCTTCGGCCTTGGCACGCGCCAGGAACTCTTGAAATCCTTTGCAGACGGCGGCGATCCGGTCGTCGAAGGCAGCGTAGGTTTCCATCCGCATCAGGCCGGCTGCGGCTTCCTTCTCGCGGACAGCTGCTAGCCTTTCGGTCGCTTCGCGCGCACCGGAGGCCAGTTGAGCAAAGACCCGCAGCGAACCGCCGTGGGTCGCGAGTTCCTCGACGTCGAAGACCTTCAGGCCGGCGTTTGCGAAGATCCGTTCGACGGCGGCCAGCGACAGGTAGGAATAGTGTTCGTGGTAGATCGTGTCGAACTGCACGCCTTCCATGAGACGCAACAGATGCGGAAACTCGAACGTCGCCACGCCATCGGGTTTCAGCAGGATGGCGAAGCCGCCGACGAAATCCGCGATATCGGGCACATGGGCCAGCACGTTGTTGGCGGCGGTCAGGTCGGCGCGGATGCCGCGATTGACGAGCGCCGTCGCGGTTTCGCGGCCGAAGAAGGCCACCTCGGTCGGAACGTTGCGGTCTTCGGCGATCCGTGCCGCATTGGCGGCGGGCTCGACGCCGAGCACGGGCACGCCCTTGGCGACGAAATATTGCAGCAGGTAGCCGTCATTCGAGGCGATCTCAACCACCTGTGACGCGTTGCCGAGTCCGAAGCGCTCGGTCATGGTCTCGGCGTAACGGCGGGCGTGCTCCAGCCAACTGGTCGAGAACGACGAGAGATAGGCGTAACCGTCGGTGAAGATCTCGTCGGCCGGCACGGTCTCCGTTGTCTGCACCAGCAGGCATTCGGAGCAGACCATGGCCTTCAGAGGAAACGAGCGTTCGCGCGCGATTGCTTCCTCTGTCGGCTCCAGGAACGAATTCGACCAGGGCGTCGATCCCAGGTCGGCGACGACGGTCGTGAGCGGCGTCGAACAGAAACGGCAGTTGTGGGGCATCGAAGTCGTTAGCCTCTCATGAAAGCGTCGATTTGGCCGAGCGTCAGGTCGCGGGCGGAGCCGCCGCGACGCCAGCCGTCATACCAGTGCGCGGTCCAGGCGATCGCCTGATCCTGCGAGAGCCGCGCGGTCCAGGACAAGGCCTTCAGCGCAAGGGCCGGATCGAGGCCGAGCGTCTGCATTTCGCGGGGCCGATCCTCAGACGAACTGTCGCGCCATCCTGTCTGCAGACCCATGGCGATCTGGATTGCGCCGGCGACATCGCGCACGGGGATCTGCCGTTCTGCGGGGGAGGGGCCGAAATTCAGTGCTGCAACAGCGGTTTGGCCCTCGTGCAGCGCTTCGGCATAGACGAAGTAACCGTTGAGGCAATCGAGCACGTGCTGCCAGGGCCGGGTCGCCATGGGGCTGCGGATATCGAGCATCTCGCCCGATAGTGCAGCTCGGACGATATCGGGGACCAATCGGTCGACGGAGAAGTCGCCACCGCCCAGCACATTGCCGCCGCGGGCGGTCGCGACCCGGATGCCGCGCTCGCGCAGGAACGAATCCCGCCAGGTCGAAACGACCAGTTCGCAGGCAGCCTTCGAGCCGGAGTAGGGGTCATGGCCGCCGAGTGCGGCCTCTTCCGGAAAATGCCGGCCGCTTTCGTCGTTGCGGTAGACCTTGTCGGTGGTCACGACGACGATCGTTCTGAGCGCGGGCGCCGTGCGGGCCGCCTCCAGCAGGCGCACCGTGCCCATGACGTTGACATCGAAGGTCTCGGCCGGTGTCCGGTAGCTTTCGCGCACCAGCGGCTGGGCCGCCATATGCAGGATGATTTCCGGGTCGAACTGGCGGATGGCCGTCGCAAGCGTATCGCCGTCGCGGATATCGCTCAGATGTTCGCCTGCGGTTTCGCTTGGCCCGAGCAGGGCGTGCAGAGACGGCTCAGCGGCAGGCGGCAAGGCATAGCCGGCAACGCGGGCGCCCATCTGCGCCAGCCAGAGCCGCGCCCAGCTTCCCTTGAAGCCGGTGTGGCCCGTCAGAAGCACGCGTTTGCCGGCCCAGAAGGCGGGGTTGGCAAGCCGGCTCATGACCAGACTTTCCAGGGCGCCGAACCGTGTTGCCAGAGTTCTTCGAGCTGGTTCTTGTCGCGCAGCGTGTCCATCGGTCGCCAGAAACCGTCATGCGGGAAGGCCATCAACTGGCCGTCACTGGCCAGGCCTTCGAGCGGCGTGGTTTCGAACGAGGTGTGGTCGCCCTCGATGCGATCGAGCACGGACCGGTTGAGGACGAAGAAGCCGCCATTGATGCGGTTGTTGTCGCCGGCGGGCTTCTCGATGAAGCTCTGAACCCGCCCGTCGCTGACGGCAAGCGCGCCGTAACGCCCCGGCGGAACGACGCTGGTCACGGTCGCTTCGCGGCCGTGGCTGCGATGGAAATCGGTAAGCGCCTTGATGTTCACGTCGGCAACGCCATCGCCGTAAGTGAGGCAGAAGGTATCGCCCAGGTGATCGGCGACGCGCTTCAGGCGCCCGCCGGTCATTGAGTCCGTGCCGGTGTCGACGAGCGTCACGCGCCACGGCTCGGCCTTGTTGGAATGGAAGAGTGTCTCGCCGGTCGCCATGTCATAGGTGACGTCGGAAGAGTGCAGGATGTAGTTGGAGAAGTATTCCTTGATCATGTAGCCGCGGTAGCCGAGGCAGATCACGAAATCCGAAAAGCCGTAGTGGCTATAGATCTTCATGATGTGCCAGAGGATCGGCCGCCCGCCGATTTCGATCATCGGCTTGGGTCTCAGATGGCTCTCTTCCGAGATGCGCGTGCCGTAACCACCGGCGAGTATGACGACTTTCATGCAGCTACCTCACAGTGACGCGCGTACAGCGCGCGACGCATTCCTCCCGTTGAGATAACCCATGCTACCTTGCGCGTGGATCGCTCGTGCGATGTTGACAATCCAGGCGATCGAATTATCACAGCCGGAAACGCGACTTTCGGGGCGGACGCGCACGGTTCATTGCACGATTTGCCGGCTCAATCAATTGCCGGGAAGGATACGGGAATGGCGCGGGTGGGTATCGGGCTGCCAACGTATAACGGCGCGGATTTCATCGCTGAGTGCCTCGCCTGCCTTCGGGACCAAACGTTCGAGGATTTTGAGGTCTTCATCTCGGACAACGGATCGACCGACGGCACCTCCGACATCTGCGCGGATTTCGTGAAGACCGACACGCGGTTTCGGCATGTATTCTACCGTGAGACGGTTTCGGCAACTGAGAACTTCCACAGAGCGCACGCTATGAGCAGCGCTCCTTATTTCTGCTGGCGTGCCGACGATGACCTTGCCGATCCGAACCACATTGCCGGTCTCGTCGCGGCGTTGGACAGGGAGCCGCATGCCTCGCTTGCCGTTTCGCCGGTGTTGAGGATAGTAGAGCTGCCGGAGCGGATCGAGCGACTTTACGGCCTGCCGTCTCAGCTATCGGGGGAGCGAGCGCTGCGCATTCGCGACATCCTTCTCGGCTGCCACCCGAGCTGGTTCTACGGCCTATGGCGCCGAGAGGCCACAGGCGTGGCCCTGCGGCGTCTTCCCGACTACGGGTTCGCGTGGGCTGCGGACCATCTCGCGCTGCTGCCTGCGATTTTCGACAATGCGGTCGCCCTGTCACAGGAAGGGCGTTTCATTCAGCGCATCAAGCGCCAGGCCGACTACCACCTGCCGCCGCTAGACCTGCTGGAAGCGCGCAGGCGCTACAAACGAATTGCACTTGAGATGATTGCAGAACGACAATGGTCGGCCGCCGAGCTGAAGGCGATGAAGCGCGCGCTTGAGCTGCACATGGACCTCCGGGTCGCCCCCTGGTTCAAGACGCACAAACGGGCGCTCAGGCAGAAATTCCGGTCTGCCTTATCGCTTCGCTGAGTTCGGCCATCAATGTGCTGCGCAGTCGCGCAGGACCTGCACGACCCGGCCGATCTCGTCAGACGTCATGTCGTGATAGCTCGGCAAATTGATCGCCCGGCCGGGAAGGTCATAGGCAACGGTGTTTGCCGACGCACCTTCGAAGGGCGGCAGCGAGCTCAGCGGCCAGAAGAAGACGCGGGCGTCGATGTTTTCGGCGGCGAAAGCACCCTGAAGCTTCTCGCGCGTGACGTCGGTTTCCGGCGCGAAGACGACCGTCGGCATCCAGAAGCCGTTCTTCGTGTCTTCCGGTTCCGGATTCATGGAGATGGAGTTCACGCCCGCGAGCTGTTCCCTGTAGGCGTAGAAGATCTCGCGCTTGCGCTCGACCAGTTCGTTGACGCGTTCGATCTGCGCCAGGCCGACGGCCGCCTGAAGGTTCGACATCTTGTACTTGAACCCGACTTCGTCCGGCCAGAACTGTTTCTTTTGTCCGCGTGCCCGGCCGTGATTGGAAAGGGTCAGCACCTTTTCATAGAGCTTGCTGTCACTGGTGACGAACATGCCGCCTTCGCCCGTCGTCATGGTCTTGGTGCCGTGGAAGGAAAATGCGCCGAAGGCGCCGAGCGAACCGGCCTTGCGTCCGCGCCATTCCGATCCGAGTGCTTCGGCTGCGTCTTCGACAACGGGGATGTTGTGCCGCGTGCCGATTTCGAGCAGGCGGTCCATGTCGCAGAGATTGCCGTAGATATGCACGGCCATGATCGCCTTGGTCTTCGGCGTGATGGCCGCTTCGGCCTTGTCAGGGTCGATGCACCAGCTGTCGGCGAGCACATCGACGAAGACCGGTTTTGCTCCGAGGTGGACGATCGGGGCGGCGGATGCGGTCCAGTTCGTGTCAGCCAGGATGACTTCATCACCCGGCCCGACGCCGAGAGCGGCAAGGCCCATGTGCAGCGCGCCGGTGCAGCTCGATGTCGAAATCGCATGGGTGACATCGAGATGTGCGGCAAAGGCAGACTCGAAGCGATTGATGTAATCGTAGCAGCGCTCGCCCCAGCCGTTCGCCGCTGCATCGGTGGCATAGGCGACTTCGCGTTCGGTGATTGAGGGCTTGGTGTAGAGAATGCGAGGTTTCGTCATGTGGGTCGCCTGTGCTCAAGCCGATCGGTCGTTGGTTGCGTCTGCGGCAACGATCTTGTCAATCCGGCCGCCGATCTGCGCGCCGAGATAGAGGTTTTCGTAAAAGCGCTCCGGGAAGCCCGCCTGCCGCATGTGGTGGGCCGTCCTGTCGATGTCGTAGGCGACACGGTGGAGTTCGATGCCTGCCGGCGAGAGCGTCGCAAAGGCGGCGCGCGGGTCGCCGTCGCGCGGTTGCCCGACCGAGCCGGGATTGCAGAAGACCTTGCCGCCGATCTCCAGGCGCACCTGCACATGGGTGTGTCCGGCAAAAAGCCGTTCGCAGCCGTCGGGAAACTGCGCCTCCGAAACCTTGTAGAGATATTCGTCGATCGGATCCTGCCAGCTGCCGTGAACGAAATAGGTCGATCCATCGACGACGTAGGTTTGCGATCCGGCGAGCCAGGCGCGTTGATCGGCCGAAATGATGCCTCTCTGGTACTCGATGATGTCATTGACCATCTTCGATCGCGGGCAGCCTTCTCCGCTGACGATGTAATAATCGTGATTGCCCAGGATGTTTGCGATGCCGCGTGCTTTCAGCACGTCTACGCACTCGCCCGGCTGAGCGTAGTATCCGACGACGTCACCCAGCGACAGGATCGAGCTGCAGCCGAGTTCGTCGATGCGTGCGAGCACCGCCTCGAGTGCGGGAAGGTTGCCATGAATATCGGAAATGATGGCGATCATAGAACCACCAGGTCCTCGGAGTAGCGCCAGGCCCGGCCCGTCTTGATCTCCGGTGCTTCGGGTTTTCTCCCGTAAACGTAGTAGTCGAGCGCCATCGCCGCCTCGTTGTAGCCGAAGGCGGCACGCAGTGAGGTACTGCTCGAGAAGCGAGGATTGATTTCGAGCAGGTAGGGGATCGTGCCTTCCAGCCGGAACTGATAGTTCGTCGGTCCGAGCGGCTTGAAGTGTTGCGATAGCCTGCGCACGGCCTCGGTCAGGAGCGGCTCGTCGACGACTTCGGCATATTGGGTGTTGCCGGCGACGGACAGCTTGCGCTTGAAGACGATCGGCGGCAGCGTCGTGCCATCACCAAATCCGAACGCGCCGACCGTGTATTCCTGGTCGTTGCTGCCCACAAATTTCTGGATGAGGAAATCGTCCGCGCTCTTCAGGGTCCAATAATCGAAATCGGCCGCGTCCCGCAGGAGTGCTATTCCCCGGGAGCCGTTGCCGCGACGGGGCTTCAGCAGCAGCGGCAAGGGGCCGAGCTCGCGGGTGCAAGCTTCCAGGCTGCGGCTAAGCGTGCTCGGAATGGCCGGAAGGTCCGCTTGCAGCAGTGCCTCGCCCATGTCCCATTTGTCCTGCGCCAGCGCGATCAGCGGCGAGCTGTTCAAGACGACGCGCGTCTCGGTCGCCTCGAAGCGTGCACGGTTGTCATTGAAGAACAGGACATCGAGTTCCAGGCCGGGTAGCACCAGTGCGACGTTTTCTCGCCGAAGCAGTTCCAGCCAGAACTCCAGATATACGGGAGAGGTCTCATCGCATGATGGCTTGGCGACGAAGTCGTCGCAGAAGTGTCGACCGATGCCATTGGCATCACGATCGATGCCGATGATACGGATCGGTGCTTCCAATCGGCGGAGCGACGCGACGATACCCTGGCCGATGATTGCGCCTACCGCAGTCACCACGACCGTAATCGGCTGTTTCGATTGCTTTGTGTCGTCGTGCATTACTTGACGTCCATCGGGCCGAATGCTTCGGCGGTTCCGGCTGATTTGATCATGGCAATCCCGTCTCGCATCGTGATCAGAGGCGGCATGCCCAACTCGGCCAGTGTTACCGCACCATCAGGAAAATTCACCTTCCGAAAGGGAGCCTTCTCCGCCGCGATCACGACATTGCCCCCGAGCCCAAAGGTTTCATAGGCGATTTCAGCGATCCTGTCGCAGGTCATCGCCTCCGTGTGAACCGCATTGCAAACACCGGATATGCCCGTTTCGGCCGCGCGGATCATCATATCTGCCGCGTCCTGCACATGCAGGAAGTTGCGCACACCATGGGAAGCAGGCATGCGAAGGTCGAGCCCACGGGACGCGTAGGCGATGATACGCCCCATCCACGGCTGGTGGGCGCAGCAGCGGCCCTCCACGTCATAAAGCTGCGAGAAGCGAAGGCTGCAGAAGCGAAAGCCCAGTTTCTGCGAGCTCCATTCCAGCATTTGCTCTGCCAGTTGCTTGGTGAGTCCGTAGGATGTCAGGGGTGCCGCATCCAGCGTCGCGTCCGAGGAAAGCGATCCGGCGTATATGACCGCCCTGGTCTGCAGCCGTTTGGCGAGCTCGGCGACGTGAAGCGCGCTTGCGGCATTTGCCGCAAAGTTTTGCTGTGTCCCCGATGGACCGTCGTCGGCGAAGCTCGCTGCACAATGGAACAGCACGTCCGCGGTCAGGCCATCCGGTGCCTTTGCCGAGCCGCCTTCGATGTCGAAGAAGATGTCATCTGTCTTCGCCCGGCCGACACTGATGGTCTCGACGCCCATGTTCCGCAGGCGCGCGACAAGCTGGCCCCCCAACATCGAGCGCGTGCCGATGATGGCGGCGGTCTTCATGCCAGTTCTGCTTCCATCAACAGGCCGACGCAAAGATCGGGGAACTCAATGCCGACCTTGAGCATGGCATGCAGATTGGCCTCGAAATCGGGCAGCGTCTGCAACACGGGCAATGGCAAAGGCTTCAGATAGATGCCTTCCTCGTGCACCACGCGGAAGCCATGATTTTCGAGTTCGGCGCGGAAAGTGTCCCGGCAATATTGGCGCTTGTGGCCGAGCGCCAGATCGTTGGCGTTCAGGCTGTAGATGTCGTCGATCTTGCCGAGTTCCACGCCCAGTCGTCTGTTCAACGACTTGGCATTCGGCACCGCGGCGAACAGACGGCCATTGGGTTTCAGGAAGCGCCGGAACCGGTCGAGGACGAGGCCCGGATCGTCGACATGCTCGAGAACGAAACCCATGATGATGACGTCGAAGCGCTCTTCCGTTTCGAAGTCTTCGAAATAGGAGAAGACGATCTCGCCGGAAAAGTCCGGGCTGTTCTTCTTGAAAAGATCAATGACGAACTGCGAGCCTTCCACGATTACGTGGCGGTCGCAGACCTTGTTGAAAAGGTGAGGGGTGTAGCCGTGGCCAATTCCAAGATCGAGCAGCGATTGGCATTTGCCAAAGCGTTCGACCATGCGCTGCGGATACCAGTTGAGAATGAGATTGTTCTCGATCGATGTGACTGCGTTTGGAAGATATTCCGACGCCACGTTATCCAGGTTCTCGGATTTCACTTGGTAAACTCCCTCCAATCGACAGTTCCGGAATGCACGACACTTGCGCCCTTGGTACCGCAATTGGCGACGAGGTCCAATGCCGTCACATAAGGGGTGAACTCTCCGTGCATCTGCGGGTAGGGTGTACGTTCGTAGTTCATGTACTGAACCGATATTCCGTTGCGATTGAAGAGATCGTGATCGAGATAGTTCCGTGCGCCGTGGCCGGTGATGTAAACCGTCCCTTCGAGATGCGCAGTGATGTCGTATACTCTCTCGCTGCTCGCACCGCCAATGGTCAGCGTGTCCGACGAGACGAACTTCGGTCTGTCCAGATTGAAGTAGGCAGCAAGCGCGAGCATGGAATTGCGTGCAACATCCGCAATCGTCGATGCGTCCTTTGCGAACACATCGTCGACCAGTTCCAGCATATCCTTGGCGAAGGGGGCCTTCATATAGGCCTGCCGGAGGATATCGCGGTGGCGGGCCCGCCAGTCGTCTCGATTGTCGATCAGCACTTCATCGATCCGCTGCCCCATGCGAAGGTCTTTCAAGGGCACGGTCAGCCAGCGGACGCCGTTCTGGGTCTTGATCTGTACGCGGTTTGTGAAGCTGCCGCGCGAGAACTGCACATCGTCGTAGTGGACGAACACGTCCGCCAGTTTGATCTGCTCCAGCATCCCAACCCAAGGAAAGTACATGGATTGTGAGATGACAATATTCCGAGTCATCCGGTACTTGCCTAGTGTTCGTGTTTTCGCGATCGAGAGTTGGCGAGCGGCACGAAGGCCTGGTCGAGCCGCTCTTTTCGTGCCCCTACTTTTCGATGCAGCGAAGATAGCCGCGCGGCGAACTTGAAAGGACAAGCTTGCCGTTCAGGGCCTCATCGGTCTCGAAGCGGGTCGATTCTTCCATATACGCCTTGAGCGCCGCATAGGGCTCGTCGCCGGCGCGCCAGATTTTCGAGCGTTTGGTGGGTGTTTGCGATGAATCGGCCCATCCAAGGACCGTATCCGCCACCACCATGTACTGGCCTTCGGTGACCAGCGGGCCATAGGTGCGCAGTTCATCCAGCACGTGGTCGCGGCTGTGGTCGCTGTCGAGCACGACCATGACCGAGGCGCCCTCAGGAATTTCCGCCTTCACCTTCGCCAGCGTCTCGGCCGCCGTCGAGGGGCCTTCGATCAGTGTGATGCGCGACGACATCGGATGCTTTTCGATCGAATCCCGATTGTGCGCACGGATGTCGATATCGACGCCGATGACCTTGCCCTTGCCGATCAGTTGCAGCATCGCGGCCATGAAGATCACCGAACCGCCGCGGGCGACGCCCGTTTCGATGATGACGTCCGGCTTGGTGTTCCAGATCACTTCCTGGGTTGCCATGACAT
Source organism: Ensifer sp. 22521 (assembly GCF_052044795.1). Classification (NCBI taxonomy): domain Bacteria; kingdom Pseudomonadati; phylum Pseudomonadota; class Alphaproteobacteria; order Hyphomicrobiales; family Rhizobiaceae; genus Ensifer; species Ensifer sp. 22521. Next base: position 84,775 of record NZ_JBQENM010000025.1, read on the forward strand.
CGGCCGGCATCTGGATGATCGGCACGCCCATGAACGACCAGAGATAGGCATAGTCGTATTTGTCGAGCGTCACCAATGTCTCGAGCGACTGGCGAAAGGCGTCCTCGTCCTTGCCGAGCGCGAGCGACATTTCCTTCTTGTGAGCCTCGAATGCGAGACGATCGTCTGCTGCTGCCATAACTGCTACCCTTTATTCGGATACGCCGCAGGTCACGATTCGCGATCTTGCAGCCTCGTCGATTCGTAACGCTTTCCTGTGAACGCTTTCATGTCGACAATTGCAAATACGGTCAAGGCCGGTTTCTTAAGGGGGAAAGCGGGGGCGCCTCGCTCACTCGTGGAAGTTTCAATGTCGCGTTTTGACCGTATTCCTACACCCCTGTCGGGTCTCGTTGTTGTCGAACGCCAGCGCTTTGGCGACGATCGCGGCTTCTTTTCACGTTTCTTCTGCCGCGAGGAACTCGCCGATTTTGGCGCCGGCGGCTCTATTGCCCAGATCAATCATACGCTTACGCGGGTGGCAGGCACGGTTCGCGGCATGCATTTCCAGCGCGCGCCGCATGACGAGACGAAATTTGTCTCCTGTCTCGCGGGCACAATCTTCGATGTCGCCGTCGACATGCGGCCGGACTCCCTGACCTATCTTCAGTGGCATGGCGAGGTCCTGAGCGCTGAAAACGGCCGGTCGATGATGATCCCCGGCGGTTTCGCGCACGGGTTCCAGACGCTTTCCGCTGATTGTGAGCTGATTTATTTGCACGACAAGCCCCATGCGCCCGATGCCGAGGGCGGGCTCAATGCCCTGGATCCGAGGCTCGCGATCGCCTGGCCGTTGCCGGTGGCCCAGATGTCGGCGCGTGACCAGGCCTTCGCGATGCTGAAGGACGAGCGCTGATCGTCGGTCCCGTCCGTCGTTGACTTCGTGGTGGATGGGAGGACAATAACCTTTCCGCGCCACCACGGAAGAAGGGGTGTCGACGATGACGATCGCCAGAAAACTACAAGACTATATCGATGGTGCGGGTGTCGCCTATGACACCGTCGCCCATCACCGCACAGCCACCACCAGCCAGACGGCGAGAGCGGCACATGTGCCCGGCAGCAGGCTTGCCAAGTCCGTGGTCGTTCACCACGAGATGGGGTACGTGCTTGCCGTTGTGCCGAGCACGCACCGGGTTGAGCTCTCCACCTTGCAGGACGTGATGGACCGGCGCCTCGGTCTCGCTTCGGAAGAGGAAGTCTGCAACCTCTTCGCCGATTGCGATATCGGCGCGGTGCCGCCGATCGGCTCGGCCTATGACGTGCCGGTGTTGCTCGACGAAAGTCTGGGCGACGTAAACGACGTCTACTTCGAGGGCGGCGACCACAGGACGCTGGTGCACATGAGCGGATCGAACTTCCGCAACCTGATGAAGGGTGCGCAGATCGCCCGCTTCAGCCACCCGGCCTGACGGCCGCTCAGAGAATATGCCAAGCCGGCGGTTCGCCGGCGGCCGCCTTCGCGCGCCGTTCTCTTGGGTCGGAGATGACAGCCCACCTGCGGTCGAACATTGCCGAGTTCGAATGCAGCCTGTCGGGCTTGTCAAAGCGGGGGCTTGGCGTCACCATCCTTTTCGACGGACACCTTATCTATACCGGGTTGGGGGGATCGATGGTGCGCATACGCTCTACGAATATGTCCAAGTCTCTGACACTGCTGCTGGTTGCGGCCAGCGCTCCAGCTTTCGGATCCGTTGCCCTCGCGGAGGGCAATCTGTTCGATCAGTTTCCGTTCGCTGTCGCCTGCGAATACAAGGGCACGCAGCATGCCTTTTACCTGTCGAAGGTAACGGCCGATGGCACGGCGACCTACTTGGCCTCGGACAACTTCGCCGGGACGATTACCCTGGGCGGAGGGGCAAAGGCCGTGGGCACCGAACAGGGCGGAAGCTGCCTCGGCAAGACGGTCGAAGAGCTGAGAGAATCGGGCCAGGCGCGGGACATCAGGGCCAACTAAAGCGCGTCGCGATCTTTCAGATTCGCTCCTTGCGCTTCAAGTTTTTGATATTTCGCGTGTCGTTATCGCAAAACCGCTGCGCACTTTTGCGCGCCAGGCTTTAGGACCGCGCTCGCCAACGAGCCTGTTGCAGGTGACATGATCGACAACCGCTGCCTTGGTTCCCAAGATGCCGCGAGGGTATGTTCGCCCAATTGTCGTCACCCAATGTTGTGAAATTCGACAATAACCAATGTGCCATTGTTGCGACTACTGAGAAGAGCCAATCGATTATGGCGCTTCGCAAGCGTCACTTGCCGGTGTTGCTCACGGGGCGATCGATCCGGCGATAGACCCTATCCCCTAGACCTGCAGAGCAGGCAAAATCGCGTGATAGTCTGCAACTATCGGCGAAACGCTTCTTGCAAAACAGTCATTGAAAGAATCGGTGCCTGATAATTTTCCGTTGTGGCAAATGAAAAATCTGATTTACTGCGGCTCGCTGCTTGGCTTTTCGGGGGATATTGCCGATGGAATGCACCCGCAGGGATATTATGCTTGGTGGTTTGGCGCTGCTTAGCGCAGGCGCAGCCCAGAAACCGGCCTTCGCTGCCGCGGCGTCCTATTTTTCCGACCCCGCGGTCGACAATGGCGTGACCTACCGAAGCACGAATTTCGCCAAGATCGACAGGAAATGGCAGCGTCAGGTCGTCAAGTATTTCAGCACCGAGCCGATCGGCACGGTCGTCGTGGATACCAGGCACCATTTTCTCTACCTAATCATGGAGAACAAGACAGCCATCCGCTATGGCGTCGGCGTCGGACGCGAGGGCTTCAAATGGTATGGCCGCGCTACGATCGATCGCAAATCGCTCTGGCCGCGCTGGACGCCGCCGCCGGAAATGCGCGAGCGTCACCCCGAACTGCCTGAGTTCGTCGAGGGAGGCTCGCCGAAGAACCCGCTTGGCCCGCGCGCCATGTACCTGCTTCGTGATGGCGTCGATACCGGCTATCGCTTCCACGGTACGCTGGAACCGGGCAGCATCGGCAAGGATGCCTCCAGCGGCTGCATCCGCATGTTCAACGAGGACGCGATCGATCTTTATCAGCGGTGCCCCATCGGTACCGCCGTGCAAGTCCTGCCGCACATTGCCGACAAGGCCCCCGAGGTCAGCCAAGCAACCCCGGTCGCAACCCAGGTCGAATGAGGAATACCACCCTGATGCCCGCTATGCCCGGATATACGAGGCTGCTCTCCGCTGCGGCCATTCTGCTGACGCTGACCGCCTGCAACACCACCGAGATCGCCGCGGTCGAAGAACCGGCCGCGGTGCCGATGACCGGAAAAACCGACGATCCGGCGCCCGGTTTCGAGACTGTCTCGGCCGGCAGCGAAGAGGACTTCATCCTCAATGTCGGCCGCCGGACCTACTTTACGCAGGATTCGGCTACGCTCGATCCCGTCGCCAAGGCAACCTTGGACAAGCAGGCCATCTGGCTCAACAGCAACCCGCGCTGGCTCGTCAAGCTGCAGGGCTTTTCCGACGACAGCGGATCCGCATCGAAGATGGCGACGTTGTCGCAGCAGCGCGCCGATGCAGCGATGGCCTATCTCGCCTCGAAGGGCGTGGACCCCAACCGCATGTGGGCCAAGGGGTATGGAAACGACCGCGAGGTGCGCGACTGCACGGAGCGCTCCTGCAAGGTACAGAACCGCCGCGTCGTCTCCAATCTGCGCACGGAACGCGACGCAATTTGATTGCACGTCGCCTCGGCGTCTTTCGAGAGCCGAAATCGGAACCTTCGCGTTCATGGCAAGGGCTTGGGCAAGAGGTGGGCCGTTCGCTATTGGACGGCAGTTGCCTGCGACCAGACCACCATCCATTGCCCGTCTCTGCATTCATACGTGTCCGTGTGCCAGTAGGCACTGAGCGGCACTTTGTGCCCGCCGAAGATCACCTCAAGCTGCGCGCGATAACGGATTACGGCGAGTCTCCGTGCACCCGCACGGCGATCGTTTCGGGCTCCCAATGCAGGTAGTTGATGTGTCCGACTGCGATCGACACAGCGTCGCGATACCCCTTCAACGAAGCGCGCGTAGGTGATCGTACCCGTTGCGTCCCAGTATTCGCACGCGGCGGGAACGTCGCCTTGCCGATGCGTGCGCGAGACTAACTTCACCAGCCTCACCATCGATCCTGTCGCCAACAGCGCCGTCATTCGACGGCGCCCGCTTGACTGGTCCAGAGCGTATCAATCGAACGGAACGGCAGGCAGACTTTATCCGGCCGATTGCTGCACCCTGTCGGCGGCCTCGCGGATCACCTCGTAGACGCGGCGGGGTTGAGACAGCATCGGGACGTGGCTAGAGGCCAGTTCCGTCACCTTTGCATTCATGCGCTTGGCGAGGAAGCGTTGCAGGTCGGGCTGAACTGTCCGGTCCTCGGTACCGACGATGTAGTATGTCGGCTTTGTTTTCCACGCCGCACCCGGAACGGGTTGATCGAACAGGTCTGCCAGCGGCCCCATCTGCGTGGCCCAGACGAGCCTCTGTTCTGCTTCAGGCAGATCGCCGGCGAATTCCGGGATCCCCGAAGGACGAAGAAACAGCCGGCCGTCCGCCACCTCGATATGCTGGAAGACGGGGGTCTGGGGGAATTTTGTCTGGTCGGCCGCCGTCGTTTCACCGTTCTCCGGCGCCAGCGCGCAGATATAGACGAGCGCCTTGACGCGATCATCGGTGCCCGAAGCGGTGATGACGGTACCTCCATAGGAATGTCCGACCAGAACAACCGGACCGCGCACACGGCCCAGCGACGTGCGAACTGCCGCGGCGTCGTCGGCGACGGTATTCAAGTGGTTTTGCGTCGCGATCACTTCGTAGCCGTCGGCAACCAGCAGTTCGATGACCTTGCTGAAACAGGATCCGTCGGCCCAGAGGCCATGTGCGAAGACAATGCTGGGTTTGTTGGGCATGCCACACCTCCAGGGGAAGCAACTTTCCCGAACGACATCCGTATGTTCGGCCGGCGGGTCAGGAAAGGGCGGACGAACTTCCTGCTGGAAGCTCGGTCGCCGAGTTTAAGCCGCTGCCGGTGTTTTTCAAACTTGCTATGTCGGGCGAAGCGCGTCTTTCGCCTGCGGCGGGCCCTACAGCGCCACGCGTCTTACTGACGCGCAAAGGTCGCTGTAGCACTTTGAATTGCTGCATGTTTTTGTCCTTCAATCGGCTACGATTAAAGGAAACATGCAGTAGGCCCTTGAATAGAACAGGCGCGAAGCGCTCAGGAAGAGCAGAGTAACGCCCTTCGCCGCCGAACATCGCCTTTCATGCGACAACGAATTTTGTCAGATGGCCTGCGCGTAGCCGATCGCGAGAAGTCGTAAATTCGGCAAAAATGGCGCACCCGACAGGATTCGAACCTGTGACCTTTGGAATCGGAATCCAACACTCTATCCAGCTGAGCTACGGGTGCATCCGTTGGCGGCAGGGCCGCCGAAGCAGGCTGTGAGCGGTTCATAGCTTAGCTTTGGCGCCGCATCAATGGTGAAAAGGCGGAGTTCGCAGGGGAATTTGTGGTTGCTGCTGAAAATGCAACTGCTTGCCCTGCTTCTGCCGGTCGACAAAAAGGGCTCGGCGGCGGGCGTGAGGCGCGCCGCCGAGTATTGGTTCATGCCACCTGCATGGCGCCGGGGCCGGGGATCGCCTTTGGCGGCACCTTGCCCATGATGATCATGCCGAGCACCTCGTCCTTGGTCACGTCCTCGGTGCGGGCCTGGCCGACGACCTGGCCGTTCTTCATCACCGATACACGGTCGGCGAGGTCGAAGACGTCGTGGATGTCGTGGCTGATCAGGAAGATGCCGATGCCTTCGCGCTTCAGTTGCTTGATGAGGTCACCGACCTGGGCGGTTTCCTGTGGCCCGAGCGCTGCCGTCGGCTCGTCCATGATCAGGATGCGGGCGTCGAAGAGGATCGCGCGCGCGATCGCCACCGATTGCCGCTGGCCGCCGGAAAGCGCCTTCACCGGTTCCTTGAAGCGCTGGAAGTTGGGATTGAGGCGCCCCATGACTTCGCGGGCCTTGGCCTCCATCGCCACGTCGTCGAGCGTGCCCCAGGGGGTCCTGAGCTCGCGACCGAGATAGAGATTGGCGGCGGCATCGACATTGTCGGCGACGGCGAGCGTCTGGTAGATCGTCTCGATACCGTATTTCTTGGCGTCGCGCGGGTTGTTGATGTCCGCAGCCTCGCCATTGATCAGGATCTCGCCGGCATCGCGCTTGTAGGCGCCGGAGAGGATCTTGATCAGGGTCGACTTGCCGGCGCCGTTGTGGCCGAGCAGCGCCACGACTTCGCCGGGGTAGAGATCGACGGAGGCGTTGTCCACCGCGTGGATGCCGCCGAAGGAGATGGAAATGTTCTTCATTTCCACGAGCGGAGTGCGTTGGTCTTTCATGGATCGTACTCCTTACTTGGCGCGGGCGCGGTAGATGGTGTCGAGCCAGACGGCGACGACGAGAACCACGCCGACGACGATGCGCTGGAACGGACTGTCGATCCCCAGGAGCACCATGCCCGACTGTAGTGATTGCATGACGAGCGCGCCGATCATGGCGCCGGCAATCGTGCCGACGCCGCCGGCAAGCGAGGTGCCGCCGATGACCGCGGCGGCGATCGTATAGAGCTCGTCGAGCTCGCCCTGCGCATTGGTCGCCGCATTGAGGCGGGCGGTCGAGATTGCCGCGGCGATGGCGCACAGTATGCCCATCAGCGTGAAGATCTTGACGGTGACCCAGCGCGTCTTGATGCCGGCAAGTTCGGCTGCTTCCGGGTTGCCGCCGAGCGCGAATACGTAGCGGCCGAAGCGCAGCCGTGTGGCGATGAAGGTCATGACGATGCCGACGGCGATGGCGACGAGAACCGGAATGGCGATGCCGTGCGAGATCTGCAGTCCGCCTTCCGGCCAGGCGATGCCGTTGGCGTCGGCATATTTGCGGGCGATGTTGGTCGGCCAGTAGTAGCTATTGGCGACGGTGATTGCGCCCAGCACCAGGATACAACCGAGGATCGCCAGGAAGTACTCCGCCCAGACCGGGCGCAGCGGGAAGCGGAAGCGCTTGCGCTGCTTTCGCGAATTGAGGATGGCAGCGACGATGGCGATGCAGGCGAGGATGCCGACGATCCAGCTTGCCGTTGCGCCGATCGAGCCTTCTGTGCCGCCGCCCATCAGGCGGAAGGTGGTATTCATCGGCGCAACCGTCTGGCCGCTGGTCACGAACCAGGTGGCGCCGCGCCAGACGAGCAGGCCGCCGAGCGTGACGATGAAGGCGGGCACGTTGAGGAAGGCGACGATCGAGCCCTGGAGGGCGCCGATGGCGGCACCGACGGCGATGCCGCTCAAAAGCGTGATGATCCAGATGGCCGGATGTTCCAGGCCGAGATACTGCGGCAGGAATTTTACCTGCATGACGCCCATGACCATACCGCAGAAGCCCAGCACGGAGCCGACGGAAAGGTCGATGTTGCGGGTGACGATGATCAGCACCATGCCGGTCGCCATCACGGCGACGGAAGACGTCTGGACCGTCAGGTTCCACAGGTTGCGCGGCGTCAGGAACAGGCCGCCGGTCATGATCTGAAAGCCGATCCAGATGATGACGAGCGCGCCGACCATGCCGAGCAGCCGGGTGTCGATTTCGGTGGCGCGGAAGAAGCGCTTCACCGGGTTTTCGTCCGCTGTGCGGGCGCGGTTTGCTTGTGCGCCCTGCGTATTGCCTTGTGTGATGTCGGCCATGGACGTGCCTTCCCCCACTTTTTGTGTTGATGTCGTCGCGTCAGGTGGCACCAAGAGCCGGGATCGACGCGACAAGTCCGGTGCGACGGCAGAGATCGAGCGTTTTCGTTGAGCTGCGCTGGTTGTGCATCTGGCATTGTCCGCCCGGCACACACCTTGCGCAAGCGCCGCAACGGGTTGCGTTGCGGCGCTTGTCTGACGTCAGCGCTCAGTTCTGCTGATGCGGTTTATTTGCAGGCCGCGACGTCGCCCTTGACGCCCTGGCAGGCTTCTTCCTTGGAGATCCAGCCTGCGTCGATCACGACGTTCAGGTTGTCCTTGGTGATCGGCAGCGGTGCGAGGAAGACCGACTGCATGGCCACACCCTTCGGTCCGCCGTTGAAGGTGGTGACGCCGGCGACTTCTTCCATCTTCTTGCCGCCGGCAAGTTCGACGGCGACTTCTGCGGCGCGCTTGCCGAGTTCACGGCTATCCTTCCAGACCGAAACGGTCTGCGTGCCCAAGGCAACGCGGTTCAGCGCCGCCTTGTCGGCGTCCTGGCCGGAGACCGGGACCGAGCCTGCGAGGCCTTGCGCATCGAGGGCTGCGATCGCGCCGCCGGCGGTGCCGTCGTTGGAGGCGACGACCGCATCGACCTTGTTGTCGTTGGCGGTCAGGAACTGCTCCATGTTCTTCTGGGCGTTTTCAGGCTTCCAGCCATCCGTGTAGGCTTCGCCGACATTCTTGATCTTGCCAGCGTCGACGGCTTCCTTCAGCACTTCCATCTGTCCGGAGAAGAGGAAGTCGGCGTTCGGGTCAGCCGAAGAACCCTTGATGAAGACGTAGTTGCCTTCCGGCTTCACCTTGAACACTTCGCGGGCCTGCATGCGGCCGACTTCCTTGTTGTCGAAGGTGATGTAGAAGGCGGCCGGGTTTTCGATCAGGCGGTCGTAGCCGACGACCGGGATGCCTTCGGCAGCGGCCTTTTCGATCGCCGGGCCGATGGCGTCGCTGTCCTGGGCAAGCACGATCAGTGCATTGGCGCCCTGGGCGATCAGCGACTCGATGTCGGTCAACTGCTTGGCGGCCGACGACTGTGCGTCAGCGGAGATGTACTTGTCGCCGGAGGCTTCGAGTGCTGCCTTGATGGCGGCTTCGTCGGTTTTCCAACGCTCTTCCTGGAAGTTGGACCAGGACACGCCGACGACCAGGTCCTTTGCCTGGGCAACGGAATGCAGGGAAACGATGACGGCAACACCTGCCATCAGCTTCAAAACGGATTTCATTTCATCCTCCCGAGTGAGGGCCGGCTGAGCGTGCGAACCTCCCGCACATCCTCCGCCAGCCTTGGAACGCTGTCGTAGATCGTGCCGCTACACCGTGCGGAATTATTTTCTCGACAGTCGAGAAAATGAATGTCATGGATTTTTGAGGCTGTCAACACGGCGTGAATGCGGTGGTTGCGGCATCAACAAGGTGCTTAGCGAGCGGTCGCGTCCGTTGTTTCTCGGCCGCCGATAAAATCCGTGCCACAAGGCTGTCGACAAGGCGTCCGGCGCCTTGTCTTGCCGTTCAACAGATGCTTTGGGAGGGGCATGTGTTCGAAGGATCCGCCACTGACAGGGACGTCTCATGCTGACCAAGTCCAGCACTGAGCTCGTGCGTCAGCAAAACAGCGCGCTGGTCCTTGCGGCGCTCAGGCGTGCCGGCAATCTCTCCCATACGGAAATTTCTGCTGATACGGGGCTTGCCTCGGCGACCGTTTCCGCGATCACGGCGGAGCTGGAAAAGGCGGGGGTGCTCGCCAAGGCCGAGCACCAGGTGCAGGGTGGGCGAGGGCGGCCGCGTGTGCTCTTCACACCGCGGCGCGACTACGGCCATCTCGTGGTCGTCAGGATCTCCTCCGACATCGTGCAATATTCGCTGATCGATTACGGCGGCACGCTTCTCGACCGCTTCGACGAATCGCGAAACCACGACGAGCGCGGCACGGTCCCTTTCGCCCGCGCATTCGTGGATGCGCTCGAACGTCTGCTGCAGCGCTCAAGGCTGGAGCGGGATCGCGTGCTCGCCGTTTCGATCAGCAGCAAGGGGCTGGTCGACAGCGACACGGCGCGGCTTTTGTGGTCGCCGGTCTTCGGTCGGGAAGAGCTGGATTTCGCTGCACTGCTTGCGCCGCAATGGCGCGCGAAAGTCATGCTCAGCAATGAGACGCTGCTGGTTGCGCAGGCGCTCGCAGCGCAAGCCGAACGGAAGCCGGAAGGTGGGTTCAGGGCGCTTGCGGCGATCTCTCTCGGCCACAGCATCGGCCTTGGCGTTGCCCGCAAGAGCCAGAGCGGCGAGATGGATGTCAGCGCGCCGAATTTCGGCCACATGCTGCACGCGCCGTCGGCGGGCCTTTGCCGTTGCGGCGCCTATGGCTGCATCGAGGCGGCAGCCGGGTTCTATGGGATTCTGCGTGCCGCCTTCGAGGTGCCGGCGGATACCATCCCCGCCAAGTTCGTTCCCGTCGCCGAGCTCGACAAGATCGCGGCCAGCGCGCGGCAGGGACATCGCATGGCCGGCTACGCGTTCCGCCAGGCGGGCATTGCGCTCGGCAACGGCATCTCGCGCATGCTGAGCCTTTACGAGCGCATGCCTGTCCACGTCACCGGGCCTGGCATCCGATACTTCGATCTCATGCTGCCGGGGATCGAAGAAGGACTTGCCCAGTCCATGCAGGTCCGCCTCCAGGGCGCTCCCGAAATATCGGTCGCGCCCGACGAGCAACGCCTCGTCTTCGAGGGGCATCTGGAGCGGGCGCTGGGCGCGATCGACGGCGATATTACCGCCACCGGCGTTTCCTGATGCACGGTTGAAGTGCATCGCCTGACGCAACCTTTTTTGGGGTTGTATCGAAGGTGAGCACCTCTAGTAATGCAATTTACAGTTATTTAGCGACTCCTTGTCAATGTGGCGGTGACGCGGGAGACACTCATGTTTTCAGTGATTGCATGCATACGTGATGACCATGACTGGCGCCTTATCGTGGCCGCCGCGATCGTCTGCCTGGCGGGCAGTGTCGCAACGATGTTGCTGCTGCTGCGCGCCCGGCGAAGCGAAGGTAGCCAGCGCAGCCTCTGGATCGCGGCCAGCGGTTTTGCCTGCGGTGTCGGTGTCTGGTCGACGCATTTCATCGCCATGCTGGCCTATGATGGTGGTGTGCCGGTTGCTTACGGCCTCTGGGGCACCGCTCTGTCGGTGGTCGTCGCCATAGCCGCGTCGTGGGTCGCCTTTGCAATCGGCCTCGGTGGTGGTTCACGTCTCTCGATGTCCTGCGGTGGCTTCGTGCTTGGCGCCGGCGTCGCGGCGATGCATTTCACCGGCATGCAGGCGATCGAGATCCACGGGCACATAAGCTACGATCCGCAAGCGACTGTTTCGGCGCTCGTCGTGGGAACGCTGCTGGCGGGTGCCGCGCTTCATGCTTTTCATGCCTTGCGCAGCATGCGGCGGCTGGTCGTCTCCTCCTTGCTGCTGGTGCTGGCAATCTGCACCATGCACTTCACGTCGATGAGCGGCGTGACGCTCATGCCGGAGGCCAATGTGGCTGTCGCCGGCACCATTCATCCCGCCTGGCTCGCCGGCGGGGTCATCGCAGCCTCCACGACATTGATCGTGCTCGCCTTCGGCGCCCTCTTCGTCGATCGGCAGCTGACCGATCTCAGAGGGCTCGCCAACGCCTCGCTCGAAGGCATGGCGATCGTTTTCGATGGCGTCATCGTCGAAGCCAACGAGCGCTTCTCCGGCCTCACCGGTCGGACGTTTTCCGATCTGTCCGGGCGCCGCCCGTCGGAGATCTTCGTCTTCGGCGAGGAAGGGCTCGAGGGACACAGGCGCGGGGATGGTCCCGGCGAGATCGATCTTCTCAACGCCGATGGGCGCACCATTCCGGTGGAATTCATGTGCCGGACGATCGAGTATCGTGGCCGCGAATGCGAAGTGATCTTCGTGCGCGACTTGAGGGCACGGAAGGAAGCCGAGCGCACGATCGAGCATCTGGCCCATCATGATGCGCTCACCGATTTGCCGAACCGCGCCTTCTTCGACCGCAGGCTGGCCCAGACGCTGGCGGCGGCCTCTGCGCGGGGCGAAGAGTTGGCGATCCTCTGCCTCGACCTCGACCGCTTCAAGGCAGTCAACGATATCTTCGGCCACGGCGAAGGCGACCGCATCCTGAAGAAGGTTGCCGATATCCTGCGCCAGGCTGCCGGAGAGCACGACACGGTCGCCCGGCTCGGCGGTGACGAGTTCGCAATCATCCACGTGGGCGGCAAGCGGCCGGTGGCGGCGCGCCAATTGACGGACCGCATCCTGGCGCTGTTTGCCGCGGAAATGGATACCAATCGCGATCCGACCGCCGTCGGCGTCAGCATTGGTGCTGCGCTCTATCCGGTCGACGGGCAGACGGCAGATCAGTTGCGCAACAATGCCGACACGGCACTCTACCGCGCCAAGCAGAGCGGCAAGGGCATCGCCTGCTTCTTCGACCGGGGAATGGATGAGGCGGTTCGCACCCGCCGGCAGATCGAGAACGACCTGCGCCATGCGGTGCTTCGCCGCCAGTTCTTTCTAGAATACCAGCCGCTGGTCGAAGTCCAGAGCGACAGGATCATCGGCTACGAGGCATTGCTGCGCTGGAACCATCCGCAGCGCGGGCTGATCGGCCCTGACGTGTTCATCCCGATCGCGGAGGAAAGCGGCTCGATCATCCAGATCGGCGAGTGGGTGCTGGAACAGGCCTGCACGGAAGCGGCAAAATGGAACGAGCCGCTGCCGATTTCCGTCAATATCTCGCCGGTCCAGTTCCTTCTGCCCAATCTCTTCGACCAGGTCGCGAGCATATTGCGTCGGACCGGCCTTGATCCCTGGCGGCTGGAGCTCGAAATCACCGAGGCGGCGCTGATGCACAATCGCGAGGATGTGCTGGCGGTGCTGGTTCGCCTGCGCGTCCTCGGCGTCCGGATCGTCATGGACGACTTCGGCACCGGACATTCTTCGCTGAGCAACCTGCAGACCTTCCCCTTCGACAAGCTGAAGATTGATTGCAGCTTCACCGCCGCCCTCGAAAGGGACCCTTCCGCACAGGCGATCGTCCGCGCCATCATCGCGCTCGGCCATAGCCTCAGGCTCGCGGTCGTGACCGAAGGCGTCGAAACCGAACGGCAGAGGCAGATCCTGGCGGAGGAGGGCTGCCTGCAGATCCAAGGTTATCTCTCCGGCCGACCGGGCGCTGCGCCCAGCACTGGCCGGGAAGCGCCGCGATGGGAGAAGATGCCGGTGTGCGCCGAGGGCTGAGGCACCTGCGCGGATGCCGGTTTGCCAGAGTGGTGGCATGAAAAAAGCCGGGCGTGTGGCGCCCGGCCTTTCCATTTGATGTGTTACCGGCCGTAGCCTCAGGCGACGCTGATCTGACGCTTCTCGATAACCGACTTCACGGCGGCGTCGGCGAGCGCCAATGCGGCGAGACCATCCTTGCCCGACGGCGTGATTTCCGCACCCTTTTCGATCGCGGCGATGAAGCTCTCGATCTCGTTGGCATAGGCTTCGGTGTAGCGCGTCATGAAGAAGTCGTGCAGCGGCGGGCGGGTGTAGCCTTCGCCATTGGCGATCTCGATCGAGACCGGACGCTGGTTTTCAGCCGAGACGACGCCCTTCGAGCCGTGCACCTCGATGCGCTGGTCGTAGCCATAGGTGGCGCGGCGGGAGTTGGAGATGATCGCCTGCTTGCCGGAAGCCGTCTGCAGGATGACCGAGACGCTGTCATAGTCGCCGGCTTCGCCGATCGCCTTGTCGACGAGAACGGCGGCGGTTGCCGTCACGGAGACCGGCTCCTCGCCGAGCAGGAAGCGGGCCATGTCGAAGTCATGGATCGTCATGTCGCGGAAGATACCGCCCGAACGCTTGATGTAATCGACCGGCGGGGCGCCCGGATCGCGCGAGGTGATGGTCACCATTTCCACGTCGCCGATCTTGCCGGCGTCGATCGCCTTTTTGACGGCCATGAAATGCGGGTCGAAGCGGCGGTTGAAGCCGACCATCAGCTTGGCCTTGGTCTCGTTGACAACCTTGAGGCAGGCCTTGACGCGCTCGGCATCCAGATCGACAGGCTTTTCGCAGAAGATCGCCTTGCCGGCGCGCGCGAAACGCTCGATCAGGTCGGCGTGGGTGTCGGTCGGGGTGCAGATGACGACGGCGTCGATGTCGTCAGCCTTTTCGATCGCCTCGATGGTGCGCACATCGCAGCCATATTGCTTGGCGATGGTTTCGGCGGCGGCAGGGAAGGCGTCGGCAACGGCGACGAGCACGGCATCCGGATTGCCGCTGACGGCTTTCGCGTGAACCTTGCCGATGCGTCCGGCGCCCAGAAGACCAAATCTGACTGTCATCTCAGTTTCTCTCGAATTCCGGCTCGCGACCGGGAAGGGGCGTGATGATCGGCGCTCATCGCGCAAAGGCGCCGCGGAACACTGATTCCGCGAATCGATCGGAGAATTGCCACGAAAAATCGCGTGTTGGAACGCTGCGCCGGCGCCTCTCCCTTGGTACCTCCGCACCCAGTCGGCCCGTCCATTCATTTGGAATGAAGTAGCCGACGTGGGTCATTTCGGAATTTTTATTCCATTTTAGTTGCGTCCGTCAAGGGGCGTGAGGACCGCTGGACTTGCTGTCTTCAATGAATATCCCGTAAATGGGGCGCACATGATAAGGCCACCAGAGGACAGAATGCTCAAGTTCATCGACCCGGACCACCCCTTTTACCGCCCGCTATGGGTCCGCCTGCTGATCGTGGCCTTCTGCGCCGTCTGGACGGTGGTCGAGTTCCTGGGCGAACAGGCGATGTGGGGCATGATCTTCCTGGCCATGACGGCCTATGCCTCGGCAGCGCTGCTGGTCTTCTATAAGCCGAGCGAGAAGAGCGTGGATAAAGCCGCGGACGAAGAGCAGGGCAAGAGCGACGGGGACGGCGCCGCGGGCTGACGATCACGCCGCCGGGTTGATTGCGCGTATCTGCTGCGAGGCTTCGTCGATCAGCATGTTGGCGAGTTTCATGCGCACGGTCGCATTGGCGCGGAAAGCGGCCGGCAGCCGGTCTGGATGGTTCAGGGCGGCGAAGGCACGCCGCTTTGCCGCGAGCGTCATTTGTGTTTCGCCGTCGGCAAGCGCCAGCTCCGCAGCAACCTCGGCAAGGCTGGTGCGATCGAGATAGTCGGGCATGACCGGCGGAGGCGGCGGCTCGACGAAAGAGGCGTCGCGATAGGCGCGCTCGACCGCGCCGAAGGAGGCCGCGCCGACGCTTTCGGCCGAAAGAGCGCTGGCAAACACCGGCGCGTACGGCGTCGTGACACGGGACGCTTCGGCCGGATCCGGCTCGCTTTCCTCTTCCGTCTTCAGTCGCTCGAGCACCGACTGAAACACCGACATTCCGAACATGATGCCTCCAATTGGAAGGAAACCATGACAGCCGGAGGTTATCCCGGGCTGATCACATGATCATGCCCGGGCTGATCACTTGATCATGCCGGGCTGATCACGCACGGCCCTGCTTCAGGATGAGATCGTAGAGCAGCTTGGCGCTCGGCGGCAGCGCGCGGCCCTCGGCGGTGATCAGCCCATAGGGCTTGATGCGGATCGGGATTTCGGTCTTGAGGATGCGGATCTCGCCGGCCGGTGTGCCGTTGCCGGCAATCAGGTTGGCGACGTCGAGCGCCACCGGCGCGATCGCATTGGTGTGGCGCACGATCGACAGCGTCAGGATGATCGAAGAGGTGTTGATGACGGTCGCCGGCAATCTCACGCCGGCCGCCACGAAACTATCCTCGACGGCGCGCCTGAGCAGCGTGCCCGGCGGCTGGAACACCCAGTCGTAGGAGGGCAGATCCTCGGCGCCGACCACAGGTTTGTCGAGCAGCGGATGGCCGTCGCGCACGATCAGGCAGACTTCTTCAAACCCGATCTCCACCATGTTGAAGAGCCGCGGCGGCTGGTCGTCGGGGATGCGCCCGATGATGAAATCGTGGCGCGCGGCAAGCAACTCCCTTGCCAGAACGTTGCTGTTTTCGATCTGGACGTTGATCTCGATGCCGGGATAGGCGGTGATCACCTGGCGAATGGCGGGGACGGCGAGATTGAGCGCCGGGCCGGTGACGGAACCCAGAGAGACCGAGCCGCCGCTGCCCGTCTTGAGCTCGTTGATCTCGCGCGAGGCTTCTCGAAGCTCCAGAAAGATCGTGCGCGCCCGCCGTGCCAGCGCTTCGCCGTAAGGCGTCAGTTCGACGCCACGGGCAATGCGTTCGCAGACCGGCGCCTTCAGCATCGTCTCGATTTCCGACAGCATACGCGAGGCTGCCGGCTGCGAAGTCCCGAGGGCTTCCGCGGCGGCGCTGATGCGCCTGTGGTCGTCAATTGCAAGAATCAGCCGGAGGTGGCTGATCTTCAAGCCGGAGCGAAAGAGTGCTGAATCGAAGAGTTCGCCGGCCGTCCCGGTGGCGCTTGCCTTCTGGTCACGCATTTCCAACCCCTGTGGTTTTTTTGGTTTTCAAATATTTTCAAAAATCACACTGTTCGCACGTGCTATAACAATTTTGGTATGCGTTCAAAGTAATATTGTATTTGACAGTTATATGTTTTGATTCCAGTTTTTGCTCATGTGCCAGCGCATGTAGGAGCATGCGAGGCGGGGAGGCCTCTCCTTCACCTTGATCCGCGGCCGGAGACGAGATCCCGGTCCGCGGATTGCTGCGCATAGACGGAAAGGCTCTGCCTGCCGGCTTCAACTTTTTTGGGAGAGAACTGATGAAATTGATGACTTCGCTTCTCGCAGCCGCTGCGATTTCGATCGCGTCCTTCGCTGCGCCCGTATTTGCGCAGGACAAGGGCACGGTCGGCATTTCCATGCCGACGAAGACGTCGACCCGCTGGATTTCCGACGGCGAGACGATGGAGAAGCTGTTCAAGGAAGCCGGCTACACCCCGGACCTGCAGTTCGCTGACGACGACATCCCGAACCAGCTCGCCCAGATCGAGAACATGGTGACCAAGGGTGCCAAGGTTCTGGTCATCGGCGCCATCGACGGCACGACGCTCTCCGACATCCTGCAGAAGGCCCATGACGCCGGCGTCAAGGTTATCGCCTATGACCGTCTGATCCGTGACTCTGGCAATGTCGACTACTACGCCACCTTCGACAACTTCCAGGTTGGCGTGCAGCAGGCGACGTCGCTGGTGCAGGGCCTCAAGCTCGATGGCGCAACCGAGCCCAAGAACATCGAGCTCTTCGGTGGTTCGCCTGACGACAACAACGCCTTCTTCTTCTACGACGGCGCGATGTCAGTTCTGCAGCCGCTGATCGACAGCGGCAAGATCGTCGTCAAGTCCGGCCAGAAGGGCATGGACCAGGTCGGCACGCTGCGTTGGGACGGTGCTGTCGCCCAGGCCCGCATGGAAAACCTGCTGTCGTCGAACTACACCGACGCCAAGGTCGATGGCGTGCTTTCGCCCTATGACGGCCTCTCGATCGGTATCATCTCGGCGCTGAAGGGCGTCGGCTACGGCTCGGGCGACATGCCGATGCCGGTTGTCACCGGCCAGGACGCCGAGCTGCCGTCGGTCAAGTCGATCCTTGCCGGCGAACAGTATTCGTCGATCTTCAAGGACACGCGCGAACTCGCCAAGGTAACGGTCGGCATGGTCAACGCGATCATGGAAGGCAAGGAGCCTGAGGTGAACGACACCAAGACCTATGAAAATGGCGTCAAGGTCGTTCCGTCCTACCTGCTGAAGCCGGTTGCCGTCGACAAGTCCAACGTCAAGGACGTGCTCGTCAGCTCGGGCTACTACACCGAAGACCAGATCAACAACTGATCTTTTTCAACGGGAAGGGCCCGTGCAAGCGCGCGGGCCCTTTTATCCAGAAGACGGAGCCGGTACTCTCTCGCAGACTGCCGCTGGAATGACTGAACATGGACAATATCATTCTTGAAATGCGGGGCATCACCAAGACGTTCCCGGGCGTCAAGGCGCTGGACAATGTCAGCTTCAAGGTCCGCGAAGGCGAGATCCACGCGCTCGTCGGCGAAAACGGCGCCGGCAAGTCGACGCTGATGAAGGTGTTGAGCGGCGTCTATCCCGCCGGCACCTATGAAGGCGAGATCCACTACGGTGGCGAAGCGCGTCGCTTCTCGACGATCTCCGACAGCGAAGACCTTGGCATCATCATCATCCACCAGGAACTGGCGCTGGTGCCGCTGCTGTCGATCGCCGAGAACATCTTCCTCGGCAACGAGATCGCCAGCAACGGCGTGATCCACTGGCCGCAGACCTTTGCCCGCACCCAGGAGCTCCTGAAGAAGGTGGGCCTCAGCGAGAGCCCGGCAACGCTCATCACCGACATCGGCGTCGGCAAGCAGCAACTGGTCGAGATCGCCAAGGCGCTTTCGAAGAAGGTGCGGCTCTTGATCCTCGACGAGCCGACCGCCTCGCTCAACGAAACCGATTCCGATGCGCTTTTGAAGCTCCTGATGGAGTTTCGCACGCAGGGCATGACCTCGATCATCATCTCGCACAAGCTGAACGAGATCCGCAAAGTCGCCGACCAAATCACCATCCTGCGCGATGGCGGAACCGTCGAAACGCTCGACTGTCAGACCGAAGATGTCGGCGAGGACCGGATTATCAAAGGCATGGTCGGCCGCGCTATGGAAGACCGCTACCCGCCGCGCGAGCCCAAGATCGGCGAGACGCTGCTGGAGGTGAAAAACTGGAATGTCTTTCACCAGCACCACCGCGACCGGCAGTTCCTGCACGACGTCAATTTCACCGTGCGCGCCGGCGAAGTGGTCGGCATTGCCGGGCTGATGGGGGCAGGGCGCACCGAGACGGCGATGAGCATCTTCGGCAAGTCCTGGGGCCACAAGATCACCGGCGACGTGACGATGCGCGGCAAGCCCGTCGATGTCAGCACGATTCCGCGGGCGATCGATGCGGGTCTCGCTTACGTCACCGAAGACCGCAAGCAGCTCGGCCTCGTGCTGATCAACAACATCAAGGAGAACACGACACTCTCCAACCTGAAGGCGGTTGCCGCGAACGGCGTCATCGACGACCGCAAGGAAGCGAAGGTCGCCTCCGACTATCGCTCGAAGCTGCGCATCCGTTCGCACTCGATCTATCAGGAAACGGTCAACCTCTCGGGCGGCAACCAGCAGAAGGTCGTGCTGTCCAAGTGGCTGTTCACCAATCCGGAAGTTCTCATTCTCGACGAGCCGACGCGCGGCATCGACATCGGCGCTAAGTATGAGATCTACACCATCATCAACCAGCTTGCCGCCGAGGGTAAAGGCATTCTGATGATATCATCGGAAATGCCGGAGCTGCTTGGAACCTGCGATCGCATCTACGTCATGAACGAGGGCCGCATCGTCGCGGAGCTCTCGAAGGCGGAAGCGAGCCAGGAATCCATCATGCGTGCCATCATGCGTTCAGGGGAGAAACACTAATGGTCGCCGATACGAGCACCCAAAACAACAAGCCCTCGATCGGGGACTATCTCAAGAACAACATCCGCGAATACGGCCTGCTGGTCGCGCTCGTTGTGATCATGCTGTTCTTCCAGTTCGTCACCAATGGCGTCTTGTTCAAGCCGGTCAACATCACCAACCTGGTGCTGCAGAACTCGTTCATCGTCATCATGGCGCTCGGCATGCTCCTGATCATCGTCGCCGGCCATATCGACCTGTCGGTCGGCTCGATCGTCGCCTTCATCGGCGCGATCTCGGCGATCATGCTGGTCAAATGGGGGCTGCCCGCCTTTGTCGTTATCCCGGCCTGTCTGATCGTCGGCGGCATCATGGGGGCGGCCCAGGGCTATTGGGTTGCGTACCAGAAGATTCCGTCCTTCATCGTCACGCTTGCCGGCATGCTGGTGTTCCGCGGGCTCACCTATGTGGTGCTCGGCGGACGTCCGATCGGCCCGTTCCCGAAAGAGTTCCAGCTGCTTTCGACGGGCTTCGTTCCGGATTTCCTCTATTTCCTCAACCCGGCGCCCGAGACCATTCAGAACATGGTGGCGCTCGTCGCCGTCATAGCTCTGGTCGGCTACGCGATCTATGCGGGCATTCGCGACCGCAAGATCAACGAACAGCACGGCACGGAGAACGAGCCATTCGTCTTCTTCGCCGTACAGATGGCGGTCATTGCCGTCGTTGCGTTGTTCATCGGCTTCCAGCTTGCGACCTATCGCGGCCTGCCGAACGTGCTGATCGCCATGGCCGTGCTGATCGCGCTCTATACCTTCATCACAACGCGCTCGACCATCGGTCGCCGCATCTACGCCATGGGCGGCAACGTCAAGGCGACCAAGCTCTCGGGCATCAACACCGAACGGCTCACCTTCTACACCTTCGTCAACATGGGCGTGCTTGCGGCACTCGCCGGCATGATCATCACCGCCCGCCTCAACTCGGCAACGCCGAAGGCCGGCGTCGGCTTCGAACTCGACGTGATTGCGGCATGCTTCATCGGCGGCGCCTCGGCGTCCGGCGGCGTCGGCAAGATCATCGGCGCGGTGATCGGCGCCTTCATCATGGGCGTGATGAACAACGGCATGTCGATCATGGGCATTGGCATCGATTACCAGCAGCTGATCAAGGGCCTCGTGCTCCTCGCAGCCGTGTTCTTCGATGTCTACAACAAGAACAAGGGTTGAGCCGAAAGCCATAAGACCCGACGCGAACCAGTAACATTCACCGGCAGCCGCGGCTGCCAGGATCGGCGGATTGGCCCGCTGGAATTGGATGGCGAAAGCCAGCCACGGGGACGCTTTTGCCTTGAGAAGGCGAAGACCGCGACCCGAACGACGACAGGAAGGACAGGATCGTGCTGATTTCGCAGATCAGGAACGAAGACGGATCGATAACGGTTGCGGTGCGTTTGCCCGGTGAAACCGCGCATGCGGTCAATGGTGCTGCAAGCGTCTACGCTCTGGCGATGGAAGCGGCCAATGCCGGGCGCAGCCTGAAGCAGACGATCGAGACCAAGGGTCTTGGCGCCGCCGTCGACCTCGACAAGGCCTATGCGGAGGGACGCTTCCTGCCGCCGATCACCCATCCGGATCCGGCGCATCTGCACCTGACCGGCACGGGTCTCACCCATCTTGGTTCCGCCGCAACCCGCGACGCCATGCACAAGAAGACGAGCGAGGCGGCCGAAGAGACCCTGACGGACTCGATGAAGATGTTCCGCATGGGGCTCGAAGGCGGCAAGCCGAAAGCCGGCGAATCCGGCGTGCAGCCGGAGTGGTTCTACAAGGGCAACGGCACCTCCGCCGTGGCGCCAGGTTCGGCACTCGTTTCGCCCGCCTTTGCCGAGGATGGCGGCGAGGAGCCGGAAATGGCCGGCATCTACGTGATCTCCGACACGGGCGTTCCGTTCCGTATTGGTTTCGCCGTCGCCAACGAGTTTTCCGACCACAAGACCGAGCGGGTCAACTATCTCTGGCTGGCGCACTCGAAGCTGCGCCAGGCGAGCTTCGGCCCGGAAATCCGCATCGGAGTTGCGCCTGAGGATATCCGCGGCATGTCGCGCATCCTGCGCGGCGGCAAGGTGCTGTGGGAGAAGCCGTTCCTGTCAGGCGAATCCAACATGTCGCACAGTTTTGCCAATCTTGAGCATCACCATTTCAAATACGGCCTGTTCCGCCAGCCGGGCGACGTCCATGTGCACATGTTCGGCACGGCGACGCTGTCCTTCGGCGACGGCATTCGCACAGAAGAAGGTGACGTGTTCGAGATCGAGGCTCATGGTTTCGGCCTTCCGCTTCGCAACACGCTAGCGATCGCTGCGGAAGAACAGGTCGCCATTCGCCAGCTCTGACACATCTCCTAAGCGCACCGTTCGCGAGGGACGGTCATGCGTGTTTATGAAGGAGGCTCGAAGCCTATGACATTGCACCAGAACCTGATTGCCGGCGAGTGGGTCGGCGGTGACGGGGTTGCCAACATCAACCCGTCCGACACCAATGACGTTGTGGGCGAATATGCCCGTGCGTCTGCCGACGATGCCCGCGCCGCGATCGCCGCTGCCAAGGCTGCGTTCCCGACCTGGTCGCGCTCCGGCATCCTCGAGCGCCACGCGATCCTGAGGAAGACCGCCGACGAGATCCTTGCCCGCAAGGACGAGCTCGGAAGGCTGTTGTCGCGCGAGGAAGGCAAGACGCTTGTCGAAGGCATCGGCGAGACGGTGCGTGCCGGCCAGATCTTCGACTTCTTCGCCGGCGAATGCCTGCGACTGGCGGGCGAAGTGCTGCCGTCGGCGCGACCCAATATCGGCGTCGAGATCACCCGCGAGCCGGTCGGCGTCGTCGGCATCATCACGCCCTGGAACTTCCCGATCGCCATTCCCGCCTGGAAGATCGCGCCGGC